>JAKMGP010000126.1 GCA_022424905.1 Akkermansiaceae bacterium | reverse complement strand
TCAATTCTATTCCACGATCACCGGGGTCCCAACACTCGCAGCTTCATAAAAGCGAATCGCCATTTCTTTGGGCATTCTTACGCAACCATGAGAAGCCGCATAACCAGGAAGGTGCCCGACGTGCATTCCAACTCCGCCATTAAAGCGCATGAAATAAGGCATAGGAGCAGGTTCAAAAACCTGCCCCGGACCTGCCCGATGCTTCCTCGTATCGGCATCATCATTTACAATCTCTCCGGTGGCTAGATCTCGAATGACCCCATAAAGAGAAGATTCATGGTCAATGTCCTTCTCAGTCACTTTGAAGGTTCCAGCTGAAGTGGCACGCGTTGAAGTACCCGTCGAAATCGGGGACATTCCCACCACTTGGCTACCCTTGTAAAAATAAGCCTTTTGCTCATCTCGGTTAATTCGGATTGAGGGAGGATCCTCAACAGCGTCGCCATCCCAATACCCTCGCTCATGAGCCATCGGTTGGCGTTCATTAGTCGGAGTCGCTGAACGAAAACCATTGAGATAGCCTCCGTTAGCTTCTTCTGAAATTGGAAGCACGCAGGATTGAGAAAAAATCCCAATCGGGATTAACAGAAGTAATGCCTTCATAAAGTATTATGGTTAGTCAAACTAATCCCGAAACACCACGGGGGTCAAGAGGAGGAATTCTGCTGAAGAAGAGCAGCAAAAGCTCCATCGGATTGATCTTTAAAAGGTAGAAGCTGATCACTCTTCTCAAGCGTAAAGGCAGGATGTCTCTTCAAAAAGCGAGTCACGACATCAATATTCTCTTCTGGATCGATTGAACAAGTAGAATAGACAAGCCGCCCACCTGGCTTGAGACACTTAATCGCTTGTTCCAAAATCTGATTCTGGATCACGAGTAATTTCTCTAGATCAATTTTTTGAATCCGCCACCGCGCATCCACGCGACGACGCAGCACCCCGGTATTTGAACACGGAACATCAAGCAAGATAGCATCGCAAGTTTCGAGCAATTCTTCCGGTGGAGCTTTGGTCCAATCATGGCAAGACACTTCAGAAATTTTCACACCGCACCGTTCTAGGTTTTCGTTAAGGCGCGGGAGTCGCTTCTCATTAGAATCCATGCAGATCAAACGCCCTTCATTTTTCATCAATCCTGCCAAGTGAATCGCCTTGCCGCCTGGGGCCGCACAGGCATCCAGCACTGTCTCACCTGGCTTCGGTGCCAATAGCTCTGGCGCATGTGACGTTGATGGGTCAGTCACATAATAGTGACCATTTTCCACCGCTTCCTTGGCGCTCCCCGGCTCAGGACTCCCCGAAGGTGGCGGATTCAAAAGATTAGGTCGATAATAAGACTCAGCAGGCAGGTTATTCCAATCCATCAACGCGACCGCGTCCTTTTGACCAAAGAGCTTCTTCCAACGTTTCCACAACCAGTGGGGATGCGAAAACTGAATCGGAAGTTCAACGTCGGGAAGCTCGCGCAACAGCCTCATTCGACAGTGCGCTGCCTTTCGCAAAACCGCATTAATTAATCCCTGCACTGGCTTGCGAGCACAAGCCACAGTTTCATAAATCGCGGCATGGTCCGGAGTCCGCAAAATCAGCAATTGAAAAAAACCAACCCGTAAAACATCTCGAGTTTCAGGGTCCAATTTTCCTTTTCGAAACATTCCTATCCAGTGATCAAGCAAACTCCGATTTCGCAAAACACCGAGTAAAATTGTTTTTAGAAAAGCACGATCCGATGACGACAAATGGTTACGCTCAGAGTGGCGTTCCACAAGAGAGTCCGCATAGGCATGACCTTTCGCCCAAGCTCTCAGGGCAGAAACCGCAGCGCGGCGAACATTCTTTTCAGACTTTGGCATAAATTACGTAGACTGTGAAATTGCTTGGAAAATTTGAGACCATTCGTCATCAAGAGTCACTCCTGGCGCCGGAATCTCCTTGCCTGCACGATGATACCAGTAGGACGCGTTTCCAAGATCCCCCTCCTCTCGATGTAAGTAGGCATGAATCCAAGCTCCATCAGGATCGGGAACATTCTGACAAAGATCATGTGAATCATCCCAGCGCCCCGCCTTAACCAGCCAAAGAGCTTGTTGGCCAAGAGAGATTCCAGCAGGTGGTTCGGGGTCGGATTGCGCAGAGCTTGCAAGATCAACAGCATTCATGTCGGGACTGTCTTGCCAAATCACGCAGAGAAAGGAAGTCGGAACTCGGTCAGTTGAGCGAGAATTTGAGCCTAAAATAAGACTTTTGGGTTCTTGGTATAATCTCGAACCCCTCAGCAACTCTGATCACTTCAACAACCTCCCAATTTTCCAAATCGCTTGAACCCTCAATTTTCAAAGTCGCATCTGGCCGATTCGGGAGTCGCCCAAAGGGCCAAATAAACCCTTCGTCTCTTGCAATCAACTCAAAGGTTGGTCTATCCTTGGCTAAACTCGGATCCGTTCCGAGCACATATTCTGAGAGCTCATTAAAGCCATCACCATCTGAATCAGCCAGAAGATTAACCTCGCCTCCCAAAAACAAGGCACTCCAAGTATCGACACTCAACAGGTCGGAAATCATTAATGGCACCGAAAAATTACGCCCTCCAACAAAAGCAGGGTCTCCCGATGGTATCTGAATTAAAGCTGTTTCGGCCCCTTCGATTATTGAATCTGGAATCACCCTAACCGGAATTTCGAGGGAAACCTTTGCCGCGGGTAAAAAAACCTGAGGATTGATCAAATAATCTTCCAAAAAAGTCGCACTTCCTAAAAGCTCAAGTGGAATACTTAGCGAGGAGGCAAGTGGCAGATTTGTTTCCAGTGCTAGAATTGCAGAAGAATCTGGATAATTCTCATCAAGCTCTCCAATTTTTAGAGCCAGCGTGACCTCGGGGCGATGTGGTTCACAATCTTCTGTCAACATTTCCATTTTCACATCGTCGATCCACCATCCATCGCGCGCCGAAGAGGCATCATGAACCACTCGCCATCGGAATTGAAGCATCTCACCAGCCCACGCTACAGGAAGCTTAACCGAGACTGGCATGAAAACTTCAAGGATACCCGACCAAGCCTGTTGCCCCATGATCGCAGAACCAAACCCTTCACGAATGCTGCGATTGTATCCTCCTTTCGTAATGACACTTGGATCAATCAATAGATCAACCCACTCTCCACCATTCCTTGAAACTTCAAGCACGGCCCCATCAAAACCTGCTTCAAGACGATAAAGATGGCTGAAAGATAAATCACCTCCACCAGAGGCCAGCTCAAAGACAGGAGATAGGAGAAAGGCCTCACCAGCTGAATCACGCCCCGGAACAAAAGCTGACTGGATCGGAGAATCCCAACGAGAAGAAACCACTTCCCACTCTTCACCTGATCCAAATGTCTTAGATTTCCAGTCGACAGGTAAACCTTTCAGATTTTCAAAGTCAACATTGAAGGCGACTGGTCGAGTCAACACCCCGGCTTCGAATTCCAGATTCTCCTTTAGCAACTCCCCTGCCTCACCCTCAATCTTAAGATTAATCATCAAGAATTCTCCACAACTTCCAGTTGTCCCTACAACAACCTCAATGACCCCCATTTCACCAGGCTCCAATTGTGAGGCTGTTGATTGATTAAAGAGCACCCCATTATCCGAAACTGAAATATTAGTTGCAAGTGGCCCAGTTTCTAGTTCCCCACTATTTTCAACCTCAATCGCCAAGCGGATCGTCTCACCGGGATCCAGGCGACCATTTTTAATTGTTCCTGATTCTTCGATGATTTTATGACCAACCAATTTCAACCACGGCGCCGGCACCCTCGCCATCAGCTCCATCTCTAACTCATAGATCTGTGCCGCATTCGCTTGGTCACCAGAAACCCTTAGATAAAAATAACCAGTCGCAGGCAACCGAAATTGTTCTATCTTTTCCGAATCTCCAAGACCTCCCGATGCAGCGTCAAAAAGAATTGTTTCTCCGTCCTCGGCAAAAATTTGGAGCGATAAATCATGAACCTTTCCAGATTCAAATCTGGTTCCTTCCGAGCAACCAGCATCAGTCTCCCCTCCTTCAAGATAAGCCCCTTCACCAGGAACAACTTCCACATTTAACCTTTGACCAATTAACCCTTCAAAGCGGTAAAAGTCTTGATCCCTATCATCATCAATACTCAACCTCAAAAACTCGATCCGCGAGCCTTCAATTAGTTCAATTGGCTTAGCGGCTCGCACCGTGTCATTGTTGCGGAAGTCTCCATGTAATTCGAAGCGATCGCCATAAAGGCGCTGCAAAGATTGAAACTCATCAAACTGCGGGCCCCGAAAACTAGTAGTCAGACTTGGCTCCAACAACTTAGTTCGATTAATGGGGCATACATGCGCCAACCCCAGACTATGCCCCAGTTCATGAGTAATTGTATTAAAAAGGCGAATCGAGCTACCCGAGGTAATTTGAAATATTCCATCACTCGAATCGAAGATCATGTCTCCATGATCAGGTGGAAAAGCGATTGCTAGATTTCCGCTATTTCCATCTAAGCCCCTCGCCGCAATTCTAATATCACCACGTATCCCCAATTCACCCGGGTTCGATGAATTCACTTCGATACCGTCATCTATTGGTTCGTATACTAGGGTCAACCCACAGGTCGCTGCCATTTCTTCGAAAGCACCTTCAAACACATCAAACCACGGTTGATCTGCAGCAGCTCCACTTATCGAACCTCCATAAAGAGAGGCCATCCATGATCGGAAATTTGATCCAACTGCAGACTGATTCATCAAACCGGGTAATGTCGTATTATCAGGAACAATACTCCACGTGATAATCGAGGAATCACCCTGAGCAGAAAAAGAAAAGCCATCTGTGGCTGTCTTAGACCAACGTCCTTCAGACTGAAATTGATTAGCCAAAACCTCATATGCCCCCCCAGACAAACCAGTAAACTTTTCGACTTCATGGTAGAGTTCTAGCTTAGTTCGCTGAACGCCTTCATCCCAACATAACCAAGGCTGATCCATTCTCGTCACGGACCCTAAGTGCACAAAGTAAGCTTCAAGCTGCCTTCTCTCTTTTTCACAGAGTTGAGAAAGCAGATCGGGATACCGCGAATGAAAAGAGGCTTCTAGCACAGCCGTATTTGTGAGCTTTTGGTAAGACAACCTAGAATGGTCAGACTGATTGATTGAGCTCATTGGCGAAACATTATCACTTCCCTTCCCTCCGCTCTGCCAAGCTACGGAAGATTCCGCACTCCCAACCTTTTTAAGGCCCAACCCAGCATCCTTAGGTGTTGAATCGCGTTTGTTTCGGGCGACATCCAGCCCAAAAAAACAAACAAATAACAAAGGAAACAACAACACGATCACTCGCTGTAAAACGGTGATTGAAATCGGTTGGCTCACCTAGAAAGATTAGCACCTTAACAGAAGATCTGTCATCCAACAAATCTCATGGTTGTCAGATGACAAACTCCATGGTCAGGTTTACCAAAGTAATGAGTGAAGAAAACATCAACCCGATTGGGCGTCCGCGAGAAACCCGTCACCCCAAAATAAAGAAAGTCCTCAAACCTTTTTTGGCAGGAATGGCGACCGTCGTTCCTATTTTGGCAACCGGTTGGATTGTTGTTCTCGTTTTCCGCCTCCTCCACAAGATCGGCCTCACCATCATCATAGGAATCCTGAAAGGACTCAATCTTCTAAGGGGAGTGCCCGAATCCGAAAAAGGCGCTTGGTCAATTGAGGGATTTCCAGGTGACGACTTTCTCTGGCTTCTCATTCCCCTCGCCCTACTTTTCTTGGTGGGAATTGCAGTCACAAACCGGCCCGGCAAGAAGGCGAGTAGCTGGATCGATGATTTTATGATCCGTATCCCTCTCTTCGGATTTATCTATTCTACCATCAAGCAATTCGTTGATGCGGTCCGAAATCTTGGTGGACCTCAAAAGTTCAAAGGGGTTGCTTATGTCGAATACCCGAGCCCGGGCTGCCGGCTTATTGGTTTCATTACCGGCAACTTCGTTGATCCTCAGACGGGCAAGGGAACAACTTCCATCTTCATCCCGACCTCGCCCAATCCTATGACGGGATTCGTAGTTCTTATGGATGACGAGAAAGTCTTCGCAAGTGATATGACACTCGAAGAAGCGGGGAAAATGATTCTCTCCGCCGGGCTCGTAGCACCGGCATCTTATACCGAGGCCGCAACGATTTAGAGGATCATCATCATCTTAGGAAGTCGCCTTTTGAGCCCTAAGCCCCTGAAGACGCTTCCCCTCCGCTTCCCATTGAATTTGAAAATCAGTCTTCGGATAAAAGAAAGCGTTATCAGGCCAAGCCAACTTTTCTAATCGGGAGTATTCTGCAAGATGTTCCTGACTCCACTCAAAATAGTCGTCGTGGTCCGTTTTGAACAAAAGTTCTCCTCCCGGCTTCAGCACCCGGACAACCGAATCAAGAAAAGGAATTTGGAAAAGCCGGCGACGATGATGCTTGGCTTTGGGCCAAGGGTCCGGACAAAGCAAATGAAGGCGATCGACACAAGACGGCGGCAAAAGCCACTGTAGAGTATACAAGCTTTCCAAGCGAAGGACCCTAACATTTTTAAGCCCCCGCTTCTCGGCACCACGGCAAACCTTTCTAACACGCCCCAAAAGTCTCTCAACTGCCAAAAAGTTTCGATCGGGATAATGTTCCGCCATCTCTAACGTAAACTTCCCATCACCGCATCCGAGATCGATCTCCAACGGACATGTCCTCAAAAAATAATCGCTGATTTTGATTTCTGAGAAGTAGTCCTTTGGAACCAGTTCATTGGGCTCCGCTGGCCTGATAAATTTTCCTCTAGTGATCATTTTACTGAATTTTTTGAAACACTCCACTGTAGCCCAAAAAAGGAACGAGCGGATCGGTAGTCCGAGCATCGAAACGGCGAACCAAGGTCTCAGGATTCACCTGCGGGTTATTAGCAAATCGACTTGAATCGAAATGCAGAGAAAATTGATCAGCATTTAAGGGACCTGTAAAACTTGTGATCTTTAAAACACCTAGATACGGACTGCGTGAAAAATCATAGGTGGCAGCAAAAGTGCCCGCCCCAGCAGAACGAATCACTTGAGGATCATCCCCAAAGGCGTTTTGCTCAATATTCATATCAATCGAATAAGTGCCTCCGGTTCCTCCTTCGTTGAAGATCATGTTCAATTTACCTCGGTCGCCAGCCGATGTCGCACTCAGCAACAGGCGAGCCCTTTTAAGCTCAATCTCTGCGGAAGGCCAAGTCGGCATAGCAGTTGAAAACCCCCTAAAGAATGTCTTAGGAGCAAACGCAAGGATCTCCGTAAGATCAATTCTTTCCGGTGAGGTTTGCTCTGGAGGTTGAGCTTCGATAGTTCCACCCAAATACGATCTCAGGTCAGAAGTCGAGTAGAGAGAATTTTGGCTCTTAGGGCGAAGTGGAATCACCAGTTCAAAAGCATCTTCATTTTGCTCAATGGATAAAGGCAGCGTCTCAATTTCACCTGGTAAAAACCCCTGATGATAACCCTCCATAAAAGCATTTGCCGTAATTCCGCCACGGCGAAACGTAATATCAAGAATGACCATTTCTTCATCAGGAGCCCCATCAACACCACTAAGAGTATCTGCAATACTCCGCACCACATTTAATCCGGGGATATTCGCAACTTGGCCAAAGGCGGTGTATTGGCCGTTAAACGAAGGGACAGCGACCGCAGTTATGAAAAATCTACTTCCATTCCGATTCGGGGCTAGGGTATCCATCGCGAGAACTCCCGCTACGTTAAACGGGAAGCCAAAAGGATTAGCTAAGTTGTTTGAATTGCGAACCAACTCGTCTTGGAAATGATATCCCGGATGCTCCAAAGGATCGTTTGTCATACTTCCAGCAAAAAAACGGACACCTGTCTCAACTCGATTCACCCGTATCGCTCGATACATCGGCGCTTTCTTCACTCTAAGCTCACGGGAATCCAACCATGATCTCGGATATTTCAAGGTGATCCGATACTTCGTCGGATTAGAGCTTATTTGCTGTAATCGAATGCGGTCTTCCCCCGTGATATCCGCGTGGTAATTTGGCAAGGCAAAGCCTTCAACTCCACCAATGTAGGTGTTACTCTGATAAATCGCATAGAATCCCCTCTTGGTCGGGGTTGATTCGATTCTTTCAACTCGCAGTGGGAGCCTCGCAACATCGGATTCGATGGTCGGGCGATAATACGATTGCGTATAATGCGCAGCGTCCTCCAAAAAAGGCACCCCCGCCGGAGTCTCCAAGATATCATCGGGCTTACCCGCTAATTGTATGAAATTAGCCACCGCCAGTGGAGAGTTCAAATAATCAAGAGAAACCGTAAAATCTCCCTTAGTGGTTCTAAAGTCAGCGGCAATAAAATCCGCCCTCCCTGATAGAATAGCCCCTACAAAAAGAAGTGAAATTTTTAGCTTTAAGAGCATCAACTAGTTGAGTGTGTAACGCAGCCGATAAAATGATTGAGGAGCCTCCCCGTCCGGCCTCGCTACCGTGAAGAGCTCCGTCCTTCCATTCGCGCTCTCTTTCGTGGTCTGTGCAGATTCGGTAGCTACCCAACTTTTGCCGTCGGTCGAAACTTCCACACCAAAATTAACCCCCTCAATTAAGCCAGTCTTAAGTTCAAGGCCCACCGTTGAAAGCCCAAGCACCAAACTTGGCCCCCCCAGCCCATTTATCGCGTTTGTACCACCCTCCAAACCGTGAACGAAGGCCATTAAATTGTCGACGCCGTCGTTATTAAAATCTGCAGCGGGTCCCGTGAGAAGATCATTTTCGACGTCCTCAGCTGGAAATACCGCTTTCCGCCACGACTCGTAATTAGCCTCCATCACAATTTCAAAGGTATCTACTACCGTATTTCCTACAGAATCCTCGGCTTGCACTATCACTTTCTTCTTTCCGCCGAACGTCGCATTGGGAAACCCTACTACCAGTTCACCCTCTGAAATCTCCACTATCGGATCACCCTCTTCAGAACCAGAAATGAGCGAGTAACTCAAATTAGGATCGGTGCCAGCTTGTCCCTCCGGCAAAGGCACCTCAACGACACTTGAGAAACGATAGAACCTCTCAGCAGTGAAGTTGGCATTATTGGTATTTCGGATCAAAGGAGTGCTGCCTAATGCACCACCAAGATCATAGAGCGTAAATTTTTGCCGTCGATCAAGCTCAAGAGCTGCCTCAAAGCTCTCTCGACTCACTACGCCGAAGACAGTGAAGCCACCATTTTGTGAATCGAGATTGTCCGAATTAGCCCCAGTGCTGATGAACCATTGACTGGTTGCGCTATCAGGATTGCCACCCAATTTAGCCATCGAGATTGTTCCAAGAGTGTTCGACACTCCAAATTCATTTCTAATCGTCGGCTGCGTTGCAACAGAATCGGCCGCAATTCCACCATCTGCGCCATTCACAATTGTGAATCCTCCACCTTGAATCACAAATCCTGGAACCAATCGATGAACGATCATATTCGTATAATCCCCTCTGTTCACATAACCCAAAAAATTTGTAATCGTGATAGGGGTTCGTTCACGGAACAAAAGAAAATCGATTTCTGACGACTCTTCCGTGCCATCAAGAAGAGTCCACTCAGCTTTCAATCTTACCGCAGTATCGCGGATTTGCTCTGCACCGAAATGACTCGCAAGCGTAAATCGCTCTTCTGCATCACCAGGGTTTTTATCTAAATCAGGAAAGAGTTGATTCAAGACAGGCACTACAGGAATCTGAGCCCAACCAATAATGGGGGCCATAAATAGAAAGAAGATTAACCTCACGGAGGAACGATAACCTTATCATTTTCAGATTGAAATTCCATTTTGTCCGTAACTCTTTAAGTTTCGGGGTGTGGAGAAAAGCTGTAGCCCCATCCTCTTCGACTTAGATCAAACCATCATTCCGTGGGACACCCAACTGGTCTTTCGCTGTTACGTTCTTAAAAAGGAACCAGCACGCCGCCTACTCACTCTTATCTTCCTCTGCTTTTTACCTCTCAATAAAGTTCTCGGAGCAGGTGGGATGAAACGCGTCTTTCATTCCTATCTATGGAAGATGCCCCACTCTAAGCTAGAAGAACATGTTGAAGGATTTCTCAATGAGTGGCTTCCAAAGCTCCCCTACTCAGAAATTCTGAAAGAGATCGCTTACTACAAGAAACAAGGAAACCCTTTGATCCTGTCCTCTGCCAGTCCTGAACTTTGGGTCCAGGGAATTGGACTGAAGTTGGGCTTTGACCAAAGTTATGGCACCTTATTCGATTGGAGTAAACAAACCCCTCTCTTCCCTCAAATCATCGGAGAGAACCATAAAGGCCAAGAAAAAGTTCTTCGGCTAAAAAAAGCTGGCATAACCGATGGTCTCGCGGGCTTCACCGACTCGAAAGCAGATCTCCCTCTCCTTTATCTTTGTGAGGAAAAGACCCTCGTAAATCCACTTCCAAACATGCGAAGAATTGGAGAAAAAAACAACTGGCGTATCCTCGAGCCGAATAAGCCTTGGAAAAATAGATTATCTTTTGGAATCGGGTGCGCCCGTCAACTTTTTGGATTTTGGAACCCATGATTCATTGTCTCCATGGAGCGGTTGGGAGTTTCCGAGCTTGGGAAATATTAAGCCAAGAACTGAATGAATCGGTCAACGCTCTTGATCTTTGGCGCCTCTTTGATCATTCCACACCCACTCTCATCGAAGCCGGTCGAGTGATTTCCGAAGATGCGGAATTCGGCGATGTCATTCTCGGCTATTCGATGGGTGGAAGACTCGCTCTTCACGCACTGACTGCAGCGCCTGAAAAATGGAGGGCCGCCATTATAGTTAGCGCTCACCCAGGTTTAATGTCAGGGCAGGAAGAAAGGAAAGGGGAAGACCGCGAATGGGCAAATCTTTCAAGGAAAAATTGGACCTCTTTCGTCAATCAATGGAATAAGCAAGAGGTCCTCTTATCACCCCCCGAAGAATTCCATCAAGCTGATATTAAAGACCAAGAAATCATCTCTAAAAGCTTTCTTCATTGGTCGCTCGGAAACCAGAGGGACCTTCGGTCAGAATTACCTAAAATCACCTGCCCGATTCTCTGGATCACAGGAAGCCATGATCCAAAATTCACAGCCCTTGCAAAGGAGGCAACTTCACTACTACCAAACAGCGAGCACCTCATTATATCAGGATCAGGTCACCGCGTTCCATGGCAGAGGCCCACGGAGTTTAGTGCGTCAGTCCAGAATTTTCTGGAGCGTAATTCTTCTTTTAATCCTTCGCGGCCCCCAATGAACCACCCTCGATAAACTCCGCGTTTGCAAAACTTTTCACCAAATCCTCCTTTCCACGACTGATCTTATCCGCCCAACGAATAATCCGCCGGACAATCGGCCGTGAACGCCAAGTCATGTGAGCAATAGTGGGTTCGCACCAAGCAAAAGTTGGATCGGGATCAGAACAAATAAGCGAAACATCATCGGGAACCTTGAGTTCCCGATTGGCCAAAAACTGTTGGACCGCTGCAAACACCGGGGCCTCCTGAATGATGAGAGCTGTTGGAGGGGTCACCTTGAAAAGCGACTCTAAGCAAGATAGGAGACCTTCTTTTCGATCACTCCAATCCGGCAAATGATACTCCCCGATTTCAACTCCCCCTTCTTCTAGAGCATCTAAAAAAGTTTGCTCCGAATCGCCAGGAATTGGCTTCCGCCTCTGGCTTTTCGCAAGCAAAACTATTCGCCGATGGCCAAGCTCAATAAGAGCGCTAACACACTCACGATATGCTGGATTCTTATTCGGACCTGCACCTGCAAAACGCCGGTCACGCGAGCCTCCAAAAAGTGTAAAAGTTGGGAAATTCTGACAAGCGAACCAGTCGAGAACCGGTCTAGAACCCGCAACCACAATCCAAGCATCTGCTTCTGTGGCTTCCACCAGCCGACTGACACGATTCGCGTCTAAAGAAAGATCAACCAAAGACTTTGAAGCAAAAAAAGGGGCATGCCCTGCCTCCATTAACATGTGCTGGATCTCGAGGATATAATCGATCCGCTTATCAGACATTTCATAAAGAAGGATCCCAAGCGTCAGCGGCGCCGGACTCCGATCTTCCGGCAGGAAACCAATCAAGCGTTTTCGGCCTGCCCCCTGCGGAATTAAAACCCCCTCTGAATCCAATTGCCTCAAAGCCGCATCCACAGTCTTTCGGTTAACCCCCATTTCCGCAGCGAGGCTCGGCACCCCCGGAATCGAATTCATCCACCTTCCACGCAAAAGCTCACCCTTAAGATGGTCTGCAACTTGTTCAGATGGTGAAAGAATTCTGAGAGGAGACATGCCTAAACCTACCCATCACAGGGCAGGTGTCCAGTTTCTATTTAATTCGGTCATTTGTGCAAAAGAGAATCTTTTAATTAGAGAAAAGTTGACCCTTTCTCTTTCGTAATCACACCTGTCATGATGACAAAGCTCACTCTGTTCCCTGCTCTACTCATTGCATCTTCCCCACTACTTTGGGCGGCTGGCCCAAAAGTAAAAATAACCTTACCCGACTTCACAAAGGGAGATTCGATTCCTGCAGGAGCGACACACGACTGGAACCTTGGGGCCACCGGCGCCCGTGGATGGATGTTCAGCGACAAAATGGAAACATCTACTGCTAGACAAATTGCCATTACAAAGATTAGCCCTAATTCTCCTGCCGATGGCCCCCTCAAGGTTGGCGATGTTATTCTAGGAGTCGGAGACAAAAACTTTTCCTATGATCCACGGACTGAATTCGGCAAGGCACTAACGGTTGCAGAAGAAAAGTCTGGACTCCTAAAGGTTTTACGGTGGCGCGATGGCAAGAGCAAAACAGTCTCGCTCAAGCTTACTGTTCTTGGAGGCTACAGTTTAACCGCACCCTACCACTGTGCTAAATCAAAACGAATTCTAGAGAGAGGTTGCAAACAACTGGCTGAAAAAATTTCAGATTCCGCAAATCGCCGACAAAACCCAATCATCCGTTCTCTCAATGCCCTAGCCCTCCTCGCAAGCGGCAATCAAACCTACCTTGGCATTGTCAAGAAAGAGGCGGAATGGGCTTCGAACTACAGAGCCGACTCTATGGCCACGTGGTATTATGGTTACGCCATCACTCTGCTTGCCGAGTACACTATGGCAACCGGAGACAGAGCCTTTCTTCCAGGCCTCAAACGACTGGCTCTTGAAGCCTCCGAAGGCCAGAGTATCGTTGGGTCTTGGGGCCATAAATTTGCGGGGGCGGACGGACGCCTCGTCGGCTACGGAATGATGAATGCACCCGGGCTTACGCTAACCAACTCTTTGATTTTAGCCCAAAAGGCCGGCGTTACCGACCCCAAGGTGAAAATCGCGGTCGAAAGAAGCACGAAGCTGCTGAGATTTTACATTGGCAAAGGTGCAATTCCCTATGGGGATCACCAACCTTGGTATCAAACCCATGAAGACAATGGAAAATGCGGCATAGCCGCAGTTCTCTTCCATCTCAATAACGAACCGGAAGGGGCAAGATTCTTCTCCCGTATGAGCCTTGCCTCCCACGGATCGGAAAGAGACACCGGCCATACCGGGAACTTTTTTAACATCCTCTGGTCACTTCCAGGCGTTGCGCTCTCCGGGCCACATGCTACCGGGGCATGGATGCAAGAATTTGGCTCCTGGTATTTTGATCTAGCCCGAACTCACGAGGGGGCCTTTGTGCATCAAGGACCACCCAGTACTCGCAACGACAGCTATGCGAATTGGGACTGCACCGGAGCTTACCTTCTCGCCTACGCACACCCTTTAAAAAAGCTTTATATCACAGGGAAATCCAAACCTCTAATCCCACAGCTCAACCAACCTCAGGCTTCCGACACAGTTGCCGATGGTCGAGGATGGTCCAATAAATATCGAAACGAAACCTACGATAAGCTTAGCGAAAAGGATTTGCTCAAGCTTCTCAGTCGCTGGTCTCCAATCGTTCGCGAAAGAGCAGCTATGGCCTTGGGCCGCAAAGGAGTAAGCCCGAATAAGGAATTCATTCGAATGCTTGCTTCAAACGACCTTGAGACCCGCTACGGCGCATCCCAAGCTCTTGCCCACACAAAAAAACCAAGCCCCAAAGCTGTGGACGCTCTTAGCAAAAACCTCGATCATAAAGATCTTTGGTTACGAATTGAATCGGCCGAAGCACTCGCCAAAATCGGCGAGCCTGCGATGTCGGCTCTTCCAAAGCTTCTCACCCTCTTAGCGCAGCCCACTTCGGAAGATGATCCTCGCGGTATGGAGCAACGCTACCTCAGCTTTGCAGTTTTCGGTAAAATGCTCCGCAACTCACTCGATGGTGTCGACAGAAACCTTCTTCATAAAGCCATCGCAGCAACTTTGCAAAATGAGGATGGCCGCGCGCGAAGCGAAGTTGGCCGAATTTACGGAAAGCTAACTTATGACGAGATCAGCCCCTTACTCCCTGCAATCGCAAGAGCTATTAAGACCCCCTCTCCCAGCGGGATTATGTTCGCGAGCGGGATTCGTCTTTCCGGGCTCGATATTCTCGCAAAACATCGCATCAAGGAGGGGATGCCTCTTTGCTTCGAAGTGATGGAGATCCAGAAATGGGGTAAGGCTGCGCGGATTCCAAGATGTCTCAAAGCTCTCGCCAGCTATGGCGGTGCTGCCAAGCCAATGCTCCCAAAGCTAAAGAAGCTTGAAAAAGAGCTTCTAGCCCATCGTGAAAAACGAAATCTCCAAAGAATTATTAAGACGGTTGGTCAACTCATTAAACAAATTGAAACCTCGAAGGATTCTCCCAAGTTACGTAGCCTCAATTAGATGAATTTTCTTCTTCGTAGCATTACCAGCCTCCTCCTTACCGGCCCTCTCTTAGGTGACGGAACAGAGATTAATCAAGACACCCTGGAAAAGTTAAAATTACCCGGCATCCGCATTAATCTCGAGGCTAAAGCGGTTGACGTGACCTCCACCATTACTCTGGTCGAAGGCTCTCTTGAATTTATTGCTTGCACCAAAGGCACCAAAGAACACGAAGCCATCATTGCTGTAGAAGCCAAGCCCAGCCATATTCATACTGCTCTTCTTCTTCTTGGAGCGAAGGCTGGTCATCCCGCAATCAGGAAAATCGTCGGGGAGGGCGACGATCAACATTGGATTGATCTCCCCCCTAAGGGTAGTGGCGTCACGGTATCCTTGGTCATCCCCAATAAAGATAATAAGCCCATCGAACTCCCACTTTCCGACTTCGTCCATCGCCTTGATGATGCCGGGGAGCCTGATAAAGATGAAACAAGGAAGCGCCTTAAAGTGTTCCTCTTCGCAGGTTCACATCTCATTGGTCAGGACGACACCCCAAAAACTTACCTCGCTGACCAGAGCGGGAGCGTCATCAGTCTTTCAACCTTTGGCGATGAGCTCCTCTGCCTACCTCAAATCTACGGACACGAAAACCACGCCCTTCGATGGGAAGTTAATCCCACCCACCTCCCCAAGATTGGAACCCAAGTTTTGCTAAGAATTAAACCCATCAAATCAAACCTCTCTCCAAAAAAATAACAATCCACCTCGCCAACCTTTTCGCTGTGCCTCTTAAAACAATGACAGCTCGGAGAAGAATAGTATTTAAGAATACCAGTCAGGGAAAATTCGCCAAACCCAGTAATTCTTGATACTTTCAGCTAATGAATTGGAGAATCTTCGCTGCGGGCAAACCCGCTCTGACTTATGCCAAAAGTGGAATCGAAGAATATCTCAAACGACTAAAACGAGGGAGTAAAGTCGAGCTCATCTACCTTAAGGCCGGAGATTCTCAGTCAGTTTCATCCCATCTTCTTGAGCGTTCAAAAGGCACTTTCCGTATTGCCCTTGATGAACGTGGCCAAGCCTGGAGCACAGAAAACTTAGTCAAAAAGATCAGCACTTGGGAAATAAATCCAGGCATCAAAGCGATCTCTCTCCTTATAGGAGCTTCCGATGGCCATACCGAAGACCTCAGGAGCCAGGCTGATGAGGTCTGGGCCCTTTCACCACTGACACTGCAACACGAACTTGCTCTCGTTGTTTTACTCGAACAAATCTATCGAGCCTACACCATTAAAAGAGGCGAACCATACCATCGATAGCTCAGACTTACTTCCAAGCAATAGGGTCTAGTCCGTAATAGTTTTTTAACTGAACGTACAGCTGAGGGTAATCGCGTTTCAATTGTTTGGCTTTCTCGAAAAACGCTTCGCTCGCCACCGCAAAAAACTCAGCAGGATTCGTTCCCCCATAAGGGTCCATGACCGTCTTACGACCTTTATCTAAATCCTGACAAAAATCTTGGTAAGAAGCGGAAAAAACGTGTGACCAATTCCCAATGGCATTTCGGTTTTTTAATACCGGGAAGCCATCAGCGTGACGATTCTCCTGATCTAATTGGTGCGCAAATTCGTGAATAACAACATTCCGCCCGTCACGTTCATCTTCGCCACCACGCTGAACACTGCGCCAAGAAAGAATCACTGTGCCCGATTGCCAACTCTCGCCCAATCGGACAGTTTTATCTCCATCTTCACGCCCACCAGAAAAAGCGTCTGGATAAATTAAAACTGTGCGCAGCTTTGAAAAAAGCCGATGATCGCGTCCGACCAAAAGGAGGGCCGCCTGCGCCATTATAACCACCTTCATTTCGCGGCTTACTTCTTCAAGATCTCCACAGGCTTCGAAATTTTTCTCGGCAATCAGAACCTGTATTATGGGTTCCAGACGGTTCCTAATCTCACGTGGTATCGTTTTATAAAGATCGAAATGATCTTCAAGAAAACTGAGATCTTCATCACTCAGAGGCCCTGCCTGCAAAAGCGCTTTGTGCCTCAACCGTTTTTGGCTCCCAAATGCCCAAATCGCAATCCCGATAATCACCGTCAGCCAAACCAGCCACAGAAAACCATTCATAATGACGAGCTTAGCGTATTTTGCGACACAACAAGAATAGAATTCTGAAGTGATGACTCGGAAGGACCATCTCGTCAAATAGCCACCACCCGCCCGGCAGAAAAAGACTGTTCCGGCACCCCTAAAAGAAAAAAGCCCCATCCCACCGAGACGGGATGGAGCTTGGAAAGGCTGAAGAACTTTAACGAGAGTAAAGTTCGACGATTAGCTGGAGATTGACCGGTGGGTCAACATCTTCCTTCTCAGGGAGACGTGAGACGGTTCCTTCCATCTTCTCGCGATCTAAAGTGAGCCAGTCCTGAAGAGGAACCGACTGAGTCAAGTCAAGCATGCGAAGTCCTAGCTGCTGCGACGAAGCGCGATCACCAATCTTGATGATATCTCCGGCGCGAACCTGATAGGACGGGATGTCGAGCTTCTTGCCATTCACAGTCACGTGACCGTGGTTAACGAGCTGACGAGCCGCATTTCGGGAATTTCCAAATCCGAGACGGTAGCAAACATTGTCGAGACGAGTCTCAAGAAGAAGCAAAATGATGTCCCCTGTGATTCCACGACGGCGGCTAGCCTCGGCAAAGTATCCACGGAATTGCTTCTCAAGGACACCATAGATGAACTTAAGTTTCTGCTTTTCGCCAAGAGCGATTGCATAGTCGGACTTTTTACGACGTCCGGAGCGGAGTCCATGAGGACCTGGAGGGTAATTACGGCGCTCGAGAGCTTTGGATGGCCCAAAGAGGGGCACTCCAAAGCGACGATTAACCTTATCTTTTGGGCCGGTATAACGTGCCATTGATCTGTCTTTCTAAAATTTAGGGTTGAGAAGAATTAGACACGACGCGCCTTTTTAGGCCGGCATCCATTGTGAGGAATTGGAGTAACGTCAAGAATTCCGCTAATTTCCACACCGAGACCTTGCACGGCACGAACAGCGGACTCACGTCCAGCACCCGGTCCCTTCACGCGAACCAAAACTTGTTTTAGGCCGTGGGACATTGCCTGCCGGCAAGCGTCCTGGGAAACAACCTGTGCAGCATAAGCAGTACTCTTACGAGACCCTTTGAAGCCCATCTTACCAGATGAAGACCATCCGATAGTGTTTCCACGCTCGTCGGTGACTGTGACGGTAGTGTTGTTGAATGTCGCGGTGACATGAACGATCCCATTGGTCACGTTCTTGCTCTTTTTCGACTTATGGACCTTGACCTTGTCAGGATCCTCTTCTCCGAGAAGTTCCGCAAAAATATCGCGCTTCTTCTCTTCCTTCGGTGCCGGGGCGTCTTCGCCCTCGGCTGTACTTTCACCCTCAACAGGAGCATCACCTTCAGCTGGAGCATCGGTGGCTTCTGGGGCTGCTTCTTCAGCAGCCGCCTCAGGGGCTGGAGTTTCCGCAGGGGTCACTGCATCAGCAGCATCGACCTCGGTCTCCTCATTTTTGTTTTCTTCTTCAGCCATATTAATGGAATGGAAAGTCGTTT
>JAKMGP010000092.1 GCA_022424905.1 Akkermansiaceae bacterium | reverse complement strand
AGCATACATGTGCCTGAGGGCTATCGAATTGAGTTGGTGGCGAGTGAGCCGTTGGTCAAAGATCCCGTCGCAATTGATTGGGGGGCTGATGGCAAATTATGGGTTGCGGAGATGGCAGATTATCCCTCTGGAGTTGATGGTAAGCCTGGAGGACGTGTGCGTTTTTTGGAGGATCTTGATGGGGATGGAAAATACGAAAAATCGACTCTTTTTCTCAAAGGGCTCAATTATCCTGCGGGAATCATGTCTTGGCGTAGTGGTGTAATTGTGGCGGCCGCGCCTGATTTGATCTATGCGCAAGACACCACTGGTGACGGTAAAGCTGATCTCCAAGAAGTGCTCTATTCCGGATTCAAGCAAGGCAATCAACAGCTACGAGTCAATGGATTGAGTTGGGGTTTGGACAACTGGATTCATGGTGCCAATGGGAGTCACCATCCTGGGTATGCAAAAAATACCATGATTCATTCGTCGCGAGCAGGAAGCACTTTACCACTAGGTAGTATGGACTTTCGAATTCGTCCCGATGAGGGGCTGATGGAAGCTCTCTCTGGACCTTCTCAATTTGGCCGAGCGCGTGATGATTGGGGGAATTCGTTCGGGGTGCAGAACAGCTTCCCCCTTTGGCACTATGTTTTGGAGGAGCGCTATTTGACTAGGAACATTAATTTTGCACCACCTGAAATTCGTCGTCAGCTTCGGCCTCAAAACCCGCGAGTTTTTCCAGCGTCATCCCTCCAGAAACGGTTTCACAGTTTTAATCAATCTGGGCGTTTCACGAGTGCTTGTTCGCCGATGATTTATCGTGATCGACTTTTGTTTGACGACGAGCAGGTGCATGCTTTGACCTGCGAGCCCTTTCATAACTTAGTGCAGCGTGTCGTGTTGGATCGTGATGGCTACAGTTTTAAAGCTAAGCGAGTAGAAGAAGGAGCCTTTGATTTTTTTGCTTCTGAGGACAGGTGGTGTCGTCCGGTGATGGCCCGAACTGGTCCAGATGGTGCCGTGTGGGTAGTCGACATGTATCGATATATGATTGAGCATCCCGAGTGGTTGCCTGCCGAGGGGAAAAGAGAAATGAAAGCGCACGAGCGCAAGGGGTCTGAGTGCGGGCGGATTTATCGTATTTTGCCCAAGGATGAGCCGGTCCGGGAAATCCCAGATCTGGCAAAGGTTGCTCCCAAAAATCTTGTGAGGCATTTGGCAAGTCCAAATGGAATTGTGCGAGATCTTGCTCATCGCCTTCTTGTCGAAAGAAAAGCGGTTTCGGTGACCGGGCAGGTTTCGAAAATAGCCTTAAAACATCCGAGTCCTAGAGCTCGTTTGCACGCTCTGTGTGTGCTTGATGGAATTAATCGATTGACTCTGGAGATCCTTTATTCCGCGTGCAAGGATCCTCATCCTCAACTTCGTCGCCATGCCGTTCGTCTTGCGGAAAATCGCTGGGATAAAGAGCCTGAATTAGTCGTAGCAGTCTCGGAGATGATCGATGATGTTGATTTAGGAGTGCGCTTGCAGGTGGCTTGCTCATTAGGCAACTCAAAGAGACCTGAAGCGGGCCATGCTCTGGCTGCCTTGGCGGTCGATAATGCCGCGGACCCTATGATTAGGGCGGCAGTGATGAGCTCGCCTCCGCATCATTTTATTGCCCTAGCCGAGCGGGCTCTTGATCAAGGAGTGTTGGTTGACGAGCTCATTAAAGTGGCTGGGGCTGAAAACCATGGCGCCTTAGAAGCACTGGTTACTCGACTCTCTCAGCCTGGCAAAGAAGGCTTCCAACCGGTGCAATTCCAATCGTTGAGCCATTGGGCTGATCTTCATCCCCAAGCTTCAGTAAGGCTCAGTCATGTGATTGGGGAGGCACGCAAAACCGTCCGCATGCCAGGTGGATCGAGCCCGCTTAAAATTGCCGCAATTAGCTTATTGGGAAGAGAGGAAAACAAATTTAAGAGCGACCGAGATCTCCTAGGAGAATTACTTGTTTTGTCGGAATCCAGCGAAATGAAATTTGCGGTGATTGAAGCTCTTGCGAGAATGGGTGGA
>JAKMGP010000075.1 GCA_022424905.1 Akkermansiaceae bacterium | reverse complement strand
CCACACCTGCCCAGCCAGATTCGCTTTGAAAGCTAATCTTTGTGCACTCTTTCCCGACTTTTGGATTCTCGGTCGAGGCTTCGTCCATCTTCAGTTTAGCCGTATTACCCATCCAGCCACTTGCAGCCCAGGGTCCATTTTGGGAAGCACCGGTAATCTCCACTGGAGTGTCGAGTAATTCAGCTGGAATGGGTTTGCGCTCACCTTTGATTTTGATGGAGATATTGCCTGTCGCAGCGGAGCCCTTGCCATCGCGGATAAAGGCGTAGATGCGGTAAGTGCCACCGCCCTGGGGGAGTTTGATCTGCGCTTGTTCGCCCGTTGTTCCGGGGAGGATTGCTTTAGGGAATTTTGGCGGGGCCAGGCGGAAGTCTCCCCCTTCGGCCACTTCCTTCCAGTCTTCAGTAAGGATCCATTGCACGTCGAGTGGGTCGTTTTCGGGATCGGTGACTTTAAGGTTTGCGGTGATTGTCGATCCGGGATCGAGCTCTTCATTTGGCTGCCCGAGCTCAAGTGACTCGATGACAGGACAGAGATTTTTGGCGGCTATGCCAGTCCAAAGCTGAGTCAATTCATCGACCGGAGCTGTTTTTTCACCGGTCGAGAGGAGCATGCCAAACCAAGTCGCAGAGGCCTCTTGTTTTGTCCCCCACATGAAGGCAAAGCTGCCGAGACAGAGCGGGTCGGCGGTGAAAGCTTCGTATGATTTGCGATAAGCAGCAGCTTTCTGGGTGCTCGTGATTTCATCTGGCATCCCCCATTTGTTCTTAGGCCGCTCCCAAGTTCCTGCAGGGCCAAATTCAGTGATGAGGTAAGGTTTCAATCCACCGCCATCGCGATATCGCTTGGGAAGCGAAGGTCCGCCACCGTAGGAATTAATTCCGTGAATATCGATGCTTGGGCAGAAGCGATTGAGCCCCTCGATCTGCTTTTTCCCAATCTCAGCAGTGACCGTCATGATCGGATGGTGTGGGTCGATCTGTTTTACCTTACGAGCTAGATATTCGATCTGAGTAAAAATAGCGGGGTTGGAAGATTTTTCGAATCCTTCCATTTCGTTTCCGAGCCCCCAAAGAAGAAGGGCCGGGTGATCTTTGTATTTTTTGACAGCTGCGAAGAGACTCTCGGCTTGGTTGACATTAGAGTCCCAATCAGTGTAGCTGAAGCCATGGCGTTCGTGGCCAAGCCAGAAGCCGAGGGCCACCTTGATTCCCTTGATATGGGCATCGTCAAGAATGGCTTGGGTGTTTTCATCGATACCCCAGGTCCTTACAGCATTTCCCCCGCTCGCCTTAAGTTTTCCTAAGTCTCCATCACCGCCTACGCCATGAACCTCAAAGGGTTCACCTTCGACGAGTAAGGTGACTTTCCCGCCGATCTTCTGGATGGTGACTTTTTCGCCTAGAAGCGGAATAGAAAGCAGAAAAAAGTAGGAGAGGATGGAAAAGCCTTTCATAAGAAGATGCATAAAATTGCATGCCCGGATCAGACGGTCAAATGATTATCGCTCCTACCCCCAATAGCAGAGTTGTGATAGTGGAGAGAGAGAGTTAAAAACTTGCATCTGTTTTTATCACGGCTGTCCCAGAAGATTAAAAGCGTTACTAAGCAGAGTGGTGCTTCAGCCAGTAATGGTTACGTAGATCCCAACACGGTCGCAAAAACGCTGTTAGCTTTGGGTGACTTTCTAAAGTGGGGGGAGACTAATGTTCGACTCTAAAGAACAAATATTTTTGGTTCTTAATACCCTCAAAAAGTGAAAATGTTACGGTAATTTCCGATGGATTTTCGGGTTTTTCATCACTCTCGCTAAGGACTTCGTCATCCAATTCATTACTCCAGTCTATGAGGTCAGTGGAGTATTTAACTCGGTAAGACGAGGAGTTAGTTTTAGGCCAAGTTAAAGTGACTTCCGATGTTTCAGGGGCATATTGGATTTCTGTAATGATAAGTGGAACGGTCGAGGAAGGATTTACTTCCACGACAAGATTATCAAATCGAGCAAATCCGTTTGTGTCACTCCCTTCACCGGCTTTTCCTGCAAAAACTAGAAAAAGCTTTTTTCCAACATCGTCAGCTGTGGCGATGTAGACCCCATCATGATTAACAGTTTCGTAGGTGCTATCGGTCGTGCTCAGTCCAGAGAGGTGGACCACTAGAGGGGTAGCATTGCCTTCAATCGTATCATCATCTGTCGTGAAAAGAGTGACAGCGACATTGTCTAAAGCATCGTTCCAATTGTAGGCATCGCGCCATTCATATTGGATGTCGAACACATCACCCGCTTTAATGGTGTAGCCGTCAGGGCCGAATTCGGATCCAAAATTACGATCGCCACTTAGGGATAAGACGGCATTGCGAGTGCTATCTTGAGAAGTTAAATTCGTCCGGGTGCATTGCATAGTTTGAGCACCCCCCACATTGACCCAGTCGGGAGTTGATTGAAAGTTATCGTCAGTTGTATCTCCATCTGCATTACCAGCATTTAGATTCCCGTTCATGATATCTCCCCCAATGAGGACTGTTGCCTGTGCGAGATTTAAAGATCCCAAAATCATTCCAATTTTTACAATGCTGAGAAGAGCCTTAAATTCAAAAGGCTCATTCTTGGATTTGAATAGTTTTTGCATGATCAAATGAGGGGAGGTATCTGTTTTTAACAGTTAAAGAGAATAGCAAAAAGTGACTCGCTCTGAGAGGAAAAAATACCCACTGAGGCAATCTGATTATTTCTACGGATAAGAATCTGAAGATTCATATATAAGCTTAAATTTAGGGATGTGAGCTTAATAACATGTTGGACCTCACCTTAAACCATCTCTAGTTTGGTGAGTATGAAGCTGGGAAAAATTGAAAATATTTCTGGGATTAAATTGGGAATTCTCGGGACCCACCTTGGTGTCCTTGAGGCTTTAGTTCCAAACGAAGAGGGTCTGCTCCCACGAGATGAAGATGGACAATTTGTCGTGGTTTCCGGAACAAAGAAACTTCTAGAGCTTTCCCCTGTTAGAGTTGATCTCATCCAACTTCTTTCATTTGGAAACACCTTGCCCTCGGAGAAAGATGCGCTCATTGCGCATCTCCGTGAACTGAATATCGAGCCCCAATTAGTGATGATGGTTGGGGGAGTTGATCCCATGAATCCAGAGGATGAAGATGAGGCCGTGGCTCAGCTACTTCACAACATTGATGCTGCTAAACGTAACCAAACAGCTGAAATAAATTCTACTTCAATTGAGCCATGGATGGAGGGAACACCTCCCTCTGACGAAAATGATTTCCAAGATAGAGTCACACAAAATATCAAACTCCACCTTCGAGCATTCCAAGAGGCAGATCTTGCAAATTCATGTGTTAAGAATTGGAACCTCGAATTTTTACGCCCCGGAGAATTCGCGACATTCACTTCACTTGAAAAAATTCGACCAATTCTTGATGGTTTGAATAAAGAAGTTGGTCGTCCATTTTTCAGAGCGCTCATCGACGCCGCGCACTGCGGGGACTCTGGACTCTCGATGGCTGAAAATGCACAAATTATTTCTGAAATGGGGGAGAATGATCAGATCGGACCATTTCATTGTTCTGCGCCTACAACTCGTGGCTGCCTTTCTTCTGACGATGGTTGGGTGAGTGCGCTCCTAAGGTCCAACGCGGAAACTGGGAAGCTTCCAAGTGCGTTTGTTGAGTTATTCCGCCATGACGACCAAGCTTTTGCTGAGCTTCGCGAGTTGGTGCCTGGGCATGGAATCGATACCACAATGGGGCGAACCTATATTGAGGTGGTGGTCGATGGGCTTGTTGACACGGTCCGACGTCTTAACAACCTTAAAAATCGTGGGGTTATTTAAGCAGTATATCTTCAGGTTTAGTTTTCTCATCATGCGGGATATGAAGCACTTCTAAAGTGGGGGTTGGGAGTTTTAACTCTAAATTGACGGGGCTTAAACTGAGCTAAATGACAGGGATTTACTCTTATCAAAAGGGCAATTTGACGCCGGGGCGATCACATGGCGCTGGAAAGGGAGACCCCATTGATTAATGAATCTATTTGGGCGATGTTCTTAATTCGACCTTGAGACGGACAAAGAGCTGGTTTCCGGTTTCGGCGGAAGGTAGGAGAGACCATGTGAAGCGGGCGTTGCCGTTGCCAAGGTTTTCTTCCTTGCTCAACTCGAGAAGTCCATCAGCGCTGACCCAGGTTTGAAGGTCAGAGGAAGTTTGAAGGGCAACAATGGTATCATCGGCACTGAGGTTTCGCTGTGAGACGAAGGTGAGATGATTTGGCGAACCAGTCAGATCGTAAAGGTTGTTGGCTTGATTGTGAGCGGAATCGTCAGTGCCAAGAGCGTATTCGAGGAGAGCAGTCATGCCATCAGAATCCAAGTCGGCGTTAGGTTCTCCCGTGAAGAGAAGCGCGTCGCTAGTAGTGGGATTGCCCCCTCTGGCGGTGCTGGAGCGCCAGGAGGTCGAGAGTTGAGGGTCAGGGTTTTGATCAGGAGCGATAAGCACAAGGGTAAAGCCTGTGCCGTCGGGGCTGGTCGGCCAAGGGAGTTTGTCGTTGTAGCGGAAGTCCTTTATAGTGCTTCCGTCAGCGGCGAGGAGGGTGATGTTTTCGCCCGTGTTGGAGAGGTCGCCGATGAATTCTCCGGCGACGGGAATTCCAGGATATTCGATGGCAAAGTCAGCAGATTTCCCAACGAGCACAATCCGCTCTTTCGGGGCGAGAACAGGGATAGAGAGAGTGCTATTTTGATCGAAGTTAAAAGTAACGCCGCGGATGAACTCGACTCCGCTAAGATCGATAGCATCATTACCAATATTCATGAGTTCAATGAACTCCACTGCATCGTCGTCGCTGAGTGGGTGGTAGTTGAGTTCAGAGATGACGAGGTTAGTGCTGTCGGCGGGAAGAGCGTCGACGAAGAAGGAGGCTTCATTGAGTGCGCTCCAAGTTGCTCCCGACAAGACGCGTGCTTTGGCGAGAGTTGAGGACACAATCACGGGGCCTATGTTCGGGTTATATTTGATTGCGCTTGTGGAAATTTTCGGGCTCGCGATGGAGGCATCACGGGGGTCGCTTCCGTCGAGCGTGTAATAGATCGTGCCGGCGGGCGCGGTCATGGTAAGCTGCAAACCCGTGCTCACATTCCCTCCGTGTTGGCTAAAGCTTGGTGCTGTAACCGACGGGTAAAGATCTTGTGACCGAAGCTGGTTGAGGACGGTGGAAGTACGGTTGGGGAGATAGGTGTTTTTCTGATAGTTGATTTCGGTCTGCCATCGCGTCATTCCGACTGGGTTGGCTTGTTGCGCATCTCCCCAACGAGCAGACTCGGCGATCAGTGGCAATTCAAGAGTGTCGATCCATTTTTCGAGCTCGTTGGCGACGTTGCTCGGGGTGAGCACACCGTTGTTGAAAAAGTGTCTGTGAATGCGGTCCGCAAAGCGCAGACGATACTCAGCATTGTCTCGGAGCTTTTTGTGGAGGCGGGTCGTCCGGTTTGCGAAATTCTTGTTGGTTTGATTATCAGAGGGACCGCGGAATGTGCGTTCAGAGTCCCATACAAAGATGCGCCAGCGGTCATTGCCTGTTTTTCTCCGCGCTGCCTGGAAGTTGTTATCATCCCAGTCGTTATTACCATCATAGAAATTGACGAGAAGGTAATCGATCAGGTTGTCGATATCGATCAGTTGTTCCATCGCGGCATATTCTGCTGCTCCGGCGAGTCCGGCTTGGGCCTGGCTGAGCATGGCATTCCAGGCGGTAAGATCTCCGTCGATCGCTTCCATGCCATTTGTCCGTGAAGATTTGATGACGTCCCAATCCTCTTTTGCGCCGCCGAATCGCTGCGCCATCGAGTTGTCTTCATTACGATCGAGAGTGTGGAAGAGGCCCCAGTAGATTCCGTTGAGGTAAAGATGAACGTGTTCTTGGAAATTGGCTGGGCGGTCCATCGCAAGTTGCAGACTGCGGGCAAGTTGGTCTCGAATATAGAGCGCTTCATTACGTGAGCTCTGAGTTGGGTGAAACCACGAATCGCCATTCTGTCCACGGAGGAGGTAGCTATTGACTTTGTCTGGCCAGGCATCGTTTCCAAAAACTGGAAAGTCGAGTTCAGAAGGGCCGTAGGCCGAGCGGAAGACGAGACGGAGATTGTGTTTTGGGCGGGAGGTCCAGCGGCTGGCATTCCCGAAGATGCGCATTCCGCAGTCGATCTGTAGTTCTTGACCGTGTGGGAATCCAAAGAATTCCGCTGAGCAGGCGCGTTCCCAAGGGAAACCGCGGGCGATGGTCGAGTTTGCATAAATACCCCCGGTGGCGGGGTCAGCATTGTTGTTGAAAAGATCGTCGATGGGCATGGCAACTGAGATGGTTGGAAGAGCCATGAGGGCATCGATAATATCTTTGTCAGGAGCAACGCTCGACGTCATGGCATAGTCAGCGCTCGTGCCGGGTTGCCAGATGGAAGGGTAACCAGAAGGGGAGGAGGGTTGGTTGATGATGTCATCAAGGAAGAGGTAGGTGACCGTGGTGATTTTTCGCGGTGTTTCTCCGGGTCGAAAAGCAGCAGCTCGGAGGATGGTTGTGGAGTTGATGGAAATCGGAGTGCTGTAAATCGTTCCCGTGGACGCGGTGGGGGGAGATCCGTTCGTCGTGTAGCGAATTGCTAGAGCGGGATCGGAGCTGCTGAGTCCGACCAGAAATGGGGCGTCATAGAATCCGCGCGGGACATCGGCTAGAACTTCTTCTTCGACGAAACCGCTGAAAGTCGTGGTGCTGTTTTCTGCGTTCGGCGTAGATTCGGGAAAGTAACCCGAGCTGTCATCTGCGAGACGACCATAGGAGCTACCCACATATTGGGGAGGGTAGGATGGGGCAATCTCATCGTGGATGGTCAAGCCATTTGGCTCGACAAGAGCGAGATATTCCCCATTTGAGGAGAGTTTAAAATTGGTGTGCAGTTGATTCCCTGAAACTGCGCGATTTTTGTCAGAAGCAAAGACGAGCATGAGTTCGCCAGGCTCTAAGGCAGTCGAGGGAAATTGCCACTTGGTAAGGTTAGTGGGATCGTCGGTGAGATAGAATCCGGCGAGGTCGCTAGGTGTGTTACTGGTGTTTTTGATTTCAATCCAGTCGGTCTCGTCCCCGTCTTCATCAGAGACAGGCCCGGCGTTTTGGGCGACGAACTCATTGAGGCGAAAGTTTGCTGGCTCGTCGACGTAAATGGTCACGGATTCGGTAGCGGTTCCGCTAGGGCTGGTGGCAGTGAGAGTGTAGGCAGTTGTGACGACCGGGGAGACCCTGAGGTTGCCGATTCCATTTGTAGTGAGAGGCAGGACATCACCAATATCTTGACTGATGGAAAGTGCGGTGACTTCAGGAGCAATGTCCCACGAGAGTGTGGCGCTGTCGCCGCTTGTAATAGTGATCGGTTCCCCAGTGAAGGAGTTTAAGAGGGGCGGTTTTTTTATCGCCGCAACGTGTTCTGCGATACGTGAGGCTGGGAGAGGGTGAGTGTAGAAGGCCACTTCGTCGATTGTCCCGTCGAAGTAATTTCCATTGAGGTTCTTATGAATTCCAATGAAGAAACCTCCGTTCGATGACTCTGGGTTGACCGTGCCGGAGGCCGTGTTGACTCCGTCGATATACCAGGTCCAGTTGTTGGTAGAGTCATCGTAGACGAGAGCTCCGTGATGCACTTTTTCCACGACCGCTGAAGTTCCGCTACTCCTTGTGGCACCGCCAAGGAAACTGCGAATGTCACCATTACTTGAAGAAATGAAAAAAAGCGTGCGTCCTTTGCCTCCGTCTTGTTGGACGACCGCTTGTTGGGAAGTGGCGTCGGTTTTGAAAAGCGCCTCGATCGTGAAACTTGTGAGAGCGGGATTAAAAAGTGGTGGAGTGAGGATGCGTGATTTGCTTGTCGAGCTACCACTAAATTCTGCAGCGGTATCGGCTTCTTCTGTCAGCCCGGTGACTCCGAGAGTTGGGAAAGCTACTCCGGCGAAGGTGGCGTGGTTCCTGTTGGGAGAGGAGTCGAGTGCGACTGTGGCTCCCGAAGTTTCGCTGAGTCGGTAAAAAGCCACCGGCTTATCCGCGAGAACCTCTACGGAGTAGGGCGTAGCGGAAGCGGCGATAGGAGCCAATAAGAGAAGGAGAGATTGGCAACTATTGGGAACTTTCACTGTAAGGAATTTTCTTTTGGCGTAAAGGGAAGGTGCGACTGGACCGCAACGAGATCAAAAAAGATATAAGCGTCCAGTTAAGTTATAGCTCTATCTTATGCTCTGCAATTTTTGTTCTAAAAAATCAGCGACCCGTTCGAAGGGGTCAAAACCGAATGCTTCTCCGATAGGCTTTCGGAGATTGGAGTTGGCGTTGATGTCATAGAAGACACGGCGACCATCTGGCGTTTCAAGATATTCGATTCCCGCAACATCCATCTTGGCGCTTTTGACAATCCGCTTTCCTGCTTTGAGAGCTTCAGCTGGAAGATCGAGGTAAGGATAGAATTCAACCGGTCTGGCCTCAGTTTCCTGAGGGTCGGGAATGGCGCAGGCTCCTTCTTTACCGGCCTCGACTGGATTACAGGCTTCGGAAGGGCATAGGTTGAAGCGGCCATGGGTGACGACTCGCATCGCATAGAGAAGTTCCTCTCCGAGAAACTCCATGCGGACGATGCCAACCTCTGGATCATGAGGAAGATATTCCTGTAAGAGTAAGAGTTGGTCGGGCTCCCAAAGGTTGGGATTCTTGGCGAGCAGCTCGCGGAGTTCGTCGAGGGAGTCGAGTTGATTCATGCGAGCACCGCTGCCACCTTGTTCTGGCTTTAGCATTGCCGGGAAAGATAAGTCATTCCGGCCTGCCAAGGCCTCGGCGTCATTGAAAATGATAGAGCGCGGGTGATCGATCTCGAGTTCGTTGAGCTTAGCAATTTGCGCGCTCTTTGAGAGTTCGAAGGAAAAGACATCGATGCCATTGAGAACTTCAGCTCCCTGTATTTGAAGGTTCTTAAGTAAGGCTAGCGTGAATGGAACGACCCTCAGGCGGCCTCGAACGTAGGCACTCGGGCTTGCTTGGTTAAAGTAGAGTCGAGCTTTGGGGAGATCATGTCCTCCAAACGCCGCAGATTTAAGATCATATTTTTCATAAGGAATCCCACGTTGGTCGAGGACATCGAAGAGTGGTTGTTGCCAGGCCTCATTTTCAAAGAGGACGACGAGATCTAGAGCGGGAGAGGCTACCATAAGAGCCGGACAATTGGCGATTTGAGGTGAAAGTCGATCTCGATTTCCTTCTTTTTGAAAGTCCCGGAACGGCGTGTGATACGCGAGATAAGAGATGGAGAGGAATTTGCTTTTGGCGGAGAGGGAAGCCGGGGCTGTGGTTGAGAGTGGATTAGTCCAATGCTAGCTCGACTTGATTTTGGAAAAGCTCCAAATCGGGATCATCGACATCTTTCATCCAATGCCACAAGGCCTTAGTCATGGCGCTGACTTGGCCCGATTGATTGTTACTTGGCTTATCAAGTAGGTTCTTCAGGCAATCGGGGTCTTTTCGTAGGTCGTAGAGTTCCTCGCGGGTGCGATGGAGATAGAAATCAGCGCGAGCACGGACCTTTGGGTCTTTCGCATTCTTCATTGCCTTGAAGGTGAGACCGCTCATCGATTCGTTACGGAACTGCGTCTTGCCGTCCGACCAGCCGTTCCAGATATAGAGGAAGTCACCATTATTGATGGCGCGCATCGGCAGGTGCTTTCGGGAGTAGGGGCGCTCATGGAAGGTAAAGACCCGATTACGATTTGCTTGTTTAAGCCCCTTCATAAGAGGGAGCAAGGAAAGGCCGTTGGCGCCTTCTAGATTCTCGACACCGGCGGCAGCGAGAAAGGTCGGAGCGACATCAATGGTGCTGACGAAATTCTTTTCATCGGTCACTCCGGGTTTGATGTGGCCGGGCCAGCGCAGGATGAAGGGCGTGATGTTCGAAGCAAGGTAGCAATTGGTCTTTGCGTAGGGTAGGGGCATACCGTGGTCACTCAGAAAGAGGACTAGGGTGTTGTCGGCCTTGCCACTTTTTTCCAACTCATTGAGGACTGCCCCAACTACCTGATCGGCCCGAGCAACGGATTGAAAATAGGTTGCCAATTCGGTTCGGATCTCAGGAAGATCCGGAAGGAATCCGGGCACGGGAACTTGTTTTGGATCGATCTTTCGTGGGAACCGGATCTTTTTAAAGGAATCACCCTTAGCTCCAGCAAAGGGACGGTGTGGGTCGGCCGCGTTGGCCATAATAAAGAATGGTTTGTCGGCGTCATTGGCTTCTTCGATTGAAGCACGAACGGCTTTGGCATAGGCGCCGGCACTGCGGCCTCCGCCGAGATCTTTTTGTTTGTTGATCCGGTGGAAGGCTTTGTGGCGAGAGGGCACCACGTGGATTTCTTTGCCGATCAAACTGTTATAATAGCCGGCCTTATCAAGCGCCTCGGGTAGGCTGGGCACTTCAGGGTTAATTTTGTCGAACCCGAGTGCGCCGCTGGTTTGCGGATAGCGGCCGGTCATCAGGACAGCACGACAAGGCATGCAGATCGCGACGTTCACGAAACCACGGTCGAAGCGAATGCCTTCAGCGGCAAGTCGGTCGATGTTTGGAGTGATATTCGCGATCGGGCAGCCGTAGGAGCCGACCGAGTCACGATTCATATCATCGACGGTGATCAGGAGAAGGTTCGGTTTGGCGGCGAGAGAAGTGAAGTAAGCAAAGAAGAGTAGAAAACGCATAAGTCATGAAGTTTGAATAGAAAATCGCTAGGATTTTTATAAGGCCTGGCCGAGGCATCGGGAGTCAAACGATGGATTAAAACAGTGTAGGCCTGACCTGCAATCGCCGAATTCTAATTTAGACATAACCAAGGATTATCTTTGCTAGAAGAGTTCTTCCGTCCTGATTACCCGTCGCTTTATTATTATCTAAGAGTCAGATTGCTTTGGGCTCTGTGATTTTGTTACATCCACAAAATGAAGGATATGAAATCTCCTGTTCTTTCCGGAGCCTGTCTGGGAACCACTATTTTAAGCAGTATTCTCACTGGCGCTGCTTCATCGGAAACCGTGAGTGTGACTTCTCTAGCTGATCTGGGGGCTCCTTCCGAGACTGTCAATACGACTGGGCAATTTGCGACCTATCAAAATCGGAATATTGGTGATGTCACTCAGGTTAATACAAAGGATGCTACCTTTGCAGTCTTGATTGATTTTAAAGCAGGAGAAAGTACAACCAATGGTGTAATTTGGGAAACTGGAGGGGCTACAATTGGAACAAGCGTCTCCTACAATCAAGCTGCAGCTACTTTGAGCGTGTATCATGCGTCGAATGGTGGAAATGCCTTGGGGGTAGTTACTCATCAACTTACAGATGCACAAGTTTCAGGCGGAGACGTCGAAGTTGTGTGGGCATACGATGCCAGCGAAATTGAATGGGAGCTCTTTGTTGATGGTGTCAGTAGTGGAACCACTGTTGATAAGACTGCCGTGAGTAGTCTAAATAATTGGAGCGGCGGAAACCCGGCTGGGCTTAGTATATTCGGAGGAAATTTTGCTGCTGGAAATGGTAATAATACGAACCTTGCAGCGATTGCTAATCTTGGAGACACGGCAACGATTAATTTAGACATTGGACTTCGTTTTTGGGCAGGAACGGACACAGCCCTTTCAAAGCCAACGGAGAAGCCCGAACTCCAGATTGAGACGGTGACGATTACTGAAGATAGTATGACGATCACTTGGAATGGACAGGATGGAGAGGTTTACCAAGTTTGGCGGTCTTCTGATCTGGAGACTTGGGTCGAACTGGATGATAGCATAATAGCGGGCCCTGAGGGGGGCATCTATCTTGTCGAGGGAGAGGAATTAATCCCAGGACGAATGTTTCTGCAAGTTCGCCGATTTTAGTAGGGCGGTAATGCGTAGCGTTGATTCCTTTGATTGGGCGTCTTCGGATTTGCTTGTCGCAAAAGGTCCGTGCTCGTTCACGGGGCATTCATCTTCCGTCAGTATTCTTTGTTATTCAGTCCTATGAAAGTGCTCTATTTCCTCTCAAATCGATCAATAATCCCGATCGTTCTTGCTGTAACCTCCCTGTCTCTGTTCCCGGTATTCGGAAAGGACACAAAGGCCTCCCCTGATCAGGATAAATCCAATGACTTTTGGGATTCCGTTTACGAAGACAATCACGTCGTGGAAATCGATATTTTCCTCACCAAAGAAGCCTGGAAGTCCATGCAACCTACTCGAAATGAAAGTAGAAGAGGTGGTCCGCCACGAGGGGGAATTCTTCCCGATGGTCCGCCACGCGGTCGGTCTGGTCGCCCTGATGGCCCACCTTCCGGCGGCAGTCCGGGGGGGCGTAGAGGACCCGGCGGACCTCCTCCCGGTGGTGGCGGACGAGGCGGAGCTGGAACGAGCTTCGAATATGTCAAAGCTGACATCACGATTAATGGCGAAAAATTTGGAGACGCGGGTCTTCGATTTAAAGGAAACTCTTCTTACCGCTTCTCTTCCGATGGACTCAAAAAACCTCTGAAAATCGATACCAACCGCTTTGTGACCGGACAAAAACTTCACGGCCGGACCAAATTCAATTTATCGAATTCCTATCTCGATCCTGCCTTCATGAAGGAGAAGCTCGCTTACGAGGTTTACCAGGCGGCCGGAATCCCGACACCGGGCACGGGTTGGGCCAAGGTGAGCCTTTCTATCGAGAGTGAACTAAAGAAAAAGGATCTGGGCATCTATGTTCTGATTGAGCAGGTGGATGAAAACTATCTGGAGCGCAAGTTCGGTGAAAAATCGAAGGGCAGCCTCCTCATGAAACCTGAGAGCTCTGCTAATTGGAAACACCCCGGCGATGACCTCGAACAATACAAGGAGGCCTTCAATATCAAGGAAGGTGAAGACAACAAGGAGCAGATTCGCCAATTTAGTGGCTTTCTTAGCCTCATTGGGGCGGAAGCTGATGCTAAGTTTTTCAAACAGATTGGCGAAAAAATGGACCTCGATTTTTACGCAGGCTACCTCGCCGCCACTAGTCTCCTCTCTAGCCTAGACAGCTACGTTGGGGCGCCTCACAACTACTATCTGATGGTCGATCAGGCTGATCATAAAGTCCGTCTTCTTCCATGGGATGTTAACGAGGCCTTTGGAACATTCTCAATGGGAACGACTCCGGAAAAGCTCGCTGATTGGAATATCACGCGGCCCTGGACTTCTCATATCCCTCTCTTGGATCGCCTCTTTACTCACAAGGATTTCTCTAAGCTCTACCAAGAAAAGTTGAATGAACTCATGAAAAGTTCCTTCACCGAGAAAAATCTCTACGAGCGGGTAGATTCCTTCACCAAGGCCCTCAAACCGCACCTGAGCAAAGAGGAACTTAGCGAACTCCGCCTAGGGGTCGAAGGTAATGCCTCTGGTAAAAACACCGCCGTTGAACGCGATATTTTTGCCATCAAGCCCTTCATCAAAAAACGGATTAAATCCGTCAAAGCCCAGCTCGCCGGAAAGAGTAAAGGAGTCAAAATTGAAGGTCGTGGTGGTCGCGGAGGACGTCGCCCCCGCGATTAATTGGCCCCAAAACCATTTCCCAGCACACGCTTATGAAATCCCACGCCCGTATTTACAGCCTCGTCGGCGTATTCTCTCTTTCAGCAGCTCTCGCACACCCCCCTCGGTGAATACCACCAAGGACGGAAATTCTTGCAACCACCCCGCGCAATACCCCGCCGGGCATCCCCTTAGCCCTCAATCACTAAACCCAAACTAAACCCTATGAAAAACTTTAATCTTTTTAACGCTGTCAGCTGTCTAGCCTCAGGTGGAACATCAAAAGGTCTGAAGAAGTATTGCCTAGGCATACTCTTCCTCTTTCTGCCTTCCTCTCTCTTCGCTGATCCGCGCCTCTCATCTTGGGCCACTGATAATTCTGGCCAATATGCTCGACTCTACGAGACGAAAGAAGCCGAAGCGTCAAACCAATCTGTCGTCACTTGGTTTCGGGGACGAGGAAATCAAAGCTTACCGACCTATGCCGATATTCATGAGATTTCTTACTCAAATGACTGGGTCTATATCCGAACGACCGGTCTAGCTTCCCATCTGATGGGGCCATGGTATCTCAATGCCGCCAAAACCAATCTTTTTCCAAACTACCCAAGTAATCGTTCCATTCTTTACCGTATCCCTCGGACCCCGAATATCCCCACCAACAAAATCGGCACTGGTCTCGGAACCATCGGACGCTACGTCAATGGTGTCTCCATGTTTGATTCTCGGGATGCTTTTTCTTACTCGAACAGCAATTCTAGAGATTCTAGTCCAAACAATGGAATTACCGGAGATGGCATCTGGAACCGCGATGCCTATGTCAATGAATCGGTCACTTTTGATGCGGGGAACGCTCACCAAGCCGGCCCTACCTACCACTATCACGCGAACCCTCCGGGCCTTCGTCATCAACTTGGCGACAGCGTGGACCATAATTCCGAGGCCAATACTTATACCGAAAATTTCAACTCCTACCACTCGCCCATTCTTGCTTGGGCTGCTGATGGCCTTCCGATCTACGGCCCCTATGCCTACTCGGATGCCAACAATCCTTCATCTACGGTCCGCCGTATGCTCTCAGGTTATCAGAAACGTGATGGGACAAATGGAACCACGAACCTCGTCACTACGGGGCGCACCACACTTCCCGCTTGGGCTGCAACTTTCCAAAATCGAAATGCCAATCTTTCTCCCAATCAACAAGGCCCACCTGTCAACAACGCCTATGTTCTTGGACATTATATTGAGGACTACGACTTTCTAAATTCCGGCGATTTGGATCAGCATAATGGGCGCCTATGTGTCACTCCTGAATTCCCCGGTGGCACCTATGCTTACTTCATAACCATCGCAGCCGATGGCACTCCGGTGTTCCCTTATGCCATGGGGCGAGAATACTATGGCACTCCCTCCGGAGGAAACGTCAACTCTATCACTGAGCCTGTCACGCTCCTCTTTGAAGGTGGCGCAGAAAATGGATCCAGCATTGATGCTATCGAGACTGAAAATGATGAGATCACCCTTACTTGGAAGGCCGTGGAAGGCGGCTCCTACCAAGTAGAAACATCACCCTCACTCAGAGGCGGTAGTTGGAAGATCACTTCTTCTAGTGCCAATCCTGACCAAGACAAACTCGTCGTTGGCGACAAGACAGCTGCTCTTTCGAATAATTTTTACCGTGTCAAAAAGACCGCTGTTGCGCCCTATGATAATAGTGGATTTGTCGATAACAATACCTTCACGACCACTTATACTTTTCACTTCTCAGCTAATCCTACTCTTCCAGAAAATATTAACTCTCTCAAGGTTGGGGTGCAAGATGTTAGCCTTGCGAGCATTTCATCGTATGATCGCTCCAACGGTAATCTTACCCTCTGTTTTAATAGTGCCACCTTACCCGATGGTGACCATCAAGCTGTCATCAATAGCACTCATCTTTCAGAGAATTTCTTCTCAATCGGAGCGCAAAAAAACATCCTCCTCCTGATCATCGATGATTGGGGGGTTGACGCTTCTCCTTTTGATAATCCCACTGGGAGAGCCCTTCCCAAACTTCCTAATATGGACGCTCTTGTGAGGCGAGGACTCCGCTTTACCCGATGCCACTCTCAGCCCCTTTGCTCCCCAACTCGCGCTACCATTCTCACTGGTCGCCACCCCTTTGAGCACAGCGTTGGGAATCCCTCTAATTCCTCGACCTTACCCACATCCGAATTGACGCTGCCCGAAATTTTCACTGCCAAGAATTTTCGCTATGGGATGGCTTCTTACGGGAAATGGCATCTAGGAGGAACTGTCAATGCCCCCTCAGCTCGTGGTGGATGGCCAGAATTTGCCGGGATCCGCCAAGGTGGCGTCACAAACTATACTCTCTGGGATAAACTAGAAAATGGAACTATCACGGAAGATGTAACTAGTTACACCACCACTGACCAAGTGACTGAAGGAACCGATTTTATTGTCTCGCAAGGGGACGACCCATGGTTTCTCTGGATGGCCTTTAATGCCCCCCATACTCCCTTCCATAATCCTCCTTCTAACCTTGCGCCAGTGGGCGGGTATTCCACTAATGGCTCCTCGAATAACGATCAATATATTCGAGCTCTTGAAGCACTTGATACCGAGATTGGACGCCTTCTCACCGTCGTGGATCTTAACCGGACAAACGTTATCATTATCGGAGATAATGGGACTCCCGGCCAAGTCGCCCAGGCTCCTTTCGGGAACGGCCATGCCAAGGGCGATCTCTACCAAGGCGGAATTCATGTTCCACTTTTTGCAGCTGGCCCCGATATCCGCATCACTGGAACTACTGACAAACTCGTCCACTGTATTGATCTCTTCTCTACTATCCTCGACCTTGGAGGGATTGATAAAAACACTGCCACGTCCGGAGTTTCTACCCACTCTCAAAGCCTTCTCCCCATATTTCATGGGATTGATACAGCGAGCAGGTGCGTTATCGCGGAGAAATTCGGTGACACTAATGGCAATGGCCGAGCCCTCATCTCCGATGTCCACCCAGACTACAAGCTCATCATCTTTGGAGATAAAGATGACATCAACGACACACCCATCTTTGAACTTTACGACCTTCCGAGCGATGCAAACGAGCAAACCAACCTTCTCCTTTCTCCTCTCAGCAATGAAGCTCAATCTGCTTACGATCACCTTCTTGCTAAAGATCGCGCTCTTGGTGGTGGTTATTCTGATTCGCCCGCTGGATCATTTGATACAATCTACATTGAGCTCCCCATGTTAACAGGCCCCACCAGCCCCCCCAATAACATGACCATCAACCCTACCACGATCATGATCGATGGACAGTTAGCTTCCTTCGTTGCTCGGGAAGACAGCTCTGGGACTGCTCAAAGATACTGGGTAAAATGTAGTCTGACACCCGGGACAGGCGGTCCTTTTACCTCTGCCACCGTCACCTTTCCAAACAATCCAAACACTGGTGGTGCTCGCTCCTTCAACTCGACTCAAATTATTACTAATCCCTAATCCTCCCCAACTCGATTGAAAAATCTCCACGCAATCCTGTCAGTCTTCGGGGTCGGCCTTAGGCCTTTCTCGATGGCGGGCGATTGTGTTATTAAGACCGCTGTTTTCCTAGTCATCTTTCTCATGCCTCTTTTTGCAGGCACACTTCGCATCGATCTTTCGCATCAATTTGGGGACCAACCCCTTACACTTAATTCCCTGAAGTATGAGAGCGCTGAAACCCTATCTGTCTCGCGCCTCTCTTATCTAATTAGCCAACCTGCCCTGCAAAACGAAAACGGCAGTTGGCAAGAACTTCCTAGACAATATGCCTTCATCAACGCCTCGACCTGCCGCACCTCCTTTGCTCTGACGAAGGTTCCTCCCGGCACCTACAAGTCTTTTCGTTTCAGCCTCGGAGTTCCCCCAAAAGAAAATCATGGAGACCCGGCCCAATACCCTGCCGATCATCCGCTCAATCCCAACCTCAACAACCTTCATTGGGACTGGGCTGGAGGCTACATCTTTCTCGCTTTCGAAGGACAGTTTCGTAGCTCTCCAAAAAAACTGAACGGCTTTGTATACCACCTTGCCAACGATCAAAACTTCTCCCGCGTTCAGCTTGCTGCTAACTTCCGAATTCAAAATAACACCGCTCTCGCCCTTTCCTTTGATCTTAAAAAACTCCTCACCCAACCTCGTGCGCTTTCTTTCGAAAAGGACGGAAATTCCACCCACTCCCATCCCGGAGATGCCATCTCAAGCGCCCTCGTCGCGAACCTAAAAAGCGCATTTTCTGTCCGGGGAGCTTCCTACCCCCCCGACGAACTTCCCCTCGCCGCGGTAACCCCGCTTTTCCTCCCAAAAAAGTACACTCCCTTTCCCTTGAAGATGAGTCGCCGTTTCCCCATGCCTCTTCTTCCTCGCGACAATCCTCTCCTCACTCAACGGGTCGCTCTTGGTGAAAAACTCTTCCACGATAAATCTCTTTCTAAAGATGGCACTATTTCTTGCGCGACCTGCCATCATCAAGACAAAGCTTTTACCGATGGACTCAAATTTTCCAAAGGCATTAACGATCAAAAGGGTGACAAAAACTCCATGCCCCTCTTCAACCTTGCCTGGAAATCCTCCTTTTTCTGGGATGGACGTGCGAAATCTCTCCGTGACCAGGTCCTCCAACCGATCCAAGATCATCGTGAAATGGCCTCCGATCTCAAAACCGTTGTGCCGCAGCTTCAAAAAAACGAATCGCGCGCTTTCGAAAATGCCTTCGGGCCAGGTCCCGTAACCGAAGAGAAAATCGCCCTTGCTCTCGAAAATTTCCTCCTCACTCTTACGAGTTACGATTCCAAATTCGACCGGGCCATGTCTGGAAAAGCGAAACTCAGCGAAGCCGAGCAACGCGGCATGGAGCTCTTTTTCACAGAGTATGAACCACGCAGCCAGCAATATGGAGCGGACTGCTTCCACTGCCACGGAGGGTCCTTTTTCAGCGATCATCAATTTCACAACAACGGACTCAAGCCCTCTCTTTCCGATGTTGGGCTCATGAATGTCACCGGGAAAGAATCCGATCGAGGAAAATTCGCTACCCCAAGCCTCCGAAATATCGCTCTCACCGCGCCCTACATGCACGATGGTCGGTTCCAGACACTCGAAGAAGTCATTGAGCATTATAACGAGGGGATCCACCGCACTTCTACCCTCGATCCCAATCTCGCCAAACACCCCAAAGGGGGCATCGCCCTCTCGGGCAAAGATCAGGCTGCCCTCATCAGTTTTCTGAAGTCACTCACCGACAAAAAATATGGTGCTCAAGAAACAACTCTCAAAAAGAAGACAAACTCCTCTGAGGAAATTCCTCGGTAGGAACGGAGGGAAGTTGCCCCGCGTGCCGGCGCCTTTGTGAAAATTACTTCAGGCTCTTCTTCTTTTTTGTTTTACGCTTTGTGTCCGGGAGGGGGGTGAGGCCGTCGCCGGGTTGGTTCCATAGGCGATAGGGGTCATCGAGGCGGCGCATTTCATCGAGGAGAAGACCTTCCATTTCAGCGAGTTTTTTGGCGTAGTTCGGATTTTCGGCGAGGTCAGTGAGACTGGGATCTTTCTTGCCGTGTTCGCTGATGAATTCATTGGGGTTTTTTGCGAGGTTGAAGAGCTGGGTTTCGCGGACTTTGCCATCAAGGACGTCATATTTGATGAGTTTCCAGTCCCCTTTTTTGATGGAGCGCATTCCTGGCTTGGTGCCGCCGCAGTAGACGCCGAAAAGGGTGTCTCGCACGGTGTCTT
>JAKMGP010000074.1 GCA_022424905.1 Akkermansiaceae bacterium | reverse complement strand
ACTCTCCCACATCTTTCACCGGTTGTTAGTGACCTCAGCAAGTGGCCTCCCGGCTCATTCCCGGCACCTTCATTAAGGAGGCGAATTGCCCTCCAATGCTGCTATCTTCTTTGATTCGTTGGGCTTGAGGCCAGCCTTGTGCGCCTCGCCGGACTCTCTGACGCCTCAGGTTATCGAGGCCTCACCGTCATTCCTAATGACGTCTTCCAGCTCTAGCCCTGAGCTGTGCTTTCCCTTCAAACAAATACAAATCAAAGACTTCAAATGAAACTCCTTAAAAAAATCTCCTTTCTTTCACTTCTTCCGCTGTCTGCTTTCGGATGAGACGGATGAAAACTCACCGCGCCGCCAGTTGGCGGTGAATCAGTTGCCGATGGTTCTGCCTTCAGCTTTGCCTTCGATTATCGTTACCGGAAGAACGATGACCTTTTTCATCGATCCTCCCGCGTTGAAAATCAAAATCACGTCTCTTCCGAATTTCATCAATTTTCACTCACTGGTTCCTATCGGATGAATTCCTATTGGCTCTTGTCGACTCATATCCCCTTCACGGATGCCACTCGTCGCGAGCAAGATAGGCCTGATACTAACATCAATGGTCTGGGTGATATCACGATGTCCACGATCTATTTACCGTGGGCTGAAGCGAATTCGAATTGGAGTCGACTAAGTTTAAATGCTGGCTTAGTCTTACCGACCGGGCAGTCACGGAACAACCCTGCTCTGGGAGGTGTAGCGCCAAGTGTATTTCAACTCGGCACAGGGACAACCCAACTTGCTTTAGGCGCGAATTATTTTGGCACCCTTAATGACGATTACTCCTACTTTTGTGGAGCTAATATTACTTTCCCGCTAGATGAAAGCTCCAAGGGTTTTCGTCCTGCTGAGACATACACATTCCGAGTAGGGATAAGCCGACCAATCACCGAGACTCTTAACGCAAGGCTTTCTTTAGAGCTTTTCCACGGTGAAAAAGACGAATTCCAAGGAAATGAGATTGCAAACACAGGCTCCACTGTTCTGGGTCTCACCCCTGCACTCATCTACACAATCAATGACTATTTCAGTGCCTCCGCTTCATTCTTAATTCCCGCGTATCGACGTGTTAATGAAACCGCTCTTGCCGTAGGCCCTCTTTGGTCCCTTGGTCTTAGTTATAGCTTCTAACAAGGAACCTAACGAGGTACTATCACAGATTACCACTCTGTGATGGCACCTTGGAAGAGATTGGAGGGTCTAGCACGACATCAGGATCTTTCAGTATCGTGAATCGTTTTCCGCGCGGCGCTATTAGCGTCGCGATCGGCAGCGAAGACAATCGCGATTGACGAGCTCCCTTCCTTTTCAAATGGCGACATTAACATCACTCCAACTTCTAGTGACCCGAAGACGGCCTCTAGCACGCATGAAGGGTTAAGCGGTGTTCTCTACGTGTGATTACAAATGCCCTAAAAAAGTATAATGGATTTTCAAGAGACAATTCTAACACTAAAGGCCGGAAGTAGTAGTATTACACAAAAAACCAAAAGCAACAGGGGCCTGTTACGAAAGATGACTATCTCCCAAACTTTGAAGTTGGATCGCCACTCAGCTCAAGCAAGTCCCCTAAGGAGTCCTCTTGAAGCTCGATTTCCCTGAGGATAGCTCGGAAAGCATTCCGAGAATCCCAGGCGTTATCTGCAAATTCACGTACGGGATCTCGAGAGAGGGCCACAATCGAAAGCAGCTTGGTTTTAAAGTATCCTCTCGAACCATATTTATCAACTAACTCGTATCCTCTGCGTGCAAAAAGTTCAAAACTCTCTTGATAGCGACCTTGATCGTAAAGCTTTGCTCCATCTTTCAATGCAATTTGAGTAAAACGAATCGCATCAACTCTTGTAAGATCACTCTCTGGAAGCTCCATAGGATCAGCGATCACTTTCTCAATGACATTTACGAGTCCGTTAAATGCCTCAACATCGGCTTCAATGATTTCAACATTTTGAATACTCGTTTTCCCCTCGTCCACGGTTAGGTAGATCGGTGCTCCATGAATCGTCCGTAGTTTCTCGTAAGGCACTGGATTTTCACTCACATGCTTCCCAGTAATTACATGACGAGCAAGAATTGCAAAAATTGCTTCTCGATTTTGCTTCGAAGGATCCTCGAGCAACGATTGATACGGCTCCGAATCCCATGCCTCATTTGTCGGAGCAAAAATGGTATATTTGGAGGAATCTGCTAAAGCCAAATTCAAGCCGCTTACTTCAAGTAGTTTGACAAGATTTGTCATGCGCGGATCTTTCTCGAGAATCTCGAGAGTGCTTACGTCCGATGGTAGTATTACAGAATCGACTACATGGATGAGACCATTTGCGGTCGGGATATCAGCCTCTGAGATCCGAATTCTATCAACCGTAAGCGTATCACCTTTTCCTCTATAGTTAAGCTGCTGCCCAAAAGCACTGACTGGCGTTACATCAGCAACTCCTAGCCTAGAAGCACCATAGGAAGGATTCACGCTAAAGACCGAGGCCGTGATATGATGTTTAATGATATCTTCAAGTCGCTCATCATTTTCCGGAAGAAAAAGGGAAGCGACAGTAGCCTCCGGAAGCTTGTGGAAAGCCTCGTCGGTCGGGGCGAAAACCGTGTAATTATCATGAACATTTTGATAGAGCTTTCCCTGACGGCTTGCAGTGATTGCCTTAGTAAAGAGTGTGAATCGACCATCCTTTTGAAGGACTTGAAAAAGGTCATCGGTGGTTGGTGTAAGCACCTTATCAATCACATAAATGACGCCATTTGAACACGGAATCACCTCTCCTGTAAACTTAGCGTCCCCTATTAACCCCTTGGCATAATTGATTGATATCCATTGACCGCTTCTCATCTGAAGAGACCTGTATTTTTCTAATTCAAAAGATGGTTCCGATCGGTTGATCACATGATAGTTGAAGACTTCCTCAAGTCTATCATCATTCCTAGGGTCAAGAAGTGTATCCACTGCTCCGGCAGGCAAACTTTCAAAGGCCTTATTGTTTGGCACAAAGATTGTGTTATTGAAATCTGTCCTTTCAGAAAAAGCTGAACCCAGCTCAGTCTTCTCGAGCACCTTAAGGAATAAAGATAAATCGGCGCGTTGCCCAATCACTCTCCCAACCGTCTTAGCCTCAGCAGGATCAGCACCGTAGCCCTGGGTCATTGAGATAATAGCAAATAAGAAATATAGAGTAATTGATCTAAGTCGCGCCTCTGTAAATATTAAGCCACGAACATTGAAGTGTTTCAAAAGTGTAATCATAATTATTCCAAATTGTTTGTCCCTTTTTTACCAATCACTCAGAAACCATTTAGTGCAAATAATTCAAAAAAAAATCTTACCTGCTATAGCAGTATCTTTGAATTTCTCACAAAAATGTCAGGTTTATTTTAGCTGTAGTTCCCAGCAAAATGGATACGCCGCGAAACTCTTGCTCACTCTATCTAGTCGATTGCACCCCCGCTTCACTGGGGTAGTAGCGTCGCAAGACCTATTCTCTTAATGAGAAGGTCAACCTTAAGAACCTTTTGCTCTCCCCTGCAGTCACGCGCGCAGTCTTAACCTCCGAGGCATCCGCTTCAGACACCAACACTCCTGCCTCTTCCCACTCAGAAAGATCCTCACTCACTTCGACCTTGTAGTTCACGTCGGACCGCCCCGCAAAAAACCTTGTGGCTAGCTGCCCGTCGAAAAACTCTACCGACGGCATCTTCGTAGGGTCTATCTCATACGGATCCATTCCTAACGCATATGACATCAGAATTGAGACACTACTACCCGGTAGAGTTTCACCCATGGCCTGTGAAATTGCTAGCCCTTTGGCAATAAGCCATTCCTCCACTGGTTCCAGTGACCCGATTTCCACGGTATTGAACACCGTACGACCATCGCCGAAGACATCCCAAGTCGGTGAGCTAAATCCCTGCGCCCCCGCGAAAAAATAAATGGTCTTATCTTCGTTGTTCCTCAGACCATTGAGGCCTGCCAGATCAACCGGAGCGTCTCCTTTGAACAGGATCGTTTTCAACCGCAGGTTATTTTTGAGCGAACCGTGACCGATCTCTTCGACGCTCGAGCCAACGATCAGCGATCTGGCTGCAGACGTCTCGAAGGCTCTCGCGCCTACTTTCTTCACGCTGTCCGGAATCACCAGCTCGGCATCGACCACGTTGGGAAATGAGAACTCTCCGATCACCTCCAACCCGGAGCCGAACTCCAACTCATCAATGTTTGTCCGGTAAAAGGCCAACGGCCCGATGATTTTCAGGCTATTCGGCAAGGACACTTTGCGTAGCCCAAAACAGATTGAGAAGGCATTACTACCAATAACCTCAACTCCCTCCGGAATGTGGATGGAGGTGAGTGCGGCAAAGGAAAAAGCGGGCTCAAACGTATTCCCGCGATAAGCTCCCGTGATCCCTGTTACCGGCTTTCCTTCTATCGTGGCAGGAATTTTAATGTGACCGGCAAAATCCTTCGGGTAACCGACGATTTCCACTTCATCACCTATCACCCGGTAAATAAAATCTCCAAACTGCTGCAGTTCGTCAGACGGCAGCACGCTGACCTCGTGGCTCCGTAGCCCTTGCCAGGCCGGTTCGGTAAAGCCCGTCGCACCCGTCTGGAAATTGACGACGAACTCGCTCGAACGGTTCCCGAAGACGCCAACACCAAATGAAGTTGGAGCATCCCCCTCGAACATCGCACGGACCAAGGTTCCCCCGTTTATCGAGAGTTCATTTCCGGTGAAGCCGAAGGCGTTGTCCCCGAGGGTTGTCAGATTCGCGGGAAAGGTCACCTCGGCGATCATGGAGCCACGAAAGCAGTCCGTGCCGATTTCTACCAGCCCATCGCCCAACTCTACCCGTTTCAACATACCACAATTTTCGAACGCGCCTGTTTGAAGTGTCGCCATGCCGCTTCCGATTTTTAAAAACTTCATCTGCATACAATTCGCGAAAGCCTTGTCACCGATGGTCGTCACCGAATCCGGGATGATCATCCGCTGGAAGTCGCAGGCGAGGAATGCCTGCTCCCCGATTTCTTCCAGCCCGTCGGGCAATACGACCGCCTCGCCACCGAACCCTAAAGATCCGAGACCAAACGCGTTGGCTCCGATGCGTTTCAGCGAGGTTGGGAAATCGACAGCTAGCAAACGACTCCAGTAGAAGGCATGGTCGCCAATCGTTTCGACGCCCTCAGGAATCTTGACCGAGCTGAGATTCGAATGTCGGAAGGCCCCTTGCGTTGGCGAAGCGCCGGTGATCGCCGCTACTTTGAAGCCGTCCAGTTCGGCAGGGATGTCGAGATGTCCGGTTTCATCCTTAGGAAAGGCGGTTATCTCGGCCTGACCGTTGACGACTTCATAGGTGAACAAACCCGACTGAGCGGCATTTACAGCCCCTCCACGAAGAAGAAAAACAACTATGATCACATCGATCCATAGAAGGAATAGCTTTCTTTTCATAACGAGATGACACACAAGAAACTGTTTTTTTAGAAGAGCTTCAACGAAGCGCAGACCCGCTGAGAGGCCCTTTCACTTCTAAGATCATGGCGCTCAAGGGTATTTACGATTTCCAATCGTAAATACAATCACATTCCATTAATTCATCTTGTTACTTGAGGATCGTTTAGGTATACAACAACTAGATAATGACCCGAAAAGTCATAGCTCTAGCCCTAGCCCTGCTCATCGCTAATCCGATGTGTTGTTGTGCAATAGCTACCTTGTATGGCGATGATCCTGACAAAGAACTAGAACAGCAGGATCATTCGTGTTGTTGCCCTTCGGTAGAGCAAGACGATCAAGAAGAAAAACCTGAC
>JAKMGP010000073.1 GCA_022424905.1 Akkermansiaceae bacterium | reverse complement strand
GGTGACGATTACTGAAGATAGTATGACGATCACTTGGAATGGACAGGATGGAGAGGTTTACCAAGTTTGGCGGTCTTCTGATCTGGAGACTTGGGTCGAACTGGATGATAGCATAATAGCGGGCCCCGAGGGGGGCATCTATCTTGTCGAGGGAGAGGAATTAATCCCAGGACGAATGTTTCTGCAAGTTCGCCGATTTTAGGAGGGCGGTAATGCGTAGCGTTGATTCCTTTGATTGGGCGTCTTCGGATTTGCTTGTCGCAAAAGGTGCGTGCTCGTTCACGGGGCATTCATCTTCAGTCAGTATTCTTTGTCATTCAGTCCTATGAAAGTGCTCTATTTCCTCTCAAACCGATCAATAATCCCGATCGTTCTTGCTGCAACCTCCCTGTCTCTGTTCCCGGTATTCGGAAAGGACACAAAGGCCTCCCCTGATCAGGATAAATCCAATGACTTTTGGGATTCCGTTTACGAAGAAAATCACGTCGTGGAAATCGATATTTTCCTCACCAAGGAAGCCTGGGAGTCCATGCAACCTGCTCGAAATGAAAGTAGAAGAGGTGGTCCGCCACGAGGGGGAATTCTTCCCGATGGTCCGTCACGCGGTCGGTCCCGGCGTCCTGATGGGCCACCTTCTAGTGGTGGGAGAAGAGGTGGAGCTGGAACGAGCTTCGAATATGTCAAAGCTGACATCACGATTGATGGCGAAAAATTTGGAGACGCTGGTCTTCGATTTAAAGGAAACTCTTCTTACCGCTTCTCTTCCGATGGACTCAAAAGACCTCTGAAAATCGATACCAACCGCTTTGTGACCGGACAAAAACTTCACGGCCGGACCAAATTCAATTTATCGAATTCCTATTTAGATCCCGCCTTCATGAAGGAGAAGCTCGCTTACGAGGTCTACCAAGCAGCTGGAATCCCGACACCAGGCACGGGCTGGGCCAAGGTGAGTCTTTCCATTGAAGGTGAACTAAAGAAAAAAAATCTGGGCATCTATGTTTTGATCGAGCAGGTGGATGAAAACTATCTGGAGCGCAAGTTTGGTGAAAAATCGAAGAGTAGCCTCCTCATGAAACCTGAAACTCATGCTAATTGGCAACATCCCGGTGAAGAGATCGAACAGTATAAGGAGGTTTTCAACATCAAGGAAGGGGAAGATAATAAGGAGCAGATCACCCAATTCGGTGACTTTCTCAGCCTCATTGGTGAGGTGTCCGGCACTGACTTTTCAAACCAGATTGGCGAAAAAATAGACCTCGATTTTTATGCGGGCTACCTCGCCGCCACTAGCCTCCTCGCCAGTTTAGACAGTTACATTGGAGCGCCTCACAATTATTATTTGATGGTTGATCGGGCCGATAATAAGGTTCGTCTTTTTCCATGGGATGTGAACGAAGCTTTTGGAACCTTCACCATGGGGACGACTCCCGAGAAGCTCGCCGAGTGGGATATCACTCGGCCCTGGACCTCTAATATTCCTCTTTTGGAGCGCCTCTTTACTAATAAGGATTTTCCCAAGCTCTACAAAGAAAAGTTGAACGAACTCATGAAGGATTCCTTCACCGAGAAAAATCTTTATGAGCGGGTAGATATCTTTACGAAGGTCCTCAAACCGTATCTTAGCAAAGAAGAGCAAATAGCATTTCGTATGGGGATTGAAGGCGATAGCTCCGGAAAAAACTCCGCTGTTGAGCGCGATATATTTGCCATTAAGCCCTTTATTAAACGGCGTATTAGGTCCGTCAAAGCTCAGCTCGCAGGGAAGAGCAAAGGAGTGAAAATCGAGCGTCGCGGTGGTCGCCCCCCGCGTCGTCAGGCGCCCCGGGAAGAGTCAAGACCACCCAAAGATTAATATTGTGCTATAGTAGGATGGGCTTCGCGCGCACCTTATAATGAATTTAAAAGCAGGATTTTTTTGGTGGAATCGTTTGGACCTCACCTTTGATGCTCGTTCCGCTCTGTCGCAAAATATTGGCTACCCAAAAATATGGTGCTCAAGAAACAACTCTCAAAAAGAAGGTAAATTCTACTGAGAAGATCTCTCAGTAGGAACGGTGGGAAGCTGCCTCGCGTGCCGGCGCTTTTGCGAGGATTACTTCGTGCTCTTCTTCTTTTTTGTTTTACGGTTCGTTTCCGGGAGGTGGGTGAGGCCGTCGTCGGGCTGATTCCAAAGGCGATAGGGGTCATCGAGGCGGCGCATTTCAGCTAGGAGGAGGCCTTCCATTTCAGCGAGTTTTTCGGCGTAGTCCGGATTCTCGGCGAGGTCAGTAAGACTGGGATCTTTCTTGCCGTGTTCGCTGATGAATTCATTGGGGTTCTTTGCGAGGTTGAAGAGCTGAGTTTCGCGGACTTTGCCATCAAGGACGTCATATTTGATGAGTTTCCAGTCCCCTTTTTTGATGGAGCGCATTCCTGGCTTGGTGCCGCCGCAGTAGACGCCGAAAAGGGTGTCTCGCACGGTGTCTT
>JAKMGP010000068.1 GCA_022424905.1 Akkermansiaceae bacterium | reverse complement strand
TAAAGCTCACCCAGACAAGATGCCCATCTCAATGCAGGACCATGGGAACCCTGTCCGTTTCCGTAACATCTGGATACGTCCTCTTAAGGACTGATTATCTGGATCTTTTGGTTTTACCGTTAAGGTTGTCCAGTGATCTTGATCCGGTAGAAGCTACGATCTGTTAGGATCGCCACAGCGTTATCTTAACGGGAAGTCATCGCTATCGTTTCCCTGATTCGTATTAGAAACAAGGGTTATGGAGGCGATAGCATCTCAATTTCAATGGTCGTTACTCGATTGTAAGGCATCCTGTAATCCAATGGCAGGGAGGTTTACCCGGAAGCTAATAGTCAGGTGATTACCTGATCCGGCGACTGGGTTGAGCCTAAAAATCCAAAATCATCACGTCTATTTACGACTTCCACTCAGGACCTGCTTCGGTTTACTCTTCCAAGCCATGAAGTCAAAATATCTCCCGTTTGCTATATTGAGCACTTTTTTCCTTCTTTTTGGATTCCTGCCTGCTTCTGGGCGCACGTGGACCGACGTCAAAACTGGGCGCACTTTGGAGGGCGCTTTTGTTAAAACGAGTGAGGGTAAGGTCTTGGTGAGGCGCTCCACTGGGAAGGTGATCCAAATTGATTTGAAGCTTTTGTCGAAGGCGGATCAGGATTTTGTCTCGGCTCAAGGAAAGGTCGGAGGAGACGCGAGTTGGACGACTTTTCGAGGGGAATCAAGAACTGACCATTCGCCTGACGAGGGATTGCTGAAAACATGGCCCGAGGAAGGCCCAAAGCTTCTTTGGGAATACCGGGACTGTGGCAAGGGATACAGTGGACCAGCAATCGTTGGCGGAAAGATTTACTACACGGGATCATTTGAAGGACAGGCCAAGATCATTTGTTTGAACGGCGAAGATGGAGAGGAACTCTGGACTTCGAATCTAGGTGAAGATCCCGCAAAAGGTTACTCAACCGGTTGGGGAAGCGGCCCACGAGGAACGCCGACTGTCAATGATGGGATGGTTTATGCCATTAGTGCCAACGGGAGTTTGATGGCGGTCGATGCGGCTGATGGAAAGAAGGTTTGGAGCAAAGAGCTGGTTGATGATTTTGGGGGTAAAGTCCCACCATGGGGTTATTCTGAATCTGTTCTTGTGGATGGAGATCGTCTCATTGTCACTCCCGGAGGGAAAGATGGTGCGATTGCAGCCCTTGATAAAAAAACAGGGAAGACGATTTGGCGGAGTAAGGAGCTCACGGATCGCGCCGAGTATTCTTCTGTGATCATCGCGGAGGTGAATGGGAAGAAACAATACGTTCAGCTCTTCATGAAAACTTTGGCGGGGGTCGATGCTGGAACCGGAAAGTCGCTCTGGACTTCCAAGTGGCCCAAGGGAAGGACCGCTGTGATCCCCACTCCGATTTATCAGGATGGAAAAGTTTACATGACGTCCGGTTACGGAGCTGGCTGTAAATTGGTGGATATCTCTGGTGCCGAGGCCAAGGATATCTGGGAAAACAAAGAGATGAAGAACCACCACGGCGGAGTCGTTTTAGTGGATGGTTATCTGTATGGCTTTTCGGACGGAAGAGGATTAATTTGTCAGGATTTTAAGACGGGAGAAAGAAAGTGGAACAAGAGTGGTGAAGGGATTCAAAAAGGCGCAGTCCACTACGCAGATGGAATGCTCTATTGTGTGAATGAATCTGACGGTTCGGTTTTTCTCGCTGTTGCGACTCCGGATGGATTTAGTGAAAAGGGGCGTTTCCCGATGCCCAAAGTCACGAAGCTCCGAGAAGGAACAAATGGTAAGGTCTGGACCCATCCAGTTGTGTTGGATGGAAAGCTTTATTTAAGGGATCAGGATTTGGTCTTCTGCTTCGATGTGAGTCAGTAGACTTTTTCTATTTTTTCTTTTGGTAACCGTGCCAAACCCACTCGATGGCATGTGGGAGAAACTGGGTCTTGGCATTGCCAATCCCATGGCCTGAATTTTGGCAGAAGAGATATTGGTAATCATAGCCTTTAGCTTTGAGTACTTTGGCCATGCGATGGTTCGCCTCAACCCAGTCATGCATATCATCGCGCATCACGTTGGGGTTGAGCAGGTCATAGTCGCCCACTGCGAGGAAGAGGCGAATAGGCTTCTTTTGAGTATTAGGAATGAGCTTATCATGAAAGTCCCAGGCCCCGCCCGGAGTCTTCGGGTCAAAGGGCCACTGTTGGTTCACAAATGTTCCGGAGGTGGTGAGCACTCGGTGGTAGAGATCGGTTCGATACCAGGCCATAATAAGGGCCGCTGATCCTCCCGAACTGCTTCCCATAACGGCGCGTGCGTCGGGATCTTTGGTAAGTTTAACAGCACAATTTTCTTCTACTCGAGGAAGGACTTCGGTTTCGATATATTCAGCAAAGACTCCCGACATCGTATCATATTCTTTACCTCGCTGATGTCCCTGAGCGTCGCCACCACCATTAGCGATTTGGATCACGACCATGGGAGGAAGACGCTCCTGAGCAATGAGATTATCGAAGATGTTAAAGAAAGT
>JAKMGP010000064.1 GCA_022424905.1 Akkermansiaceae bacterium | reverse complement strand
AGATAGCTCGAGGCGGCTTTCGAGGCTCTCCATGGTTTGCTTTTCCCATGTATCACTATCGTGTTCGGAGCCAATAGCAGTGGGCGTCTCTGTTGCTTGGCGCCCTTCTTTTTCTCCAATGAGGAAGCCTACGCCGCATCCACAAATGAAGATGACGAGAAGCGCGAAGATGATGGTTAGATAGTCGCGAAGTTTTGGTTTCATAAGATCTCGGGAGCAGTTGGGGGTTCGGTTGGGATGATTGGCTCGGGTAGAGGAGAGTCATCCCGGAGAAGGAAGAAAATGAGGAAGATCAGACCGGCAAGGATGGCGGCAAGGATGGACCACTTCCGCCAGGTAAGGGCCAGGAAGAGCGACTGAACACTTCCGCGTAGGGCTTTGACACTGATTTTGAAGTTGGGTTCCGACTGCTCCTCAACGGGTGAAGTTTTTGCCGCATCGACAAGTCGTTTCCAAGGGTCGTTATTGTCATTCATATCACTGATTGGGTTCAAGTTTTTTGAGTTGCTCGCGGAGTTTACGTCGGGCTCTCATGGCAGTGACCTTAATCTTCGAGGCTCCCCAGCCGGTAAGATTACAGGCATCTTGCACGCTCTTCTCCTCAAGGTCGAGAAGGCGAATGACGATTTGTTCTCGTGGGTTAAGAGTGGCGATGAGTTGGTCAAGAAGCTCGCGCATGGAAGCGAGACTTTCTTTGCCGTCAACGGTTTGGCTGCTGAGGTTTTTCTCAACGATTTGAGCCTGCGTTTCGCCTAGATCGGAGTAGCTCATCAGAGGCCGACTCTTAATTCGGCGGAGCCAATCATAGCAGGTGTTGATGGTCAGCCGAGAAACCCAATGGGTAAAGGGTTGGTGCCCAGCGAATTGATCAAGTTTCAGGAAGATTTTAGTGAAGGCCTCTTGGGCAATGTCCTCGTGGTCGGTATTTCGGCGAACTTGGTTGCGAATAATTTTTGAGACGAGCGGATTAAGAATGTGAACCAATTCGCTCCACGCTTTTTCGTCGCCCGTCCGGATACGGGCGAGCAACTCAGAAGATACCGTGATCGGTTCATCCATGAAAAAAATGAAGTGATTGATGTGGAGTGGTGACCGGACAAAGAAAAGACCGGTTCTTTTTTCAGAAATTTAGATAGGTCTCGCACGCACCACTTATTTTTCGCTGGTTTCGAACAGAAACCGAAAGCTTCTTTGAAGTGGGAGGGCTTTTGAGATCAAAAATTTCTATCCAATGAATAAACATGATGTCGTTGTTGGAATCAAGGACGACTGGAAGATTGTCGAAATGGAGAGCTTCAGGGTTTTGGAGAAAGAGCGTTTGGGAATTTTGGTATCAGTGAATCTTTGAGTGCGAGATGCCCGAGGATGCTTAAATCTTGCCAATCAGTTGTTGAGAAGGACTTGCGGGATGAAGGAAGCACCGCTAAACCACCGACTTGAACATCAGCTATCCAGATCTGCCGGTGTCGCGTCGGAGGGAGGAGATCCTCGAGGACATGAGGGCCTCGCAGGTGTTGGTGGTCGTGGGCGAAACGGGGTCTGGAAAGACGACCCAGTTGCCAAAAATGGCTTTGGAGCTTGCGCGGGAGTTGGGGCAAGAGGGCCGAATAGGATGTACGCAGCCGAGGCGATTAGCTGCGACTTCGGTGGCACGGCGGGTGGCAGATGAGTGCAAGGTGGAGATTGGAAAAGAAGTGGGTTGGCAGGTCCGTTTTACAGAGGTTTGCTCGAAAGAAACGAAAGTGAAATTCATGACGGATGGGATCTTGCTGGCGGAGACGCAAGGGGATCGGGAACTACGGCAATACGATACGATTATTATCGATGAGGCCCACGAGCGATCCTTGAATATCGATTTTCTATTGGGCTATCTAAAGCAACTGGTTAAACGGCGGAAGGATTTACGGGTGGTTATTTCATCGGCTACTTTGGATGCAGGAAGGTTCTCCGAGTTTTTTGAGAAATGTCCCGTGGTGCAGGTGGAGGGACGAACTTTCCCGGTAGAAGATGTTTTTTTACCTGGATACGAGGGTGAGAGTTTACGCGAACATGTTGGACGGGGGGTAGAATACGTCACTGATTTAGATCCTGATGGCGATGTCTTGGTATTTTTGCCAGGGGAAAGAGAAATCCGTGAGTGTGCAGATTTGATCGAAGGTCAGGGATTTTTTAATACCGAAGCAGTCCCGGTTTTTGCGCGGCTTTCTCTGGCGGATCAGGAGAGGGTTTTTGCTCCTAGTGGGAAGCGGAGAGTCTTTTTGGCGACGAACGTGGCCGAGACTTCGCTGACTATTCCGGGAATTGTTTCGGTGGTGGATAGCGGAATGGCAAGGGTGAGTCGATTTAGCCCTTCGAGGCAGGTACAGAGTTTGCAGATCGAAATGATCTCGCAGGCCAGTGCTCGGCAAAGGCGAGGGAGATGTGGCCGGGTGCGCGACGGAATTTGTGTGAAGCTTTATGATGAGGAAGCGCTTGAGATGGCACCGGAGTTCACAGATCCTGAGATTCGGCGGAGTGCTTTAAGCGGAGTAATTCTACGAATGCTTTCGTTGAAACTGGGAGATGTTAGGGAGTTTCCTTTTATTGACCCACCGGGGCCCCGCGCCGTGAATGAAGGCTGGGATACTCTTGAGGAAGTAGGTGCGGTGGCGAAGAAATCGGAGGCGCGACTCACTGATACGGGAAGGACCTTATCTCGATTGCCTTTGGACCCGCGATTGGGCCGGATGTTGGTGGAAAGCGAGCGCCGGGGAGTTTTTGAGGAGGTCTTGATCATAGTATCAGGACTCTCGGCGATGGATGTGAGGGAACGCCCGCAGGGCAAGGAAGAGCGGGCCGACGAAAGGCAAAAAGAGTTTCTTGATCAAAAGTCAGACTTCGGGGTGTTTTTAAATTTGTGGAAAGGGATTCAGGATTTCAGGGGAGAGAGAGGAAAGCTCAAGTCCAACCAATTGCGGAGGTGGTGTGAGAAGCATTTCTTGAGCTACCGCCGGGTGAGAGAATGGTTGGGGATTCACTCGGAATTACGTCGTTCGTTTCAGAAACAGGGAGAAAAAGGTAAGGTTATTGAAACAGCGGCTGATGTTTATGCTGAGGTGCATAAATCAGTGCTGACGGGGATTCCACGGCAGATTGGAGTGTGGGATAAGGAAAAGCGCATTTATCATAGTGTGGGAAACCGGCAGTTTGCGGTCTTCCCAGGCTCTGGGCTTTTCAAGAGCAAGCGGGCGCTTTGGGTTTTGGGTTTTGAGTTGGTTGAGACCTCGCGATTGTGGGCCCGCAAGGTGGCGGAAATTGACCCCAAGTGGGTCGAGGAGGTGGTGCCGCATTTGTGTCGGAGCAAATATCATTCGCCGTATTGGAATGAGCAGCAAGGGGCGGTTTACGGGACGGAGGATGTCTTACTTGGGGGGCTCACGGTGGTTGAAGGGCGGAGAGTCTTCTTTGGGCGGGTAAATCCCAAGGTGGCTTTTGAGGTTTTCGTGCGGGAGGCTCTGGTGGATGGGAAGATGCGAGGTAATAACTTGGTGACGCAGAACCTAGCGTGGGTGAAGGAAACCATTTTGGGAGCGGAACGAAAATTGCGGCGAGTCGGCTACTTGTGGAATGAGGTTGCCGCGTATGACTTTTTTTTCGAGCGTCTCCCAGGAGCGACGAATACCACAAAACAGTTTTACAAACTGACCGAGAAACCGGAAGACGCAGGAAAATTAATGGTGCGTTTTTCAGATCTCATTTGGGAGGAAGAGATCGAGGATCGGCTGCGACTTTTTCCAGATGTGATCGAGCATGGAGGGCGTAAGTGGCGGGTGAATTACGTCAGTGATTTGGATGCGGATGATGATGGATTGACTTTTGAGGTGGGAATAGACGAATTGGCGATTTTTCCAGATCATCTGCCGAGCTGGGGGGTGCCGGGAATTTTAGAAGATCGAGTGGAGTTGTTAATCCGAAGCTTGCCAAAAGATTGGCGTCGGGAGTGCCAACCGGTGGCAGAGAAGGTATCGGGATTTATTTCGGGGTGGGAGAATTGGGAGCCGCAGGGGCATTTGGAGGAGGCCTTACTTGAATATTTACGAGAGAAAGTGGGGCGGGATTCGTTAGAAGGATTGGAGACGGATCGATTGCCTCAACACTTGCGACCGAAGCTACGAGTGCGGAATGAGACAGACGAAGTAATGGCCTTTGGTGAGGATGTTTTGGCGATCAAAAAAAAGTTGGCGGGAGAGTTGAGGGTGCGGCGTGAAGCCGCTGCGAATGAGGAGTGGGAGATGACGGGTGGTGAGGTTTGGAGTTTTGGCGAGATTCCGGTTGAGGCGGAGGACAGTATTTTTCCAGGGTTGGTAGACGAAGGAAACACGGTGGGAATGCGTGCGTATCTGGAGAGAGAAGAGGCGGCTGAGAGCCATCGTGCCGGGGTGGTTAGATTGTTTCTTATCGAGCATGCTGAGCATCGCCAGTATGTGCGCAAAAATTTTCCATTGAAGATGGCGGGGCGTTTCATGCTGTCTTTATTACCGAAGGAAACTTTAGAGGATTTTATACGTGTTTCGGCGGAAGGAGGGATGAAGAAAATTGCACGGACCGAGGAAGAGTTTGGGGAATCTTCAGCCATCGGTCGGGGAGAATGGTATGCCTCTGCTGAGAAGGTTGCGGGCGCGGTTGAAGGAATGGCTGAAGCTGATGGTCGGGTGCGGGAGTGGATGGATGCAAATCGAAAAGATCGGCACCTTGGTGAGGTGGTAACGCAATTGGAAGAGCAGCGGGAATGGTTGTTACGACCTGGCTTTGGTTGGTTGGCTGGTTACGACCGGATGCAGAGGTATCAGCGGTATTTCTTTGGGATGGAGGATAGGATCAGCCGGCTGGAAACGCAGCCCTTGATTCGTGATGAGGAAAAGCAGAATCAATTTTTACCTTTGTGGGATGAGTGGATGATTCTTTGGAATGACTATCCTGAAGTGGTCCGGATCTGGGAGATTGGTTGGATGCTCGAGGAGTGGCGCTTGCAATTATTTGCACCCGGAGTGCCTCATATGGGGAAGGTGAGCGCAAAGCGAATTCAGAAGGCGCTGGACGATTTGATGTCATCATTATGATGAGGCATCGTATCTCCTAGAAACTCGCTGAACGGACTTCAAGCTATCTGCAACTTTTTCTAGGCTGTCCGCCTTGAATTTTATTTGAATACAAAAAAGGCCCACCAGAAATGGCGGGCCTTTTTAAAATCTAGTAAGAAGAGTTGTTTACCAACCTCCTTCGTTGTCGCGACCACCGCCACGGCGATCACGGCCACCACCACCACGGCGATCACGGCCACCGCCGCCACCACGACGATCTCCACCGTAGCCACCACCGCCACCGCCGCGGTTTTGTTGTGGGCGACGCTCCTCGGCTTCGTTGACGCGGAGATTACGACCCATAAGGTCGGCTCCATCCATTTCTTCGATAGCTTTCCGAGCGAGGTCGTCGTCGGCAAGAGTGATGAAGGCGAATCCGCGTGGGCGGTTTGTTTCGCGATCAAGAGGAATGAAGAGGTCTTCGATAGTTCCGTAAGCGGAGAAAGCTTCTTTGATGTCGTCATCCGAAGCAGCGAAAGGCAGATTGCCGAGGTACAGTTTCATAGTCTTTGAATTAAAAAATGAAGTAAGAACGGAGATTCCGCTCTGACTTCACAACGCGAGACTGGCTGGATTATTTGCAATAGCGAGGATTGATTGAGCTTTTTTAGGGGAATTTTTGAGGGCAAAATAGATTTATCGGATGTGTTTGGACTTTGTGGTGGGATAAGGATCCCTCCTGTTTCGGTTGATTTAGCGAGTTTTGTAACAATCTAAGGTGGCGTTCTCGTTACTTCACGGCCTTCAATTAGGGGATATCATCAATTTAAGTATCAACGTCTGTGTGTGGCTGGCCGAGTTTTCTGTTCGAGGGGGGTAGAATTAGGGTGCGGAATCTGCTCCGTTTGCTTTGGCATGCCAGGTTGTTCTGTATTAGCCTTTTCACATGAATAAAAAGCTGGTGGTTTTCTGGTATCTTCTGACCTGTTGGGCGTGGGGTGGAGAGGTGGAGAATTTTGTTGAGGCGGCTGAGAAAAAGCATGGTGAGTTTGGAGAAAAGGCGGCACATTTTTTGGTGGAGGGGATGCCCAAGGGAGATCTGGAAAATTTGGGCCGGGATTTTCTGATGACCAATCTGGACCTTGCGTTGAAGGCCAAGAAGGAATTTTCTTGGGCCAAGAAAGTTCCCGATGGGATATTTTTGAATGACGTTCTTCCTTACGCTTCGCTCGATGAAACGCGTGAAGATTGGCGGTCGTTTTTTTATCCTAAGTGCAAGGAGTTAGTAAAAGGTGCCAAGACGACGACCGAGGCTGCGCAAGCGATTAACAAAGGGATATTTAATCTAATCAAGGTCCACTATAATACAGGGCGGAAGGCTCCCAACCAGAGTCCGGCGGAATCGATCAAGTTGGGAAAAGCGACTTGCACTGGGCTATCAATAATTCTGGTAGATGCTTGTAGGTCAGTTGGTATTCCTGCGCGAATTGCAGGGACTGCTTTGTGGTTTAACAAGCGGGGCAACCATACTTGGGTTGAGATTTATGATGATGGGAATTGGTATTTTACGGGGGCTGATGAATACGACGCTAAAGGATTTAATCGGGGGTGGTTCACAGGTGATGCTTCCAAGGCAATTGAGGATCAATGGCAGCATGCGATTTGGGCTTCGTCGTGGAAGAAGACCGGATCAAATTTTCCAATGGTATGGGATATTCGGAATAAAGAAGTCTCCGGAGTGAATGTGACCTCTCGCTATGTGAAAAAACAGAAGACTTCCGAAGGCTTGGTTTATTTTCGAATGTGGGATCGGAAGGGTGGGAAACGCGTTGTAGCGGTTTTAAATGAAGTGGTTAAAACGAAAGCCGGCACGGCGGATTTGAACGACATGGCGGAGCTTCAGATTAAAGTCGGAGAAGTGCTCAGGGTGACTCTTGATGGCGAGACACGATCGGTCAAGGTGCCAACGGGAAAGACGGTAGACCTTTACTGGGATCAATTGAAATGAAGCCAAGACGTTACCAGTGTCGCAGGGTAGAGGGGCCAATCAAGATTGATGGTTCGCTAGAGGATCCGGCATGGCAGGAGCTGCCGTGGACCGATGACTTTGTCGATATTACGGGTCAGGAAGCACTTCGGCCTTACTTTCAAACCCGGGTCAAGATGGCTTGGGATAACAACTACTTCTATGTGGGTGCACAGCTCGAGGAGCCTCATGTCTGGGGAACCATCACAAAAAAGAACGAGGTCATGTTTGAAGATAATGACTTTGAAGTCTTTATCGATCCCGATTGTGATGGTCTCAATTATTACGAATTTGAGATTAATGCTCTTGGGACGATTTGGGAGTTAAGCTTACCGAAGCCCTATGGTGAAGGCGGAGTTCCCATCTTGGGGTGTAATCTTGAGGGTTTGAAATCTGCGGTAAAAGTACGGGGTTCACTGAATGATCCGACTGATGAGGATGAAGGGTGGTCGGTTGAGGTCGCTTTCCCTTGGAAGAATCTAGCCAAATATCATAAGGATGGGACGCCTCCGCGGCCGGGTGAGATCTGGAAAGTTAATTTTTCGCGCGTGCAATGGCAGCACGAAGTAGTTGCCGGAAAGTATGTCCGGATTCCCCCACATGGAACGCCATTAGCTAAAAGCTTGAATCCCGAGGAGCAGGAACACCCTGAAAATAATTGGGTCTGGAGTCCGCAAGGGGCGGTGAATATGCACTTGCCCTTGCGATGGGGCGAAGTGGAGTTTGAGGGATGAGACACACAACGTTTTGTCTCTGCCTCAAACTCAGTTAAGGTAATTCAATTTATGAAAAATCCATCCGCCACTTTTTGAAAAGATTCCGAGTGGGCCAGGAATTCGTTGTCGTATGATCGAGAGATTGAGCGTGGACTTGGCGACCTTTGAACGCATCGATTTCATTCGGGTATCCATTTGATCGAGATCAGTCTGAACTCGGCTAAGTTCTTTTTCGATTTTTAGAATGTCTTCTACTTTGGTGGCTTGTGAAAGGAGAGCGCGGAGGCGGTCGCGGAGGGCGCGCTTATTTTTTAGGGCAGCTTCAAGGTCTAGGTAAGCGGCGGTGACATCATCCATACTGACGTGAGACGAGGTGATTTTGCCAACTGATTGAAGTGACTGCATGAGTGAAGAGAGGCTGTTTGAAGGGACTCGAATGGTCGCCTTGTAGCGATCGTCGGTCAGGCTAGAGGAGGTGATAATGGCTTGGTGATGGGCGATGAGTGCGATTGACTTTTCGGAGCTGGATTCGAGAGATCGAGATTTCATGTTGATGGTTCCGGACCGTTGAATCTGGCGTTTAGAATAATCGGCATTCGGAGCCATTGCTTTGAGGGAAGAAAAGGACGATGAACAAGAAGAGAAAAGAATCGCGGCCCCGAAAATAATAATAAGTGCTTTCATGTGCTGCAAAAAATGCATTTAAAAGCGCTGCGACGCAACCCAAATGTTAAAAAAACTGCATTAAGGGGTGCGGTGGTGGGCGCAAAACTTTTACGAAAGGCCTCGGGTGGTGCTTTGTTCTCAATTCAAAACGCCAAGAAGATCAGGTCAGCGATGTAGATTTTTGTCACTTCTTTGTCTGGTCATCTCGGGGAGATCTAAGTTTTTCCTCAGCTAAGAAGAAAGCATCTGCGGAATTAGCTCCTTGAGCAAAAGCTAGGAAAATTCATAGTGACGACGGGATGGCGCAAGGGACGATGGCTTTTTTAATCTTGTTAGGGTTGAACTCGTGCTCACTTGTCACACTCCCAGTAAAAGTTGTCGGAAAGTCTGCGACTACCACCATTAAAGTTACGGGTAAGGCATTCGGCGCGGCATTAGATGCAGTTGGGAGTGACGATACTCCAGAGACTGAAGAAGAGTGACTGGTCAGCTCTCAAACGTGATCTTAAATCTTTCCGCACTCTTAACCTTCTCTGTGATTGAGGCAATGCGTTTGCATCAGTTTTTGGCAGTGAGACCTGTTTTTAAAACGCGAAGAGGCTTGTCCTTACCTACCTTGATGGTGTGTGGATCGGCGGAGTAGACAGGGAGCTGACCCTTGGAATTTTTCACCCGCTTAGTGTAGAGAACTTCCTTAGTTCTTTCGTTGATGATTTGCACGACAGGGTGCTTGAGGTCGACCTTGTATTCAAGATGGCCGGTGGCTTTGCGGCCATCGTTATCGTTAAAATTGAACGTGAGAGGCCAGCCCGCAAATTGGGAGTCCTTATCTTTAGTGATGTCGGTGAAACGCTTATAGCACTCGAAGGTAACCTGACCGGTTCTTTTGTTAAACCGGGCGAGGCCATAACCATCAGCACGTTGTTTCTCGTTGCTGCGGTTAATTGGGTTAGCGTAGGCTAACATTGTTATTTTGTTGCCGAGGCCATCGAGATAATTTCCGGTCCAAGGAAGAGGAGAATTGGGAACTGGGTTTGGCCCAGCCTTGGCGTCGGCAGGATGCCACCAACGCCCGTAAATGGTGTTGACAAGGGCGGGGGAAGTGAAGGCAAAAGGCCCGTCGTCAAAAGTGTCAATTCCATGGCGAACAGATACGGCAAGGTGCTGGTCTCCACAAAGGTGGGTGGCGTTGGCTCGGCGGATTTCGCGAAGGGCATTGTTACGACCAGTTTGGGGCCAAGCGTTGGAATCGAGGTCGGCAAGCAGTCGATTGGTGGGTGAACCGTGAATGTGAACGGCACCGCAAAAAGCGGTTTGGCTGAGGACGACTTTTTGCTCGGCTCCGGTCCAATCTTGTGACCAGCTATTGAGGAATTTCAGCTGGCGGTCACCGAGGAGTTTGAGCCCTTTGACATCGACGGCTTTACGGTCGTACTTGGGATCGTTGATATGGTCGGGGCGAGGTCCCATTTTTGGGATCGTTCCTTCTGGACCAGTTTTGAACTTGCGGTCTTCAAGGATCGCAAAAGAGATGCCAGCGTAGGTGAGGTCTGTAAAATAGACGCCGATATTACGTTCGATGGGCTTTGGGTCAACTGGGTCGGGGAGATGCCAAGTTTGTTGGCGCTGGACCATGTTGACGTATTCGGGTGCGTAGAAATATCCACCGCTTGGTCCGGCCGCATTAGTGGCTTGGATACCGCCCTCACCCCAGAGGTTGGCTTGGCCGATGTCATGATCATCAGGGATCGTAATGGTGGGACGGTCCCGCATAATATCACGGAACTGCATGCCAAACTCAAGCCAGCCAGAGGTGTGTTGCGTGTGGTGGTAAGTCTGGTCGCCCGCGAAGAAGAGAATGTCAGGATCCTGCGCGATGAGGTTCTTAATGATAAGAGGGCGAGGTCCGGTAGTGCGGGATGAGTTGCAGGAGAGGTTCCCGACAACGATGGTTTCCTTGGCGGTGGGCTCGCGGCGGATCTTACCTTCAAAGGTCGCGTTTTCGGCGTGACGGAGTCGATAGGCATAGTCCTTTGTTCCGTCCCAGTCGTTGATGCGAAAGTGAGCTGACCAGCCAGGATAGATGATTTTTTGTTTGGCGATCTCCTTCCAGGTGTCACCTTTTTTGACTTCTAGGCGGACTTCCTGTGTCTCGTTTGGTTTGAGGGGGAAAAGTTGAGCAGTCATCTTGAGCGAGCTTCCCTCGAGGGTGTAGACGGCGAATCCGATGACCTCATTGCGAGGAACATCGAGGTTGATCATGGCTTTGCGGTTTTTGCGCGGGGGTCCTTGGCGTGTCCACCAGTCGGAAGTGGCGCGATTATCGAGGCTCGCGTATTTTTTTCCGAAGATCTTAGCAGAAGTGGGCATGAGTTCGCCGCTGGCAGAGAGGATGAAAGTAGACGCCAGAAGGGCGGGGAAAAGTGACTTCATGAGAAAGAAGGTAACAATTGCGGGATAGGCTGACAATTCTCCATGACGGAAGAATAAAGGTGAAAAAAGCGCGCACGGATGACCGTGCGCGCTTGGAAAGTTGGTAGTTCCGGGTGGGTTATGCTCGGGATGGCTTGGTCTGCTTGCGCTCGCGCCCAGGTTGTGGAACAGGGGCGACAGGGAAGGAGTCAGTGAATTTGATGTCATCCGGAGCCTGATCTTCCTCGCTTTTCCAGTATTCCTCCCAAGTGATTCGCTTGCCGGTGTGAGCGGCTTCGCGACCCAGAAGCCCGAGAGCGGTGGACTTGGCCATTTGTTCGCCGGTGTTAACGATCTTCCCAGCGCGCAGAGCGGCGAAGAACTCGTTGTGGCAAACCTGATACATATTGTTCTCCTTGCCTTTCTCTTTGCGGAAGCGCCAGTTTTTCTTGCCCTCTTTATCGAGAGTGAAGACGTTCCAAGGCCCCACGGCTGTCCCATTTTCACAGATCACACGGTGGATGTTTTCTCCATGGGTGTTCATCATTTGACGTTGCTTGACGTGGGCATAAACCCCGCCGGCATATTCGTAAGTGACGTCGTAGTGGTCGTAGATATTAGATTGATCTTCTCGGTGAGCGCGACCTCCATTGGCGATCGCGGCGATGGGAGCTTCGTCGTTCATAGTCCAAGCGACTTTATCCACGATGTGGATGCATTGCTCAACGAGGGGGCTGCCATTGAGCCACTCAAAGTTCTGCCAGTAACGGGTTTGGAATTCCACATCGCCCATGCCTTCGGGCTTCTTGGTGGCGTTGGAAAGTGGGGCAACCGGGCTAGCTAAGTAGGTTCCGTAGATAGAAACCACGCGGCCGAGGTCACCGGAGTGTATTTGTTTGAAGAGCTCGCGGTTGGCCGGGGAATATCGCCAGCAGTATCCGTGTTGGATGGCCGTGCCTTTCTTTTTGGCCATCTGAGCGGACTCGATGACTGACTTGATGCCTGGCATGTCGATCGCCATGGGCTTTTCGACGAAAGCGTGAATTCCGGCTTCGACAGCCGCACGAAGGTGTTGGGGGCGGAAGTGGGGGGGGGTGCAAAGGAGGACGACGTCGATGCCGGATGACATCACACCTTTATAAGCATCCAATCCGATGAACTGTCGCTCCTTGGTTGCTTGCATGCGCTCATTAAAGCGGCCACCAACTCCGAGGGCATTCTTGACTCCGCCTTCGAAGGCGTCACCGATCGCCCAGAGGACCACATTGGGATCCGCGCTCATGGCTTGGCCGAGAGCGCCACTGCCGCGACCACCACAGCCGATCACTCCGATTTTAATTTGGTCTGGCGTGTTTTGCGCCTTAATGATTCCGGGAAGAGAGGCTGCGAGGCCTGCGGCGGTGCCGGTTTTCAGGATAGTTCGTCGATTTTGGTCCATGGATTTTCTAAAGTGCTGGTTTATTGTCTAACGCGAAGGTCATTGCTTTTGTTCAATCTTGCTGCGTAAAAGAGAAGCTTGATCAATAGTCGAAAGTGGTTACGTATAGCCCCAACAAGCTATTTCGATTTACGTGAAAAAAATTCAAATTGGTTCGCAAGAGGCGCAGGTGGGTGAGGTCGACGAGCTTTGTGGTGCTTTGGCCGATGAGGTTGAAGCGCTAATTCAGAGTCGAGCAGAGGCTGGGAAGTTCGCCGTTCTAGGGCTTGCGACGGGTAGCACGCCGCTTCCACTCTATGCGGAATTGATTCGTCGGCACCGGGAAGAAGGACTTTCGTTCGCCAACGTGATCAGCTTTAACCTTGATGAATATGAGGGTTTGGGTCGTGACCATGAACGGAGCTATTGGTGCGAGATGTGGGAAAATCTTTTTGATCATGTCGATGTGGATCCGGAAAACGTCTCAGTTCCGCCCTCGCTTTCGGACGATCCAGACCGAGCGGCCACTGAATATGAGGCGGCGATTCAGGCGGCGGGTGGAATTGATTGGCAGCTTCTCGGGATTGGAGGCGAAGGTCATATCGGATTTAACGAAAAGGGGAGTGCGCTGGATAGCCGGACCCGCCGTGTGACCCTGGCACGTAAGACCATCATCGATGCTGCTCCAAGCTTTGGGGGCGAAGAAAATGTCCCAACTCATGCTATTACAATGGGGGTGGCTTCGATTTTGGAGGCAAAGCGGATAGTTTTGATGGCTCGCGGCGCAACAAAGAAAGAAATCGTTCATCTTGCCATATCTGGAGAAGTTGGCCCGGACGTCCCCGCAAGCTTTTTACAAAATCACAAAAATGTCGGCTGGTTTCTTGATGGCGATGCGGCAGGATCATAAAAAGATGCTCGAGGTCAAACAACTCATCGAAACAGCCAGAGGTCTTCCGCAACCGGACGATTACTTCAATGGCTTAGATTGGGATGGCGAGATTCTGCCTCGCGAAATCGTTTCATTTTGCCGGATGGCGCAGGATCACCGGACTAGTGGTTGGGATGGAATTTCAGCCAAAGCAGGCCGTTACGACCAGCACTCTCGATACGTGCTTTTGGTTGCGTTAGAGGGTAAGGGAAGCATGGGGGTGGAGACCAAAACTCGTCAGATTCATCAAGAGGAAGCTCATTTACTCTTCCCCCACCAGATTCATTATTACATCGATTTACCTGAAAAGTTTACGTGGCTATACGTCACCTTTGATCTTGAAGGTCCGGCACGGCAAATTCTCGAGCTTTGGCGTTCGGGTGGCCGTAAGATAGATGATCATGCCAAGAGTTTGCTGATGGAATTCTTGGCAGAATTCCAAAATGGGGATGGATTGCAGAGCAGCATCGCCCTTGGCAAGATGTTCGAAGCGATGGAAACCGCTGAGCCTGCGCAAAACAAAACTGAGCCGGATGCCGACCTTGTGGCACAGATCAAGAAATACGTCATGGAAAACCTCGAGGATGATCTCGCTATGCCAGCTCTTTCAAGAGCGATGGGGGTTTCCGAAAGCTACCTGCGCGCAGTTTTTCGCGACGGGGCCGGAGTTTCTCTGGGCAACTTCGTGCGGTCGGTCCGTCTCGTACGGGCTACTTATCTTCTAGAGCAAGGCGAGCTCGATCTCGGCGTGATTGCTGGGCGCACCGGCTTCGGCTCCCTCACCAGTTTTACCCGTGCCTTCCGGCGCATGTATGAAATGACTCCGAGTTCTTACCGCAAACGTTCGCGGGTTGAGGCTTGAAAATAAAATGCACTTATACTAAACACAACGATGACCCCTTCCAATTCTAGCACGACGGCCAAGTTGTCGATTATGATGTTTCTCCAATTCTTTGTTTGGGGAGCCTGGTTCGTGACCTTGTTCCTCGTTCTTGGAGGAAATGGATTGGGAGATGTAATTGCAGATGCTTATTCGACTGCTCCGATCGCGGCGATTATAGCGCCACTTTTTTTGGGGCTGATTGCGGATCGTTTTTTCTCGTCGGAGAAAGTAATGGGCGTCTTGATGTTCGTTGGTGGAGTTTTGATGCTGTTGGTTCCCGGTGCGGTTGGGAATGGAAATGGCAGCTTGGTCTTTTGGCTCTTCATGGGCCACATGCTCTGCTACATGCCTACTTTAGGATTAGGTAATACGATCGCGTTTACTCACCTTCCACGAGATGTTTTTCCAAAGGTGCGCGTTTGGGGCACGGTCGGTTGGATTGTTGCGGGCTTGGTCACTGGATATTTAGGTTGGTCTGCAAGTACGAATCTTTTCTGGATGGCGGGCATTACCTCGGTTGCCCTAGGTGCTTTCTGTTTCTGTCTTCCGAATACGCCCCCTCCCTCCGCTGGTCAGCCGGTTAATGTGAGGGCGTTGTTTATGGTTGATGCGTTTAAGATGTTCGCTATTCCAGCTTTCGCGGTCTTTATGATTTGCTCTACCTTGATTTGTATTCCTCTCGCGTACTATTATTCGAACGCTTCTCCATTCCTCGCGAATATGGGATTTGAGCAACCCGCTTCGGCAATGTCTATTGGCCAGATGTCGGAGATTTTCTTTATGCTATTGATTCCATTCTTTTTCCGAAAATTGGGAGTAAAATGGATGATTATGATTGGCATGATGGCTTGGGTTCTGCGCTACATCTTGTTCGCTCTAGGCGCTCCTGATCAGGTCGCTTGGATGCTCTTCGCTGGTATCGCTCTCCACGGAATTTGTTACGACTTTTTCTTCGTTACCGGCTTCATGTATGCGGACCGGATTGCTCCCAAGAATATCAAGGGTCAGGTGCAAAGTATGTTGGTCTTTTTCACCCAAGGGGTGGGGATGTTCATCGGCTTTAAAGTTGCCGCCGCGAAGTTGGCACCAGTGAAGCCAACTTCGGATTCTCTTGGCTCTGCTATCGCGGCGGGTCGACCTGAAGAGAAGATTGGTTTTTTTGAGCAATTTGGGCAGATGTTCTCGGTTACGATGCCGAGTGGGGTTGATTCCGAGCTTCTCTCATCTACTAGTAACCTTTGGAAAGATTACTGGATGCTTCCCGCTTATATGGCTGTGGCGATCGCGGTAGTTTTCTTTGTGGGTTTCTGGGATAAATCCAAGGACGACTCCGAAGAATGATTCTGGCCCTTCACGTCGGCGACTTTGCGGCTGTCGCAATCGTCGTCATTATCATTGGGTGTTCGATTGGCGGAATGGTAAAGTTTTTCAAAGCAATCAAAGTTTTAAAAAAGGGGCCTCCCAAGGGTGATCCCGAGATTGCAGCGGAGCAGGAACAAGAATTTCAAAATCATGAGCAAGACGATTAAAGTATTATGTGTTGGTGCGGGTCATATGGGGACTTCCCATGCCCGGGCATACCATGCGATAGATGGGTTTGAGATTTGCGGGATTGTCACCCGTTCGGAGGGCAGCCGTAGGGCGCTCAATGAAGATCTCGAAGCAAGCTATCCTGAGTTTGGTGATTATTATGAAGCCCTTGAGGCTACCAAACCGGATGCAGTCTCCATCTCAACCTACCCGGATACCCACGCTGATTTTGCTAACGCAGCGATGGAAGCTGGGGCTGATGTTTTTATCGAAAAGCCTCTTGCTGAAACGGTCGCGGAAGCCGAAGAGATCGTTACCAAGGCCCGCGAGACTGGACGTAAGTTGGTAATCGGCTATATCCTCCGGCACCACCCGAGTTGGATCAAATTCATCGAGGTTTCTCACAGTCTTGGTAAGCCGCTTGTGATGCGGATGAACCTGAATCAGCAGTCGAGTGGCGCCAATTGGGAGACTCATAAAAACTTGATGTCTTCCATTTCTCCTATCGTGGATTGTGGAGTTCACTACGTTGATGTGATGTGCCAAATGACTCGAAGCAAGCCGGTCCGCGTCAGTGGGATTGGAGCCCGCCTTACTGATGAACTTCCAGAAGGAATGGTGAACTATGGCCAACTTCAAGTGACCTTTGAAGATGGAAGCGTTGGTTGGTATGAAGCCGGCTGGGGTCCCATGATGAGCGAAACCGCCTTTTTCGTTAAGGACGTCGTTGGCCCGAAAGGCTGTGTTACGATCTCCGCCAAAGATGCGAGTGGGGAGGGGGCTTCAGCGGATGTCGATTCCCACAGCAAGACCGAAGCGTTGAGACTCCATTACAGCGAACTCAATGACGAGGGTCAGTTTGTGAAAGAAGATGATTGGATTACCACCGACGATGAGCCGGATCACGACGGATTGTGCTATCGTGAGCAGGAATACTTCCTCAAAGCGATTTTAGAAGATACCGATCTTGGGGACCACATGGACGATGCTATCAGCTCTATGCGTATCGTTGCAGCGGCCGATGAAAGCTTTCGCACTGGTAAAACCGTAGAACTCTAAACCCCAAAACCTAAAAAATTATGAAAGCAATACTACTGGCAATCGCCACCATCAGCTCCGCCTGCGCGGAGGAATTCGTTGATCTTTTTAATGGCAAGGATTTTGCCAATTGGGGTGCTGCTGGCAAGGCTGAGCAAGCTGGTTACGAGGTCAAAGATGGCACGATCACTTCGACTCGAAAGTGCCGCGTTCTGAAGACCGAAAAGCAGTATTCCAACTACGTGTTGCAGTTTGAATTTAAGCTCACTTCAGGTGCGAACAACGGACTAGGGATTCATTATCCTGGGCAAGGTGATGCCGCCTACACGGGCATGGAGATCCAGATTCTCGACAACACCCATCCTAAGTATGCCAAGCTTAAAGACTACCAGTTTCACGGTGGCCTTTACACCTTGGTGGCTGCCAAGAAGGGTCATCTCAAGCCAGTTGGGGAGTGGAATAAGGAGACCGTGACCATCAATGGGCCGAAGGTGAAAGTGGAGCTCAACGGTAACGTCATTATGGAGGCCAATCTTGATGAAATTAATAAGTCTAACCCGAAGCACAAGGGAGCGAAGCGCCGTGAAGGTCACATCGCTTTTTGTGGTCACGGAGACATCGTGAGCTTCAAGAATATCAAAATTAAAGAGCTTGCTGCTAAAAAGGCGAAGTAGCTTTACCTAACTAATTTCAGATCCATCGTCACGAGTTGACGGTGGATTTTTTGTTTCCTCTGATCTTAGGCAACTGTGTTCACACGGTCTCGATTCCGTGGCAGTGCAACGACGGTGGAAGCCGCAATAAGAACGCAAATTGAGCTGGTCCACATGCATCCTGAAAGTCCGTACCACTGATAGATAAGGCCTGAAAGCAAGGTGCCAAAAAGTCGGCCGCCGGCGTTTGCCATATAGTAAAAGCCAACGTTTAGGGCCGCTTTGTCCGAATCCGAGTAGGCTAGGATGAGGTAGGAATGAAGGGCAGAATTCATGGCGAAGACGATTCCGAAAAGAATGAGTCCTCCGAGGATAGTCTTTGTGAGATTCCATTCGAATTGCACCCCCACCGCGATGGCGATGGTGACCACGGTGAGGGCAATTCCCCAAGCAAGAGTAGTTGCGGCCGTGCTGCCAACATCGGCCTTTTCCTTGGCAATGGCGGGAGCAGAGGCTTGCACGATACCGTATCCGATAACCCAGATCGCCATGAAGGAACCGATGGCGGTGAAATTCCAACCGAGGTGGGCGCTGAGGAAAACTGGCAGGGCCACTACGAACCAAATGTCGCGGGAGGCAAAGAGGAAGAATCGGGCAAAAGACAAGATGTTGATTTCGCGTGATTTTGAGAAGAGTTCCTTGAATTTCGCCTTCTGTTTCGATCGGCCCAAGTCTCCTTGAAGTCCTAAGATTGAGGTGAGTAAAACGAGGCCCAGCACGAATGCCATGACCCAGAGACTCCATTGAAATCCGAGGCTCGCAAGGAGGACTCCCCCAAGAAGAAATCCTACCCCTTTGAGAGCGTTTTTGGATCCGGTGAGGATGGCAACCCAGCGGAAGAGACCGGATTGAGTGGCGGAATCTTCTTTGGGAAGGAGCACACGGACTGCGCTCTTTGAGCTCATTTTTGTAAGATCTTTAGCCACACCGGAAAGGGCCTGGGTCCCCATGATGTAGCCTACCGCAAGCCAAAGCCCCCAGTCGGGGTTGACCAAGGAGAGTAATACCAGCGAGATGATTTGGAGAGAGAGCCCGGAGGTAAGCGTGATTTTGAGCCCCTTGGTCGAGGCTAACCAACCTCCGAAAAGGTTGGTTAGAATTCCACAGAATTCATAAAGGAGGAAGAGGAAAGCGAGTTGGATCGGGTTAAGCCCCCTTTCATGAAAGTGCAAGAGAACGAGCATTCTCAAAGCGCCATCTGTGAGGGTGAACCCCCAGTAGGCGGCAGTGACAAGCACGTAATTCTTGATGTTCATCTCTTAAAGGGATGAGGCCACGATCTTTGTGAGGTCCATCATCCGATTGGAGTAGCCCCACTCATTATCATACCAGACCAGCAATTTAACCTGTGTTCCGTTCACCATCATAGTGGAAAGTGCATCGACGATTCCTGAACGGGGATCGTTGACGTAGTCGGCCGAAACCAGAGGTCGTTCCTCGTAGCCGAGAATTCCTTTGAGTTCGCCTTCCGATGCTGCCTTGAGCGCTGCGTTGATTTCTTCGACGGAGCTTTCTTTTTCCAATTCGAAGACACAGTCGGTTAGGGACGAGTTGAGCATAGGGACGCGAACAGCCACGCCGTTGAGGCGGCCCTTTAATTCGGGATAAACCATGGTAATAGCGGTAGCCGATCCAGTGGTTGTCGGGATAAGCGAGTTGATGGCAGAGCGAGCTCGTCTGAGATCTGGATGAGGAGCATCCACAATGATTTGAGTGTTGGTGAGATCGTGAAGGGTGGTAATCATACCGTGTTTAATTCCGAAGGTTTCGTTGATGACCTTGACTACTGGGCCGATGCAATTGGTGGTGCAGGAAGCGGCGGTAATGAGGTGGTGTTCGGTGGGCCGATAGAGATGGTCATTACACCCCACCACAATATTGAGGGCGCCTTCCTTGACTGGAGCTGCGACGATGACCTTTTTGATTCCCTGATCAAAATAGGGTTGAAGAAGAGCCGGGGTTCTAAATTTTCCAGAGCATTCGAGAACGATCTCTACTCCTTTTTTAGCCCAATCAACAGCGCCTGGGGTGTCCTCTGATGAATAGCTGATGGTCTGTCCATCAATTGTGATCGATTGTTCATCTGTGGTGAATTCGTGATCCCAGCGACCGTGCACGGTATCGAACTCAAGAAGGTGCGCAGCAGCTTGCGCGCTGGCATGAGGTTCATTGATATGGACAAATTCTAGCTCTTTCGAATCGAAGGCTGCGCGGAGATCGAGTCGGCCGATCCGGCCAAATCCGTTAATTCCAATTTTGGTAGGCATAATTTTTTGTGATGCTTGTTAAGAAATACTGGTTTTTGTTGGGCAGCAAAGTTCGGGCCGTCCCTGACAGCAGTCTTCGGTGAGGAACGCCATGAGCTGAGACATCCTCTTGCCTTGGAGCCGATACTTGATGGAGCGCCCGGTCTTCTCCGAATCGATCAGCCCCGCAGTGCTCAATTCCTTGAGGTGGAAAGATAAGGTGGGTTTGGGAATGCCTAAGGCCCGTGAAAGATCTCCGGCGCAAAGTCCATCTGGACTGTTCTTAGCGAGAAGACGAAACACTTCTAATCGGGATTCTTGCGCTAGTGCGGACAAAGCAATGCTAGCCTCCCTTAGTTTCATAATTTTAGAATAATAAAAATAAATAGAGAGGTCAAGTGGCGCATTTTGTCTCCTTAGCGACGAGCAGGGGCCATAGAGGGACCTTAGAGCTTGAGCGATAGTTTAAGCGGTCAGCAGGATGCTATTAAATCTCGTTGGTGAAACGACGGCGGAGATGCTTGAGATAGGGTTTTGGATCGGTTTTGGATCCAGTTGCTTGTTTCATTAGATCTTGAGGAAAGAGAGTGGAGCCGTGCTGGTGGATGTTCTTTTGCATCCAGCCGAGGAGAGGGAGGAAGTCGCCTTTCGAGAAAGCAGAGGAGATGGGCTCATCTTTCATGGCAGCCTCGAAGAGTTGGGCGGAGTTGATATTGCCCAGCGAGTAAGTGGCGAAGTATCCGAGTCCCCCCATGGACCAGTGGATGTCCTGAAGACAGCCTTCGGAATCAGTTTGGGGTCTGAAGCCGAAGAGTTTTTTGAATTCGTCATCCCATGCAGCGGGGACGTCGGAGACTTCTAGTGCCCCTGCCAAGAGAGCGCGTTCGAGTTTGAAGCGGAGGAGAATGTGGAGGTCGTAAGTGGCTTCGTCGGCTTCGACGCGAATTGGAGAATAAGCGGCACGATTGACGGCGGGGAGGAATTCATCGAGCGAGATTTTGCGAAGATGGGGAAAGAGTTGTTGGGCGCGGGGATACCATTTTTCCCAGAAGGGGCGGGAGCGACCAACGTGGTTTTCCCAGAGGCGTGATTGGGATTCGTGAATGCCAAGGGAGACCGCTTGGCCCGAAGGAAGGTGGAAGTCCGAGGTAGGAAGGCCCTGTTCGTAAAGCCCGTGGCCGGTTTCGTGCATGACACCGAAGAGAGAAGAAGCGAAGTCGTTGTTTTCGTAGCGAGTGGTCAGGCGGACGTCGGCAGGTCCGAGGGTGGTGCAGAAGGGGTGGGCGGTGGTGTCGATCCGGCCTTGGGCAAAGTCAAAGCCTAGAGATTCAGCAATTTCGTGGTTTAAGCTTTGTTGGGCTTCGATCGGAGCCGGGCCGTAAAGAAAATCGGCAGGGATGACAGATGATTTTTCAACAGCGGCGGCGGCGATTTCGGCGAGCTCGGTATCAATGGAATCAAAGAGGGTGGCAATTTCGCGGGTTTTGGCTCCACGTTCGTATTCACAAAGAAGAGCATCGTAGGGTTCATCTTCGAAGCCCCAGTGGTCAGTCTTTTCACGGGCGATTTCGAGGAGTTTGGCGAGGTGGGGAGCGAAGGTTTGGAATTCGTTTTTTTCACGAGCTTCTGACCACGCGGCTTTGGCGAGGGAGGATGTTTCGGAGTCGCGCTCTACGAGTTTCTGAGGCAGTTTGGTGGCACGTTCGTAGCGGTGGGTGAGTTCGCGTTGGTTGTCAGGATCCAGGGAGGCGAGACCCTCACAGAATTCGTCTGAGGTTTGAAGTTTGTGGATTTTTCCTTGGAGGTAAGCAAGTTGTTTGGCTCGATGTGCGACCGATCGAGCGGGCGAATAAGTTTCTTGGTCCCAATCTAGGGTGGCGGAGGCCGATGAAAGAAGAGAGATTTCTTGAAGAAGATCTTGGATGTGAGCCATGGAAGGAGATTAACGGAAGGAGTGAAAAAGGCGAAGGGGATTTCTGGCCTGGAGATTCGCTGGACGCGTTGTCCTTGCCTTGGTAAAATTGTGATCCCGTAAATTAATGACCGAAAAATTTCAGATTCAGAACCTTATCGAGCAGAGTCAGACTCGCACGGTTCACCGGGTTCGAGGGACCGACGGAACTATCTTGAGGCTCACGCGGATTTTATTGGACGAAGATGAACGTGAGCAGTTGAAGCGATCGCAGAACCTTCGAGGGGCGTTGGCTGAACTCAAGGCTCTACGGCACTCGTCTTTAGCTGAAGTGCTGGATTGTGGTTTGGATGAAAAAGGAATTCCGTGGGTAATGTCGCGGTGGGAGAAGGGAAAATTAGTAAGTGAGGTTAAGATTGAGGAGCAGGAAATACAGACGGTTTCGAAATATGCCAATCGATTGCTGAACGATTTTGGGCGAATGGCGGGGGTGGTGAATTTCGACACTGCTGAGATTTTCTTTTCCGGAGAGAATCGTGAAAGTTGTGTCTTTCAGATCGATTATTTCAGGTGGTTTTCGGATATTGCCTCGGGAATTAGTCCGGGCATGAATTATGATGCCAAAGAGCAAGTTCGTCAGTTGTTGGCCAGCCTAGCGATCAAACAGCTAAAGCTGCCGAAGAAGAAGGAGATCAATCCGATTCCATTTGTTGATGAGCGAAGTCCTGCCTTGCGGATCAACGAACCGGTCAGGGAGCCATGGTTTGGACGCCTGTTGATTTGGCTCTGTTTGATAGGGGCTCTGGCCGCGATTGGTTGGCTTACAGTTGAGGGAATGGGAAGAGTAAGAGAGAATCCAAGGGCGGTGGACTGGAAGGCCGGAGAGAGTCCGTAGGATTTATATAAGCTTCCGAAGAATCGTAGAGTCTTGAGACGTATTTGTTTTATGAGGTTTATTTTATCACTTGTCGTCGCCTGTTCCATGTCATTTGCCGAGCAGCTAATTCCTGACGAGCAGAAGGCTTACAAAAAGGTCGGAAAGGTTGAACTTCAGCTTCATATTTTTAATCCTGAAGGTCACAAGGCGAGTGATCAGAGGCCAGCGATTGTTTTTTTCTTTGGTGGTGGTTGGAGCGGTGGAACGCCTTCGCAGTTTTATCCACAATGCGAGTATCTTGCGAAGCGTGGGATGGTTGCGATTTCAGCAGAGTATCGAGTGAAGAGCCGTAATGGAACGTCACCGCTCGAGTGTGTCAAAGATGGAAATTCAGCGGTTCGATGGGTTCGTTCTCATGCGGAGGAATTGGGGATTGATCCCAGCAAGCTGGCTGCTGGTGGTGGCTCGGCAGGAGGGCATGTGGCCGCGGCGACCGGCACAACGAAAGGTATTTTTGAAAAGGGCGAGGATGTTTCGGTCTCCTCTAAGCCAGACGCATTGATTCTCTTCAATCCAGTCTACGATAATGGTCCGAAAGGATATGGCCATAGCAGGGTGAAGAAGTATTGGAAACAGATCTCGCCGATGCACAATCTTGATAAAGAAACCCCTCCCACGATCGTTTTTTTGGGCACTAAGGATAAGCTGGTCCCGGTGGCGACAGCGGAAAAGTATCGCCTTCTCATGAGGCGGGTGGGGGTTCGTTCCGAGTTGTTTCTTTATGAGGAACAGCCGCATGGTTTTTTTAACACGGCGAAATATGATGAGACCGTGAAAGAGATGGATCGGTTTTTGGTTTCACTGGGATTCCTCGTTGAGAATTTGAAAGACTGATTGCAGAGATTGATTTGATTCAGCAGGGTGACGTTTGTGAAAGCTGTGTGTTTTTTCTCCCTGGTCTGTTTCTCTGTTCTTATGACGGCGTGCACGGTTTACGAGGATGTGGATCCCCATATGAATGGCTGGCGGTCGCCAGGATTGTCAGCGCCGGATCAATTTGGCCAAGAGGTAAATATTAAGGATGCCACGTCTGGCCCGTGGGCGGTCGTTTTCTTTTACCCAAAGGCGGATACACCGGGATGAATTAAGCAGGTAAAATCGCTGCGGTCTGCATTTGCGATATTGACGGAAAATAAGATTCAAGTGATCGGAGTTTCTATGGACACGATTGCCGAGCAACGATCTTTCTCGAACAAGTTTGATATTCCCTTCCCCCTTCTTTGCGATACGCCTGGAACAATTTGTGACGCCTATCGAATCGAGCATCCCAAGAGTAAGCCACGTCGTGAGACTTTTCTCTTTCGGAATGGAGTGTTGGTGCACCACGATCGCGCCGTGAATCCAATGTCTCAGGCGCGCGATGTGATTACCAGTATCAATGAGCTAGTCGGTGATCAGCAGCAGTAGGATCTGATCACCCTCTTTACAGGTGGCAGTCTGATAGGCTTTGATGCCGCTGCCTCCAGTTTGTTTGAGGGCTCGTTTACTTGTGGGGAAGACAGGAGGCTTACCCTAAACTTCTCAAATTGATAAGTCTCTGGCGGGATTACCTTGGGGCCTTTTTGGCTACGGTGTTCATTTTAGGGCAAGATCCGAAGGCGGATATTTTTAAATTCGATGGGGGAACCTTCGGATTCAAGGCAGAGATAACCTTCGGCGGGTTTGCAGTTCGTTCCGCCCGAAACTTCTTCGCCATTTACCCAAAGGCGCACCTCACCGTTGATCGCTCGAATGTAGTAGTGGTTCCACTCGTTGATGCCTTTGGTGAGACGTTTAGTTGGGAAGCTGCGGTTGCCGTTTGGAGCGACAGGTGGAAAGGGCTTCATTTTAGCTGGTCCGGTGGGGAAAACATCACCATGAGAGGTGAACCAGTCCGAGGGTTTTCCTTTATTTTTTTCCCAGTTGGTCTCGTATCCAAGATCTAGAACTTGGACTTCGATGCCATCGGGGAGTCGACCTTTCCCGGCGGCAAGTTTCTCGATGGAAGCGGGGCTGGCCCAAGCGAAAATCCCAGAGTTTCCCGCGTGTTTTTTGTGCATCCACTCGCAGACAAGTTCGAAGTTTTTGGTGGGCTTTTTCATGCGAATAACGCCCACTGGATTACCGGTGCATGAGGCATGCCCACCGTCCCAAGTCCACGTTTTTGGGTTGCAATTCACATTCACAAAGTCTTCGCCGGTGAGCTCACGCCACCCTTGTCCGGTGCCGTCGATAAAGGCCTTTTTTACGTCGGAATTAGTTTTGGATTTCGTCTCTTTTTCAGCAGAGAAGCTAAGTGTGACAATCGCGCCTAAGAAGATTGCTCCAAGAATCGAGTGGTTTTGGAAATTTTTTAGAATCATGATCTTGCAATACGCGATCAAGATCGCAACCTTGTCGGAATCCCTAACAAATTCGTTTAAAAGTTATGAACAAACAAATCTCAAATTTTAGCCGACGAAAGTTTGTCGGCTTTGGTCTCGCTTCCGCTCTCGCCCCTTCGGTGGTGCGAGGAGAGTCTCCAAACGGGAAACTCAATATGGGAATCATCGGTTCTGGTGGTCGTGGGGGAGCAAACTTGAACGGAGTGAAGGCAGAGAACATCCATACTCTTTGCGATATCAACCGGAAGACACTTGAGGCGGTGCAGAAAAGATTTAAGGGAGCAAAGACGACGACCGATTGGCGTGAAGTGGTAAGCAATCCAGACATTGATGCGGTGGTGATTAGCACGGCGGACCATCATCATGCTCCGGCGGCGATTGCAGCGATGAGGGCAGGGAAACATGTTTACTGTGAAAAGCCGCTGGCTCATACCGTGCAAGAAGCACGCTGGATGCAGGAAGAATATGCGAAAGCGAAGGGGAAAATTGCGACTCAAATGGGGACTCAAATCCATGCAGGGGGGAGTTATCGTCGCGCCGTGGAATTAATTCAAGCGGGAGCGATTGGTCGGGTGAAAGAGGCGCACGTCTGGTGCAGCCGGAGCATTCGTGATGTGGAGCAGGCGGTTCTCGAGAAGCAGGCAGTGCCTGGTTACTTTGACTGGGATGTCTGGCTTGGGCCAGCCGCTGACCGAGCCTATAATGAAGGATATTGGAAGGGTGGTAATTTGAATTGGAATCGCCGTTGGGAGTTTGGGAATGGCGTTCCTGGAGATATGGGGAGCCATTTGATCGATTTGGCGTGGTGGGCCTTGAAGCTTCGGCACCCAACTCAGATTTCCTCACAGGGCCCAGCGCCTGATTCAATTGGCGCTGCACCATGGCAGGAAATCACTTGGCAGCATCCTGATGATGTGAAGGTGGTGTGGTATCATGGTCCGGAAGGAATGAAGCGTCGTAGCGAGGTTCTGCAGCCGATGGTGGGCAAAGACACCGTGATTAACAAGTGGGGAATCGGTGTGGCCTTCGTCGGTGAAAATGGAGTGCTGGTTTCTGATTATGGTAAAAATGTCCTCAGCCCGTCGTCCAAGTTTAAAGATTACCAGAGACCCCAGCAGTCGATTGAGCCTTCCGCAGGTCACTACAATGAATGGCTAAAGGCCTGTCGCGGTGAAGGGGAAACACTCTGTAACTTTGATTACTCGGGGTCATTAATTGAGCATAATTTGCTTGGGAATGTGGCCCATCGCGCAGGCCAGACCCTTGAGTGGGATGCTAAAAATTTCAAAATTACGAATGATGCTGCTGCAAACAAACTCCTGACGAAAGAGTATCGAAAAGGCTGGGAAATCAATAGTTGAGGAGAATTTTCACTTTTGATTTAGCCTTGCCGGATCTTCCGAAGGACCGGTGGCTAGGCTATTCTTTTCCGGTGTTAGACAATTGATCGCTAATTCAAGGTAATTGCGCGACAGCAAATTTGGGCAAAAGGGTCTAGGACAATGTCGTGCAACCGCTACCAGCCCTTCAGACCCAGATCACCGGATGTGGGAAAAGCTTCTCAGCCTCTCTCTTGGTGGCTGTTCTTTGCGCGGTTGCGATTTGCTCGGCGCTGGCGTTGATTACGGTGCAAGTTCATCTTGCGATGATTACGGCACAAGCATCTCCTGAGCCTATTACGATCGATCACACGGAGCTTGTTCGCAAGAAACTTGAGTCTGAAGCCAATTTGGCGCCGGAGCGGATGATTACGGTTTCGAATGGCCCCTCTTTTGTGCGAATGAAATCTCGCGTGCCAATCCAAGCACCGCCAAAGTTTACCGAAGCACCGGAGCCCCAGCCTAGTAATAGAGAATTCTTGGATCTTGAAGAGTTGGATCTTGAAAATCGTTTCGAGGAAAATGTTGATCCTAGAAAGGTGAAAGCTAGTTCCAGTATTGCCAAGAAGAGCCCGCCGACCAAGCGTTCTAGTCCTACGCAATCTGAACTTTTGGAGCGCGAGAAAGCTCGGCTTGCTGGAGAAGTGACTCAACAGGCTTCAGTCGTATCACGGAGCACCCCTCATTATCCTAAGAGTGCTCGGCGCAAAGGTCTTCAAGGCCGCGTGGTCGTAACTGTGACTGTCGGGACTTCCGGTAAAGTCTCGAGTTGTCAAATTTCACAAAGTAGTGGGTATTCTATGCTCGACCAATCGGCGGTGAGTGCGGCCCGGCGTTATCGCTTTTTCCCGGCTAAGAATGGCCTGGGGCAGGCCATCAGCGTGCGGAAAGCCATCCCCTTTAATTTTCAGCTGACTAGCTAGGGCCGCCAAGACTGGTCTTGACCGTTTCTTCTCATCAAATCG
>JAKMGP010000044.1 GCA_022424905.1 Akkermansiaceae bacterium | reverse complement strand
CCTGATTTGATGCCGGCTCGCGAACTCGTGGTGCAAGGGGTGTTAGTAGGATTGTTGCGGACCGGGCTGATGTAGTCTCGATTTGCTTGATTAGTTTTTTGTATCAAAGCCTAAGGGTTCTACCCTTCGAGCTTTTTATTTTAACTAAGAAGAAGATGGTGAAGCTCACTAGGGCTGTGGGGGGCTTAATGGAACGATCTGTGAAGTTAAAATGAGTTTGGAAAACAGAATTCCCTGTGGTTTTATGGTGCTCTCGCCGCAGCTGTGTCTGCGAGCGAAGGATTGTAACTACCTCAATGATACAAAGATTTTTATTACTAGCCGGTTCGGCTTTGACGATGGGGCCTCTGGTCCTTCAGGCAGGGGGATTTTCAGCGGAGCATTCTGAGACAAAGAAAAAGGAAAGCCCAGGTGATTGGTGCGAGACTTTGCAGGATTTCGGAACCCTTTATGATGTGAAAAAAAAGAATAACCCGTATGTCCAAAAGGTTAAGATTTTTGGCCGTTATCAACAGCAGTGGGCTTATTCTGACGGCTCTGATCGAGGGCGTAATTTTAGTGGTTATGGCCAAGAATTGCGTCGATTTCGAATAGGTGCCTCAGTTGAGTTCCTTGACCGCTGGAAAATACACGGACGAATCAACTTGGAAGAGGGAGGATTTAATGACACCAAAATCAGACATGATGACTTTGATGAATTGACCATTCGTTATGAGTCGAGGGATCTCTTTTTTTTCAATGAGCCTTCGATAGCTTACGGTCTCACTAAAATTGATTTCGGTGGTGAGTGGTATGCGACTTCAAAAGAGATCAAGACTGTGGAACGAAGTAACCTCTCCAACATATATTCTCCAAATCGATCCACCGGTTTTCTCTTTGCCGCGGAAGTTGAAGACTTTGATATTATTTTGGGAGTTTTCTCATCCCGTGAGCATAACTACGCACTCGCAGACTGGGATGGTGGTCGTGGTTACTTCACCTCAATCCGGACCAAGATCGGCAAAGGCAAAGCGCGGGCAGATTTCCTCTATGTCGATGCAACTGAAGTAGAAGATGAGATCTTTGGCTTCGAATGGGCGACTTCTTTGTCATATGATAAAAAAGTCGGAAACTGGAATTTATTTGTGAACGGGACCTACGGGCGCTTCGACACCGGCGACATTTACGGAGTTGTTGTTATGCCATCGACGTTCATTATTGAAGATCGACTCGAAGCTGTGTTTCGCTACCAGTGGGCATCCTCAACTGAATTACAGCTGCGACCGGGACGAGGTGGACATACTTCCGTTCGCGCGTTTGCTGAGGCCGACGGAGTTAAGATATCCAAGGGTGACGAAAACCATACTCTTTACGCCGGCCTAAATTATTATTTTTGTGAAGATAATCTTAAACTCATGGCCGGAGTGGAACATGAAACGCTGACTGGGGGGAATGCTGATACTGAAGCGACTACGATCTGGGGGGCGTTGCGCTTCTTTTTCTAGCAGGCTTGGTAAAATTTTCGTTCGTTGGATGGAGGCGATGCTGCGATTTGACAAAAATGTGTTCTAGGGGGGGCAATCTTTCGGCAATATGATCGCAACGGACGTGAGGGGCTCGTAAAATAACAATCAAGGGCATTTCTCTGGAAATGTTATCGGGTGGAGCGAGTTGGTGATCTTAAAGGGAGTCTTATGAAGAAAGAAGTGTCTGATAGGTCTGTTAAGGCCCCGCGTAAAAATCTTAAGAAGCTGAATAATAGCGTATTAGGTTATTTTCCCTCTCCAGAGTAGGCCCCTTTTGGGATTTCTAGTCGAAAATTGTCACTAATTATTCGGAAACACTGATTATTTAGGCTTTCTGGTTGATCTTTAGTGATGTTTGGTGTACTCCGGTGACTCCGAAGACACTTTGGAAGGCGTTTTTATGAAGAAATGCGAACATTATCGCTCAGGTCAATTGGACCGCCAGCTTGATCCGAAGGGAAGATTTTCCCTTCCGGTTGACTGGCGCCCGGTTCACGGCGAGAGCGTGTATTTCGTAA
>JAKMGP010000043.1 GCA_022424905.1 Akkermansiaceae bacterium | reverse complement strand
GTGCGGCAGAGCGCTCAAAAATCTCGTGCAGCCAGCGTGCGCCTTGTTGGTATTCGTGATTGCCCCAGATTGCCGGTGGAGGAGCCTGCCTCAGAACTCCCTCCGGTGCATTGCGAGGAGTGCTGTCCGATAGCACTTTTCGGTACCGAAACCACGCCGCTGTCACCACGGAGGGTAGCAATGCTATCCACAGCAGCGTCATGGGGTAAGCGATAATATGATCATGGCTGATCTATCAGGAGAAATAAGATTCCATGGTACCGCGACGACGGGTGTCGAGTGTGACGCAGTGGAAGCCACCGCCCAACATCCGTGAGTGCCGCAGTTTCAAGGGAATCACTTCCATTTGTTTGGCTTCCAGTAGAGCAATAAGTGCCCGCTGATCACTGTCGACGACCACGGTATCGGGTCCCAAACTGAAAAGATTCATGTCGATCCACTCACTGCCAATCGCCTGTTGCAGATACTCCTGACTATGGCGGCTTTGATTCTCCATTGGCGGACTGAATATGACCTCCCAGTCCTTGAGGAACGGAGGGATGGTCTCCGGTGATAAACGTCCGGGGTTGGCGAGGATTAAGCCGGGACGCAGGGCCACCAGTGTCGAATCGATGTGGCTACCAAAGTAGACATCCTTTAAAAAGTGGACCCGAAAAGTCTCACCTAGCACACGCTGTAACCAGTGGCCGCCCAATTCGTTGCCGGTGGCGCTGACCAGATAGAGCAAGTCGTGGCCAAATCTGAGCACATTGGCGGCGTCAAACGCCGGCTCCAAATTTCGTGGCGTGGGCGCCAAGGGGTCATATTCAAATAGCGCATCGTCCAAAACAGGCTTCGGGGCGCTGAACCAGTTGGCACCACTTTCATAATATTCCATCAAGAGACGTCGATAGGAGCCGGTTTCGAGTGATCGCCCCCTGATCACGTTGGGTGTTTCAATAATTCGGTCGCCGACCACTAGAAAAATATCCCGGGGACAGTAGTTGTAGTAACCCCGAGACTCCCATTGCGGTGTCTTGATCCAATGCTCATGGGGCCAGCGGTCGGGTCTTTTTGTCGTGATACCACGATGCTCCATTACCTCTATGAATCGCTGCAGGTCTTCTTCTGTCTCCTCAATGATTCGGTCTGGAAACGGCCCCTGGGGGATGTCTTTAATATCTCGATCGGGGTACTCAGCGAGTCGGGTGCTGGCATCCGCGTGGGGAAAACGCGCGCCTAAAGGATTGCCAACAACAACCTCTTCCAGAGGATCCCACTCGTTGCAGCTCCAGATTAGGGACATAGCGAACAGCTCAAAATAACTTGGTTAAAGGGGCCACAGTGTCTCCGCTTTCATGGAAAGGAAAGGCGCGACCAACTGTGTGGAGTTAGATAAAAAAAGGGCCGCCAGAAGGCGGCCCCATGCGATGCTTTGTGAAGCAATCAGATTGTTTCGCTTTCCCAAAGAGCACTGCCGTGGCAGGTCATGGTTTCGCGTTCCATTTGCGCAACATCTGAAGATGGGTAGGCATCCCACCACTTACCAAAGTCACTAAAGGATTTCCAAGAAACGGCAAGTAAGACATCGGTGCCATCGCCGTCAGCACCGACAGCAACCGGGAACATCGTGTAGATGCTCATGCCGTCACCGCCGTCTAGCGCACCAGCGGCTTTTTTCCACTTGGCTGCTTGCTCCATCACGTCTTCTTCACTGACATCGCCATTAACGCTGCACTTCCACATCTGAACGGGATCACCAGCAGATGCAAACGGCGATACAAGCACCATGGCCGCCGCCAACGAGACAAAACCTTTTAATTTCATGGGAACTCCTCAAATAAACCATTTCGTAACCTATCAAGCACTGGGGGGTAGATCAAACGCCGAGCTGATCTTGTCACCTTTTGCACAGGTTCTGGGCCACTGGTTCTCGCCAGTTGGTGATGTCCTTCAGCGAGACAGAGAGGCTCTGGCTAGCTTGGTGCCTAATATCCGACCGAATGTGATGGCTGGAGTCACCAGCATACCGTTGGTGTAAGCCGCTCCAGAAGTAGCACCCGCACC
>JAKMGP010000168.1 GCA_022424905.1 Akkermansiaceae bacterium | reverse complement strand
AATGTGACCACCCGCGCGTCCGGGCCAACATCGACATCTCCCATCTCGTCCTCGCCGACAATGGCCCCGAAGAAGTTTCAAAACTGGCTGGCCAGGCCATTCACGTCCACATTAGTGATTGCGATGGCATGGTCCATGGCGATCTCCCACCGGGACGTGGCGTCGTGAAATTCGCTCCTTATCTGCAAGCCATCAAAGAACTCAATATCGATGGTGCCGTTTCCATCGAACTCGAATACTCCCCCGACCCAACCCGCATCGTAGAGTGGGTCGAGGAAGCCTACACCCAAACCGCCCGGCTCATGGAACAGGTCGGCCTGCGCGGTTAACGCCCCGTTCAAGCAATGAGCCCTCCTTTCAATAGAGGGAGAAGATCGGGTATCCGTCCTTGCGATTGACAGTGTAGATCTTAACCCGGGCCGGTTCCGATCTCCACGACACTGCTGCGGCGTCTGCGCTTCCGGGTCATCGGACCCGGTTGCCGTGTCAAGTTTGGTAGGATTCCTTTTGGAATTCCTGTCGCGGCATCGCCGCGATCATTGAATTTCGTTGATCCTGAAACACTTGGGGGAGTGCTCCTAGGAAATGGTCGGGGAGACAGGATTCGAACCTGCGACATCTGCGTCCCAAACGCAGCGCTCTACCAAGCTGAGCTACTCCCCGTCACTTCGAGGGCGGGAAACTGTGTCAGACAGCGACATTTGGCAAGCCGAAATCTCCGACTTTTCTCAGAAAAAGCCTCCACTCTACTTAGCAACAGCACCAAAAGTCCTTCCCTTCTCTAAAACCTACCTCATTAGCCAACTTTCTGACTTCGAATCGCCCCCCTCCGGCTCCCACCGCTGCCAATAAAATAGAATCCCGCCAGCGGCGCCCGAACTCCTCCGCGCTCGCGATTGGAGCCCCCTGGCACGTCCTTCCTATCCTTTTGGGACTCACCTCAAAATACCCTCGCACATTGATTCCCCGCAAAATCAACTCACGACCCAATACCTTCCCAGTCGGTCCAGCTCCCGAAATCACCACTCCCTTCTTCTGGATTTCCGGGAGGCGAGCCAAGGCATCGGCTTTTAGCGTCAGCATCGTCTTGTGTTCAAATCGTGGATCGCTTCGGGTCAACCGACCTGGTCGATCATACCAATCGTAGAGCAAATCGGGCACCTTTCCAAACCGTGCACTATGCTCCAGCAAGCGAAGCCACAAATCGTAATCCTCTGCAAAACCATTTCGCAGATACCCACCAACCTCCTCAAACAAGCTCTTAGTCATCATCACCGAAGGTTGCACTACCGGACTCTCTACGAATCGCTCACGCGAAACCTTCTCCGGAGTGTCCAAACCATTCACCCAATCAACATACCGATGCATTCCATCGCCCATCGCAGCCTTGAGTGAAATTCCGCAACTCACTACCTCACACTCACCTACCTCCAACAAGCCAACCTGCTTCTTGATCCTTGTGGAGTTACAGCGATCATCCGCGTCCATCCGCGCCAACCACCTTCCCCGACTCTCAGAAACCGCTAGGTCTAGCGCGTCCAACAACCTCGGTTTATCCCCCAAATCAATCACCCTAAGTCGTGGATCATCTCGAGACAAAAACTCACCTCTTACCAATTCGGAACAACCATTCAATACCGCCACTATCTCAAGGTTCTCGTAGGTTTGCCTGACCAAATCATTAAGAGCAAGACCCGCATCCGGCACTCCGGGACCAACCGGAAAAACGACTGACACCAAATCGCTCATCTAGTAACCTCCACTCGCGCTTACCCCTCCTTGCTCATCGACCAAGAGCGTCATCGGGCGTCAACACACCTCGCAATCGTAGTCCATCTGGCTTCCGTAATCTTCCGGCGCCACCACCGAAATAGCAAACCACTCGCCGCAGGATGGACATTGGACCTCGTTGTCATTCATATTTGAAGAATCCACCTGAACAGGTGAGTCGGCAACCGTTTCTTTTGCTATCCTGAAATTGGGTTCCTTCCTTGTAAAAACTCTCACTTCTCCTCATCAATTTTTTGATCCTTCGCCTGATAAAGAATCAGGTGAATCCACAAGAGTCTTAATCTTACGAAATAACTCACGACATGACTGGATGGCATCCAGTTTCAAATCGAGACTCGGCAACGGTGAGTCCACCCCCAATTCCGTGACCTATCTTAGCCGAAAAATAAAGGGAATAGCTGCTTTCGTTGCCACTCCCTGCCCAGCAGAATTTTTGGCCGGCTCGAACCTATAGAGTCTTGCCGCCTTTAGGGCGGCGGCGTCTAACGATTCACTGCCGCTGCTTGAAACAACGTTAGCATTTGAAACTAGTCCAGAAGGCGACACCACTACTAGAACGATCACCTTACCTTCAATGCCTGATCGTCGCGCTCCACTGGGATAAACAGGCGAACTCCGGAAAACGACTGTTGCAGAACTTTCCTTGTTTGAAGCGGTTGGTTTACGGACCTGAGATTTTGGTTTTACCTCAGACTTCTTTTCTTCATCCCAAGGTTCAAAAGCTTCCTCAGACCAAGCCAGATCATCCATCACAGGCATTTCCTCAATTTCGGGAACAGGAATAGATTCGGGTGACTGCTCCAGTTTCTGTTCAAGTGGAACCAATGAAAGAGGGGATGCAGAAACGATCGGCGAAACTTCGTGACTTTTGGAAATTTTTTCTTCCTTCACCTTCTCCCTTGTCTCTGAATAATTGACCGCGATTTCGCTCGATTCAAAAAATTGGAAAGCTGTTGCGAAAGAGATTGAAATAATAGCCAAAACTCCAAAAAGAGCGCTGACGATCATAAATGAAATAATCAATGAGACCAAAAATTCCCGCAAGCATGGTCGCTTTATTTCAAGAATCGTACGTCCTTCGTGCATAGTGGTAATACCCCTCGTAAATCTCTATTATCAACGTTCCCCGTGGTGAGGATTGCGGTTCATCCAAATATTTTTTTAAAACTTACTCTCATTGGATACATCAGCCTTTGGTGATCATTCAGAAAGATCTTTTACATGACAAAGCAATAATTAGAGTGGTCATCGCAGTTCAGTGTGGGCTCATTTTCATTTTAATGCAATTTATTTGCATTAAAATGAATCATAATTTTTAGATGTTAGTGAGCCTTTTAAAAAAGGCAGGTCTTTTCATTTAAACTATTAATCGCTTAATTTATGACTCATTTCGAGCCCAACTCGGGGAGCATAAATGACACCCTTCGAACCAAGACCATTGACCATCCAACCCTTTCCTTTTTGAAATTTAACCATCGGCTTGCTCCGATTTATGATTGGACGGATACCCGAGACATGGCCGACTACTTCGTAGTCACACTTAGTAAAGGTTTGTAATATGGCCTCGACTTTTCTTCGCCCTTCTTCGGTCGGCCCGCTCTCCAGACGATCCCAATCGTAGGTCGCACCGACTCGGAAGAGATCCCCACCAATTGGAATAACCCAGCCGGCTCGATTTAGAATCCGGCTCTCGCCCCAACCCGGAACACGAACAGTAAGAATCTCTC
>JAKMGP010000343.1 GCA_022424905.1 Akkermansiaceae bacterium | reverse complement strand
CCAGAATCCCCTCCTTGCAGTCTTCACTCAAATTTGGACACTTGAGGGAAAGCCACCTGATGAAACCTCTCTCCTTCCTTACAAAGCTTACACCAGCCCTCTTCCTATTCAACGTCACCTTGCCTCTCGCTGTAGCTGACGAGAAAAAGCCCAATTTCATCTTCATCCTCTCCGATGATATCGCACAGGGGGATCTCGGCGTTTACGGTCAGGAGTTAATCAAAACTCCTCGCATTGACCAACTCGCCAAGGAAGGCACCCGCTACATGCAGGCCTACTGCGGCACGAGCGTTTGCGCCCCTTGTCGCTCCGTTTTCTTCACCGGACTTCACTCCGGGAAATGCCCCGTCCGTGGCAACCGTGAAATGGCTCCCGAAGGACAATGGCCCATCCCGGCCGAAACCGTCACCATCGGTGAGGTCGCCAAGGCTGCTGGATATGCCACCTCGACCTTTGGGAAATGGGGCATGGGATTCTTTGACACTAGCGGAAGTCCGCACAAGCAAGGCATCGACCGATTCTTCGGCTACAACTGCCAACGGCACGCTCATTCCTACTTCCCCACTTACCTTTACGATAATGATGCGCCGGTGCGCCTCCCCGGAAACACCGGCAAAGGAGTTGGAAAAACCTATGCCCAAGAATTGATTCAGAATGAAATGATCAAGTGGGTGAAAGGAAATGCCAAAGATCCTTTCATGATGTTTTACGCCATTACCCTCCCTCACGGCGCCCATGAAATCGATGACCTTGGCATCTACAAGAACAAGCCGTGGACCATGAAACAAAAATCCTACGCCGCCCAAGTCACCCGCGTCGACTCCGATATCGGCGAACTGGTCGACACCCTCCGCGAGCTCGGCATTGATAAAAATACCCTCATCGTTTTCACCGGCGATAACGGCTCATCCTTCAATCCTTCCTCCGAAATCGGCAAGCTCTTCAAGCAGGACGCAAATGGCCTTCGCGGATATAAGCGCGGAATGTACGAAGGGGCTCTTCGTCAGGCCGGCTTTGCCTGGTGGCCCGGAACCGTTCCCGCCGGCCGTGTCGATGAATCCCCTTGGGCCCTCTGGGATCTCATGCCTACCTTCGTCGAAATGAGCGGAGCCACACCGCCCGAGGGATACCAAACCGACGGCCACTCGCTCCTTTCCTATCTCAAAGGAGGCAAAGCACCAAAACGCGATTACTTTTACTGGGAACTCCACAAAGGGGCCGTCGTGCAAGCTGCTCGCTGGGGCGAAAACCCTTCGTGGAAAGCAGTCCGAAACGGCATCAACAAGCCCATCGAAATCTACGACCTCGCCAAAGACGCCGGCGAAAAAAACAACCTCGCCAAATCACGTCCCGATCTCGTCAAAAAAGCCGAGGATATTTTCAAAGACGCCCACCAAGTTGATGCCGAATGGCCCCTCAGCGGCCCCACTAAAGGCCAAAAAACCGAAGCCCAAAAAGCCTGGGTTATCAAACGCAAACGCGATAAGGACGGCTGGGTCCCGCCCAACTCAAAAGCACTTAAATAGAGCAACGCACGCCCCGAATTTCTCCGCTTCATTTCCTATTAAACCCTTTGAGGCCCCAGTTCTTTCTTTGACTCTGCTTGCCTAATACAGGCGCCTGACCAGCACGGCTTTCTCCGCTCGTTTCGACACCACGACTGTCTCATAGGTCTCGGCCCCCAGCGTGATCATTGGCTCTCCTTCGCCCTCGGATACCGCGATCACAACCGCGTGACTTGATCGAAGACCACCCAACCACTTACGAGTATCGCTGACATAAACAAGATCACCACAGGCTGCGCCCAAGTCGTCTGCCAAGGCCCGTGAAATGGTGACCCCAGCCAACCTTGCCTCTCCACACAATTCCGGTTCCTCTTCAAGGCGCTCCACCTTCGCGATGGCCTCAACGACCTCATGTTCGGATCCGGCCGATCCTTTGTAACGTTTAATGGCATCCGCCACCGTTCCCCACACCAGGCCTTTTTGTCGCTCTGCCGTTTCCGGTCTGGTCAATAGCGTCACTACCACCCCGATGGTCGAACAGACCACCAGCCCATAGCACGCCCGCATGTACTTGAACTGCTTCATGCCGTCAAAGATCCCATCTCCCGCATCCTTCATGGGCACTCCCTGCGCAAAAGGTTTGATCACCTCCGGCACAAACAACGAGATCCCAATGGCAATGAGGCCCCCAACAATCGTCCACAGCGCTGCAGTGGCGGTAAAGCGCCGCCAAAACACACTCATCAACAATGCCACCACTAAGGGAGGAGTCACTGCAGCCGTAAATGCACCATGTGCTTCATAAATGGAATCAAACATCATGAAGAGAGGCACAAGAACAACTCCAAAAACCGTCACCGACACCGACGTTACCCGGGCTGCTCTCATCATCTGTGCTTCGGTGGCCTGAGGGCGGATGTAGGGCTTGTAAACGTCGTTCACAACCACTGCTGCCACTGCCGTTATCAAAGTATCAACGGTCGACATCAACGCTGCCGTCAAAGCTGCCAAAACTAACCCGAAAACTCCGGGACTACTTAGCAATTCTGTCGCGACGTAGAATGCCTGACCCGCTTCCACGGTATTTGGCAAGTCTCCGTGGTTTACCATGGCACGCGCAATCCAACCACCGCCACCCACAACACATGCTGCCACCACCATTAAAATCACGACCATTCCAACGGCTGCTTTACGCGACTCTCGCAGAGAATTTGCAGCTAAGAACCGCATCACCATCCCTTGATTGAGAAAATAAAACATGGCAGTGTTAGCGATGCCATCTTGCCAGAAAATCCCCACACTTGGAAACCCCGGGTCTTCATTAAAATTTGGGAAAGCAGTCCGGTGCCCCCTTGGTAAATTCTCCCAAAAAGCCCCAAATCCACCAAGGTAATCGATCCCCAAATAAAGAATCAAACCACCCGTAAAGAGCAACATAACGCCCTGAAAGAGGTCCGTCATGATCACGCTGGTTTGTCCACCCGCCGTCACATAGGTCGCTGAAATTACCGCCACAATGAGTGCTGCTGTCGGAATCGGCCAGCCCAACAAGGCATTGAGCACTTTGCCCATCGTGAAAAGATTAACCCCAACGTAACCCACCAAATAAACTAGCACACACATCGTTGCCCAAAATCGGACCTTCGAATTAAACCGCCGGCCAAAGTACTCCGGAATCGAAGTCACCCGTGAAAAATACAAAATCGGTAACCAGCCAAATAATAACAATGGCAACCAAATCCAGTCATTGAGGTAGGACTGGCTGCTCGAGAGCCCATACCCAAACCCCTTGTTTGAGTATTTCACAAAGCTATACGATCCTACCGTGGTCGCTACTAAGCTAAATCCAATGAGCCAACCGGAGAACCGCTGCCCTCCAAAGAAGAAATCTTTCGTCGTCTTTTGGCGGCGCCCAAACCAAGTCCCCACGATGAGAATGATCGCGAAATATCCGATCATGATTCCATAATCCAAGCTCGTGCCGCGAGTCTTCCCCTCGCTGCCCAAGACGTGGTCAGCCCCGCCCTTGTATGCTTGAGCCGGAGCTTCTTCCATCGGCGCAAACTGCAGAAATGCCGTCATCCCCAAAAAGAGGAAGTAGACTCCAAGACACAGTAGGAGATGCCATAACCCCCGTCCACTCCACCCCAAGTATCCCTGCCGCCACGCAAAAATCAGCCCCACGAGGAATACAATTCCCCCGCCGATACTTTGATAGAGAAATGGTTCCATGATTAAAGAGATATTGATCGCGAGGATCTTAACAAGGCCTCCAATTCACCGAGGTCATTGATGATCAAATCAGGAGCAGAGGCCGGGGCTGTAACTTCGTCCCGCGTAGCTTCACCCGTCAAGGTTAATGCTCCCAGAACCCCCGCTTCCCGGGCCATACGCATGTCTGTATAAATTCGATCTCCAACCATCACCACCTCTCCCGCAGTCAACCCCCTCCGATTCATGACTGCCTCAAGAATTGCCGGGTTGGGCTTGCCCGATACCTGGTCCGGTTTTCTCCCCGTCGCAGACTCCAACAAAGCGCAGATCGCCCCACAGTCCGGCAGAATAGTTTTCATTTCGGTCGGGCACACAAGGTCCGGATGAGTGGCCAGGTAGGGCTTTTCCCGTCCAATCCAGTAGGCTGCCCGACAAAGACTCTCGTAATTCAAGCTTATATCGTAACCCACCACCACCGCATCACACTCATCCTCCGACACCACCTCAAATCCAGCACCCTCTAAATCCTTTTTCATTCCTGACGTTCCTAGGACAAAAATTCGGCGCACTTTCGGATAGTCACGACGCAAAGTGGCAACACACGCATCAGTTGACATGACCACCTGTTCCGCCTCTACGACAATACCCATCTGACCCAGGGATTCCACGTAATCAGCCCGGCTTTTCGAATTATTATTTGTTAAAAAATCCCACCCAATCCCCAACTCCTTGAGGGTCGCCAGAAATGGCAAAGTTTCGGCAAACAGACGCCCTCCCAGATAGATCGTCCCATCCATATCGAGCACGACATGGCGCACGCTTTTCAAGCGCCCTTTGTTTGAACCAAGCAATAAATTTGTGGGACCTTTAGGCATTGGGATCGAATCAATCAGGTCTATTAAAATATCCAACTTCTAAAAAAGGTTACCAGTGCAGGCGTGTCGCCCAAAAGAAGATAGCAGGCTCCAACCATGTCCTTGCCAACTTGAGCCTTCCGCGTCCTTGATTTGCCGATCACCTGAAGCCTTCCGAGCCGGACGACGACGCAACACCCTTCAAATCCCCCGCCTCCCGTATTTTAACCACCATCGGAATCCCACTGAGCGATCTGCGGGATTTCTTAATCAACTGTCTGCTCCACACCGGCCTGTTTCAAGACTTCCTCGGGCGGCCCTTTGAAGGGACCTCCATAGGGTGCGTTGCCCTCGTATCCGAGAGCCTTCCAGCAACGCGGATCACTGTAATAGGCACCCGATGCTAGGTTCACGAACACGTTGAAAAAGTGATTCCCCTTCGCCATGATATTGCAGGCCTTTTTCTTTTCCTCTTCCGAAAGATCCGCAAAGTTCTTTCCAAAATTGTTTTGGCACTCCTCATCCAGCTTCTTAAGGCCCGGCACAATCGCACCACGGTCACCCTTCTGCCTAGGATAAGGAGCACTAATCCACTCGTCGATAAAATCAGCCACACGCACCTCGCTGGCGGCGGGCCCCAAATCGTCTGCCGGGAAAATCATATCGGCCAAAGCAACCGTCGCCTTCTTTTCTGTTTCCGTCATCGTCAAGGGCCAGGCTTCTCCCTTCTCATATGATTTGGCCATGACCGGATCCTGACCATAACCACTCGCGGCAGGTTTTGCTCCTTGCCCCGAAGCATATGGCAGAGCCATGCCCTCAGCCGCCGCCACTGCGGCAAACCACTGCAGGACCCGACGTCGAGGAAGTCTGTTTTCTTGATCTTGGGAATTCATTTTAAAGGTTTCCTTTCCGTGCTTGTTCTATGAGACGATCGGCGGCTCGCCAGGCTAGAGCCATGATCGTTTCGGTGGGATTCTTATCGGCATTTGAGGCAAAGGGAGCGCCATCGCAAAGAAGGAGATTCTTAATATCCCACGTCTGATTCCACTGATTGCAAACCGACTTCTTCGAATCAGCCCCCATAATCGCTCCACCCACTTCATGGATAACCTGGCCTCCTTTTAGAAGAGTCTTTTTAGGATCACGTTTAGGATCAAAAAGACCCTTGCCTCCGGCTGATTCGAAAATTTCAGCAAAGGTTTTCTGGGCATGAACCGCCATATTCCATTCGTGATCACTCCACTTCCAGTGCCACTTCATCACTGGAATGCCCCACTTGTCTTTCACCTCCGGATCGAGCTCCGCGAACGATCCTTTATTAGGAATCATCTCTCCACGGCAGGCGATGTGAATGAAGGAACCATAGTATCGCCTCGCTGCTTCCTTCAGCTCTGTTCCATAAAGCCCCTGTAAGACATGTCCCGGCACCGGATTATTTCCCTTCGGCATTCCCCGCGTCCCGCTGATCTCGATATGGTAACCCCGGGCAAAGTCCATCTTCCCCGCCTTCTGTTCTTTATAGAGCCACCACGGAGAATAGAAATGACACCCTCCAGCGCCGTCATCGTTGTGAGCCGGTAGATTCTCAAGAGCCGGAATCTGACCAGACATATCAGAACCCACTGTGTCCATAATATATTTCCCAACGAGACCGCTGGAGTTTGCGATCCCCTTTCCGCTCGCCGAATTCAAAAGAATACGGACAGTCTCGCCGCTACTTGCCGCTAGCACCACGGCCTTTCCTTTGACCCGCTCTTCCTTGCCGGTGGTCTTGTCAATAAAGAGCACTCCCTTGGCCTTGCCATCTTTCCCGACGATCACCTCTCGCACGTGCGCATCCGCGATGATATCGAGATTCCCGGTAGCATCCGCAGGAGGAATATGGACGGTCGTGCTTTGGTAATTTGCCCGGATACTGCAACCCCGACCGCATTCCGTGGCCCAAAAACAGGCCGCGCGGGAAGACATTGATTCCTCGACGATTTTCTGAGCCTTCGGATTATCAGGATGAAGTTTGGGGGCGAGATCTTTCCCGTTCTGAGGCTCAGTTAACACCGCCCGGTGAATGGGAACCACTGGCACACCAAGTTTCTTGGCATGCTTCTGAATCATGAGGTCCCCCACCCTTCCCTTCGGAGGAGCTTGCAAGACCCCCTTGGGAGAATCGGGAGTGTTTTCCAATCCTTCGTTCGTCCCATAAACGCCGATGAGCCGCTCGACCTTGGTGTAGTAAGGCTCAAGATCATCGTAGGAAATGGGCCAGTCAAACCCCAGGCCATCGCGTGAGTAGGGTTTAAAATCGTAAGGTCCGTTCCGCAGGGAAATCCTTCCCCAGTGATTGGTCCGTCCCCCCATCATGCGAGCCCGCCACCACATGAATTGTTCCTCGGGCTTGTCACTCGCCTGCGTGTAAGGTTCATCAGGCACCTGCCAGCCCCCATCGATGGTGGCGTCGAAGAAGCCGAAGTTTTTGTCCGGAGTCGATGAACCGCCCAAGGGCGCGTCTTTACCCGTTTGAAACATCGGGGTTTCTTTTACAACATCGTAGGAACGACCTGCCTCCAACATGAGACATTTAATTCCTGCAAGTGTAAGTGTGTAAGCCATCTGGCCGCCCCCAGCACCGGAACCCACGATGATGACATCATACTCCGACTGGGCTTTTGAAATTGGAATAGTGGGCATATTGAAAATTTATTTACGTTTGGACGATGCTTGAGCTTGCCGAATCTTAAGAACTCGCCGGAACTCCCCAAGTCGATGCTCAAGACCGCGCTTTGTCACAAGATTATTCTTTTCCTCCGGATCATTCGTTAAATTGTAAAGTTCTTCTCCATCGGGCCATTTGCCATAGCGCCATCTTTGATTCCGTAACGCATAACCCATCTCTTTACCTCGAGTGACAATACTATAGGCATAATTCTTTTTTCCAAGTCGCTCGGGATGATCGAGAAGCGGACGCAGCGAGGCTCCCTGCAAGTGCCCCGGAGGAGTCAGTCCAGTAAGCTGCGCCAGCGTGGGATAGATATCGATCAATTCCACCATCGCCTCGGACCGCGTTCCTGCTTTCGTCAGACCCGGCGCATGAACGATGAAGGGGACCTTGGCCCCGATATCAAAAAGGGTCACCTTTCCCCAGAGGAAGTGATCTCCGAGATGGTAACCGTGGTCCGAAGTGAAAATGACGATGGTGTTCTCCCACTCGCCGCTCGCTTTGAGGGAATCGAGCACGATCTTGATCTGGGCATCGATGAATGAAACACAGGCATGATATGCCTGCATATATTCGCGACGGAGGGCGTCATTTTCCTTGGCCTCCTCAAAGCCAAATTCCTTGAAGCGGGTATTGATGGCCTTGCGGGGTATCTTGTCCCAAAGGTTGGCTTTCTCCGGCGTGTAGACAATCGATTCGAGAGGGTAGAGATCAAAATACTTCTGAGGAGCCAGGAATGGGACGTGGGGTTTTTGAATTCCACAGGTGATGAAAAACGGCTTCTTCCCGTTCGGCTTCTCCTTTAACCAACGCGCAACCGTGCGGGCATTCTTGCCATCCTTGTGTTGTTCCTCGGTCAATCCGCTCGGGCCATATCCGGGAGGAGTCTGGGCATCGAGCTTCGATTTGGCCTTCTTTTCAAGAGTCCGCCAGGCCTTGCGATTCTTAGGCAACTCCACGGAGCCATTCTCAGCCTCAAACTTCTTCCGGGCCTCTGCCACCACGGGAAGCTCGTCGTTATTGAAACGGTGAAATTCGTTCCAGGCGATCTCGCCATGTTCATGACGGGGCGAGTGAAACACCTTCCCCACACTCCCCGTCCAATAACCATTCTCCTTGAAAAACTGAGGCATTGAAAGCGTCCCAGGGCGAGTTTGGCGAATGTCGGCCTTGTTATCAATCACTCCACTCGACTGCGGATAGAGTCCATTCAGGAAAGAAGACCGCGACGGACCGCACACCGGATATTGGCAAAAAGCCCGGTTGAAGGTCATCGCGTTCGAGGCAAATTTCGCGAGCGTCGGGGTTTTGATGTGATCGTATCCGGACGGAGAAACGTGGGTATTGAGATCATCGCAGACGATCAAAAGAACGTTCCTTTTGTTCCCCTTTTTCTTTCTACTTTGCGCCGTCTTTTTGGGAGCAACTTTTTCACCCTCCTTGCGCCAACGAAACGTCTCTCCCTCAATAATAAGATCTTTTCCAATCGTCCGCTTGGGAGCCGCCGGAGAAAATTTCTTCGGCGCCGACTTTCGGAGCAATCTCTTAGTGTCCTTGTACTTGGGATTTTCGGCCAAGTTATTCCATTCGTTAGGATCAGATTTTAGATCGTAGAGCTCTTCCCCATCGTCTCCGTAGGTAATGTAACGCCAATCCTTGTTGATGATGGCATACTCACCGGGAGCCATGTAGGGTAGGTAAACATCCCGGTCCTTGGCAACCGCCGGTTTCTCCAAGGTCGATGCCAATGAAGTTCCTTCGAGTTTCTGGTGAGGCCTGGGAAGACCACACATTTCGACAAAGGTAGGATACATATCGATCAAGCTCGCCGTCACATCAGTAACAGCACCCTTCTTCACGCCAGGACCAGCCCAGATAAAGGGTATATTGGATGTCCGTTCCCAAAGAGTGTGCTTTCCCCAGTCATACTTCTCACCGTGGTGATATCCGTGATCACTCCATAGCACCACGATGGTATTATCGGCATAAGGACTCTTTTCAAGGGCATCAAGCACCCGCCCCATCATGGCATCGGCGTAACTCATGCAAGCGAGATAACCATGAATCGCATCCTTGACCGCTCCTTTGGCCTCAAGCTCCTTATGAATCTTGGAGCGGGCCGTTTTCGCCCTCTTCATCCGTTCCGGTAAATCCTCCAGGTCATCAACCTTGATCGGCGGCAGCTCGATCTTATCGCGATCATAGAGATCAAAGTATTTCTGCGGACAATAGTTCGGGAAGTGCGGCGCATAGATTCCACAGGCCAGGAAGAAAGGCTTGTCATGCTTCTTTCCCAACTGATCCGCCGCCCAATTCACTCGAATGGTGTCCGCCATCTCTTCTTCCTTGTCATTAGGCAATCCGGCCCATTCCAAAAACAATCCCCCTTTGATTTCTTTTCCTTTATTAAAGACACTCGCGGGAAAAGGATTGGGAAAAGGCATTTCCTCGGTCCAATTGTCCAATGACCAACCTTCCGTGCGCTGCGATGGCTTCCGCAGATAAAATTCATCCCACCCCCGCACATCGATGCTTCCCGGCATGTGATGGTAAAGTTTCCCAACTCCCAAGGTGGTGTATCCCGCTTTTGAAAAACTGAGCGACAGCCCTTCGATCTCCGGATGATCGGTGAAGTAATCAGACGATCGGTAACACCCAGTCGTCGAAGCATACTGCCCCGAAAAAATGGCCGCCCGAGCCGGCGCGCAATAAACTCCCGGCGTATGCGCATTTGAGAAGTTCACCCCACGGGCCGCAAGTTTATCAAGATTCGGCGTGATCGCCCGCGGAGTCGCACCTAGAGATCCGATCCAGTCATTCATGTCATCAACCGCAAGAAAAAGAACATTGGGCTGCTTAGCGCATGCACTACCCGCCGACATAAATACCACAAAAAGGGCTGCTCTAAAGAGATTCGAGATCCAAGTCATGAATGAGTTCGCGTAATGAACACTTTAACCAACGAAATAACCAGCCCCCAATCCGGGGACAATGCGCAATCACTCTCCAATGCAATAAACCGTTGATAACGATCTCGAAAAAACCTGCCCCTTGATCGGGGCTAAAGTTGAACGAAAAATTTGGCTCACCTCAGCACCCAGCGAGTTATTGGAGACGATCTCCAACTTCTTACCCGGTTTGACCACGAGGACGCCACCTCCGTAAACATTCTGTAGAAGAACATGCCCTTTCACGACCAAGGGAGCTGAAGCAAACTCGCCCTTCACTCCCAGTTTTTCTTCCCAATACACTTTACCGGTTTTGGCGTCATAACAACTGGCCCTCCCTGACATCGAAACAACGAGCACGTAACCATCAACGACCGCCGGGGAAGGAAGATCTCGTCCGCCTTTTCGTTTGGTGTGCCAAATCATGTGCGACTGAGTGACATCCCCATTCCCGCCCGGCTTAACGGCGTAGGTGTCACCTGGCTTGCCACTCACGACATGAAGAAGGCCATTAAAAAAATCCGGAACTGGCGAGCCCCGTCCATTGAAGGACTTACAGAACCACAATTCTTTTCCTGTCTTAGGATCATATCCCCGAACACCCAATTCGCCGTTGAGGACGAGCTCCTTGCGGTCGCCATTTCCGATCACGATAGGTGTGCTCCACCCTCCCCGCGGCTTCTCTTCTCGTTCTGTTTGCCAAACAGGCTCACCCTTTTCAAGGCTGAGAGCGACGAGTGAAGAAGCGCCCTCCGCATCGCAATTTTGAATCACGAGATCGCCGAGAATGATGGGAGAGGCCGCCACTCCCCAAGGACCGGGAAAAGCCCCAAGTTCGCGCGACCATTTCTTTTGACCCTCAAGATCAAAGCAGTGAATACCAGCCGGACCAAAGAAGGCCACGATCTGCTTTCCGTTCGTAGCACAGGTGGGAGTCGCATAACTATTCATCTTATGCGGATGCTCTGGAGATTTACAAAGAATCGTTTTCTCCCAGAGAATCTTTCCATTCTTTCGATCCAAGCAGAACACATAACGCTCCTTCCCATCTTCTGAGGCACTAGTAAGAAAGAGTCGGTCACCCCAATTCACCGGCGACGATTGCCCCTGCCCCTTGAGCTTGGTTTTCCAGACCACTGAGTCCGAACTCCACTTCATCGGAACATCCTTCGCATCCGAATGACCGCGTCCGGTGGGTCCGCGGAACTGTGGCCAGTTCTCCTCCGCATGCAGACTGATAAAGCCCAACAATCCCACGAAGATTAAAAAAACAAAACGAATGAATGGCGCGTAACGAAAAATTATCTTCATAGATTCAGATCAGATATCTACGAACTCCTCGCTCTTTCTATGTCATAAATTAGGGCAATTAACTCCCTTCCCCAAGCGCCGGAGGGACGCAAGCAGGCGGCGACTCATAAGCCGCTCTTCTCACACCATTTCTGATCTTCCTCCTGACAGGTGAACGCAAACATGAGAACGTCGGGAGATTGATCATTACTATTTTAGGGATGATCACAAGAAAGGTCACAGAAGCCACGAGGGCTCTTCGAAACAAATCACTTGGTAAAGCTTGTTCGTCCTTAATACGTTAATCTGATACGCAATTTGATCAGCCCAAAAATTAGGGGCAAAGCAAAATCAACGATCTTCACTACTCGGCTTCGACTCGCACAAAGAGCCGGTCGGAGGCAATAATGCCTGCAGCGGCCAAATCGAAGGTGATTGTAATTGTATCAGCATCGTCAGGATTTTCGTCCTCTGCAGCGGTAAGGCCGTCTGTAATATCTGAGTCAAAACTAGTGAGATTGGTGGAATATTTAACAAGGTAGGAAGCGGCGCCCGTATTGCGCCAAGTCAGGGTCAAGCTTGCCGAGTTCTGATTGTAGACGATGTCAGTCACGGCAAGATTCACTCCGGCGCCTGAACCAGTTCCGTTAATCGCTGAGACAGCCAGCCGATCATTAAGAGTGAATTCAATCGATTGAATTGCCTTGGACTGATCTTCTTCTGGCAAGTCATAATTGATCTCTCTTGGAAACACACCTGGTCCAAAATAGCTGTTCCAGCCTCCAGCACCCCGGCGGGCAATTGCGATTTTATTAGTGGCATTGTAATCTCTTGATGCTTGCCAGTCATTAATCGTGAAAACCAACAAACGAGTCGAAGCATCAGTAAAGGTGATCGTTGCCTGAAAGTTATCAACGCCATTTCCCCCAATCCCAAATATAAGAAATTGGAGATTTGAATAAGCGGCGGGACGGTCGAGGGTGAAGATATCGCCACTCACGAGAATGTTACTTTGATCGTATGGCTGGAGCGAAAAGGCAGTTCCAAAATCGGTCAAAAACGTCCGATCAACACCATCAGGAACAGCGACTGTGGCAGCGGTAGTATCGATAGAAGGAGATCCCTCCTCTGCAAACACCCAGCGGGCCAACCCTCCGTAATCAGTGACCTCATCTGGATTGGCTCCTTCCTTCTCAGCAATAGCATCCGCACTGAAACCGGTTCCGCTGATAGGATCTGCCTGCAAGTTACATGAGACCGCAGCGAACAAAGCCTTCATAATCACTTTCTTTTTCATAATTATTAGTGGTTTTAAAAATATCACTCAACAAAACAACACGCTCTGAACCTCCAAGATTTATGGGTTTCCAGCAGATCTTTTGATAGACACTCTCACCTTTACTTCAAGACTTCTCCCCTCAAAAGCTTTCTTCCCTGCCCCGAGAGTTTGAGATAGTGATCGGGTGGGAGTCCCTCATTATTCAGGAACTGAAACCCCTCCCCCACAGGAGGATCGTTGCTCACCTTAAAAATCGCAGTGGCTTCATCGATCTCGTCAAACATCGCAAGATAAGCAGTTTCAATTCCAGCTGCTCTCACCCCTACGAATTGGTCCCAGTAAAAACTCCCACCCCGACGAGGAATGGCGTCCAGCTTATCCCCATTCATGTTGTGCCAACTAAACCCCGGATAAATCACCGGCAGATACTCGAGTCCATTATTCTCACACCATCTCCGGTCCTCTACTAGATTGACGACATGCTTTCCACTTTGAAAATCGACATGATTATAGCGACCTACCGACCAAGGGCTCACAATGTCCGCCAACTTGATGATTTTATGCAAATGCTCATCGCTAGTAGAATCACGCCCCAATTCACGAAATCCGAAAGGCACCCCAAGCATCACGCTCATACCGCCCCACTCCGGATTATTTTTTAAAAGCCGAATGAATTTCTCGGTATCTTCGAGCGAGTAACCACGGTCATCCTTAAAGCCCACTCCCCAGACTGCGACGAGCGGCTTCCCCTCATATTTCAGATAAGCCTGATCATTTGGATCAGTCCCCAACTTCATCCGTCTTCGGAGATTTTTCCAATCGCGATTGAGTCTTTCAAAATCATCTGACTTCAGCCCGGAGAGATCATACATCAGCGCGTAAGACCGCCCGTTCGCATTAGCGGCTTCGCGACAGTTGAGCAACTTCTGGTTGTCGGCTTTGAGATGGTCATAAGAATGATAATTTTTCGCAGCAACCACCCCAAACCTCTGTACGAAAGCCCCATCCACTCCATAATTTTTCATCCATTGAAAATGCCGGTTCACGGTCTTGGCCTTCACCGAGCTAAAAACCTCTGCGATCTTTCCATCCTTGTGGCGAAAGACCGTTTTAAATTTCTCGTCGTCATCGTATTCCGACATATCTGGCCAGAGATCGATCGTCAGATGCTTAGGCCCAAATTTTTTCCCTTTCCCATAATGATGAAACCCCATCCCTGCGCCATCACCTTCTGCGCGAAACCACCCCTGATATCCAGTCATAACCCGCCCCCTTAAACCCGAGGGATTCGGGCGCACAGATTTCATTTTTGTTGCCGTATTTAGGTTCGAATAAGCTTCCTCCAGAGAGACCCCCAGAAGCGAAACCATGAGTGCTCCCATGAGAAGGAGACAAGAGACAAACAACTTCATAGACGCAGAATACGCTCGCAACCTAGCTTGATCGATCATCAAACCTGCCCACTCCATCGCGGACGCCGGCGATCAACCACTGTATCAAGTCACTTCCCAATGAGAACCCTTGTAAAAGTCATCAAATCACCCAAATTAGGAACCTGCATGATTTCGAAAATCTTCCTAAGTGTCCTTCTCTGCGCTCCTCTACTTGCCTGCCCCAATGATGAAAAGACTCCCAAAATTGAAGGCACAGCCAATCCAGAAAAATTCCCGGCCCCGGATCCAGACGAAGCACTTCTCGCCACTATCCAATACCCAGAAGAAATGACAGCTCGCGTCTATGCACGTGAACCAGATGCTCTCAACGTCACCGCCATCGCCTTTGACGAAAAAAATCGGCTCTACCTTTCTGAAACCCATCGCTTCGATCGCGGCATCGAGGACAACCGTCGCAATCAACATTGGCTCCGCGACGATATTGCGCTCACTTCCACTTCGGAGCGGCTCGCAATGTATCGAAAGCACGAGGGAGTCAAACCGCTTTCCTACTACACCGAACACTCTGATAAGATTCGTGTGCTTGTCGACGAAGACGCTGATGGTAAGTTGGACAAATCCCAAATCTTCGCGGACGGCTTTAACGATCCTCTTGACGGCACCGCCGCCGGTATCTTCGCGGCAAACGGCAAGGTCTACTTCGCATGCATCCCACATGTCTGGATACTCGAAGATAACGACAGCGACTTGAAAGCCGACAAACGAGAATCACTTCAGGAAGGCTACGGTATTAGCGTCAGCCTTAGTGGCCACGACCTCAATGGTTTTTCCTTTGGGCCAGACGGCCGTATCTACTTCACAATCGGCGACCGCGGATACAACCTCAAAACCTCCGACGGACGCCACCTTTACGACCAATATGCTGGAGCGATCTTTCGCATGGAACCCGACGGCAGCGGGCTGGAAATCGTTCATTCCGGCCTACGAAACCCAAAAGAAATTGCTTTTGATCAATACGGCTCAGGATTCTCGGTCGATAACAACGCTGATATGGGCGACAAAGCCCGCCTTATTTACATGGTCGAAGGGGGTGATTCCGGCTGGCACCGCGGGAATCAAAACCTCCGTAATTTCCGCCACGCCATTGACGTCAGTAATCGTCACCAAATCCCGTGGATGGTCGAAAGCGGATGGGATCTCAAAGGTAAAAACCGGCCTGCCTCCTTTCTTCCTCCCATCACCCACCTAAGTACCGGGCCCTCCGGGCTCACTTATAATCCGGGAACTGGCCTCGCTAAAAAGTGGGATGAGCACTTTTTCATCTGCGACTACTGTGGCGGGCGAAGCAGCGTGATTGGCTTCAAAGTATCGCCTTCTGGAGCCTCCTTCTCAGTCACTAATAACGAAACCTTCATTAAAGGATTCCTCAATACTGACATGGAGTTCGGCTACGATGGACGCATTTATGTGAGCGATTTCACTGGCAGCTGGCGCACCTATGACAAAGGCACTATCTTCGTCTTTGAAAACCCAGAAGAGCTTGCCAAACCAATCATATCTGAGGTTCGCTCACTTTTTGCTAACGGGTTTGAAAAACTCCCTCCCAAAAAGCTTGCCGAGCTCCTCAAGCACACGGATCACCGTGTCAGACAACGCGCTCAATTCGCTCTCGCAAAAAACAATGGGAATCGCGACCTTCTTGCGGAAGCAACAGCCCCTACAAATGACCTTTTCACGCGTCTTCATGGACTTTGGGGGCTCGGTCAACTCGCCCGCCTCCAAGAGGACAAGGAATCTCAAATCCTCCTGAATAATCTTTGCTCCGATAAAAATTGGCGAATTCGAGGACAGGCTGCGCAAGCACTCGGACAGTCGAATCCCAAACCATTCCGCGCTACCCTGGCCGATCTCCTTACAGACAAGAATCTTAACACCCGAATGCACGCTGCCATTGCACTCGGAAAATCCGGAGACCCAAGCGACGTCCCTGCCCTCGTTTCTGTTCTTCATGAGAACAAAAATAGCGATCCCTACCTGCACCATGGTGCTATTTACGGACTCGAACTTATCACTAAAAACACCAACTCTGCCGCGACAATTATCTCATTAAAAGATCATCCATCGCCCGCAGTTCGCCGCGGAGCTGTCATGATTCTCCGCCGACTCAAGCACGCAGGCATTGCCTCTTTCCTCAATGACTCAGATCCGACCATAGCCATCGAAGCGATCCAGGCCATTAATGATAATTATATTGAAGAAGCCCGCTCTGCTCTTGCCCGTTCCACGCAATGGCTTGGGAAGTCCACCCCAATGATTGACTACCGCATCATCAATGCCATTTACCGCGTCGGAGGATCTGATAATCTTGACCGTATCCTCAAAATAGCGAGCGATACAAATCGCCCTGACAAGCTCCGTATGGAGGCTCTCTTTGCCCTGCAGCGCTGGGAAAACCCACCCGCGGCCGACCCTACCACGGGCAAACATCGCCCACTCTCTAACGATCGTTCGCTTGAAGACCATAAAGACGCCATCGCGACCGTCTTAAATCGACTTCTTAAAAATTCGACTGACCAGCTCTTAGCCGAAGTCATCCGCACCACCGAAAGTTTCGAGATTGCGATTGAGGAGAACACCTTACTAGCACACTTCGCCAACCCCAAGAACGATCTGGTCATCCGTCTAGCGGCTCTCGAAAATTTACAAAATTCAAAAAACACCCTGCTCGCTTCGACAATTGCCAAAACTCTCAACGATCCCGATAAGGAGATCCGTGTTCGCAGTCTCGATGCCTTAGCTCAAATCGATCCAAAAGCGGCAACAGCCCAAGCTCAGAAAATCCTCTCCTCGAACAAAATATTCGATCTTCAAAGGGCTTTCGCCACTCTCGGGGGACTTAAGAACAAAGAAGCCACCCAATTTATCCTCACTTCTTTACAGACCATCTCCGCACAATCAGCCGCTGTGCATCTAGACATCATCGAGGCTGCAAAAAAACAAGAAGACGCGAAAATCGTCGCAGCTCTTGCCGCTTACCAATCCGGAGTAGATCAATCGAATCCACTTGCCACCCACGCCGTCACACTTGAAGGAGGCGATATTAATCAAGGCCGCTTCGTTTTTTACAATCATGGGGCCGCGCAATGCACCCGTTGCCACAAAGGCCAACGGGGCCGCAAAGGTGGTATTGCCGGCCCTGATCTGTGGAACGTTGGCAGTCTCCATGGACGGGATTATCTTCTAGAATCTTTGGTGAAACCTAACGCTCATATTGCGCTGGGTTACGGAATGGTCTCAGTTACCTTAAAGGACAATACTATCGCAGCTGGAAATCTTCATAAGGAGGATTCCAAAAAGGTCATCATCGCTGACATCACCACCGGAGA
>JAKMGP010000330.1 GCA_022424905.1 Akkermansiaceae bacterium | reverse complement strand
CTCAGTCTGAAATTCGGATCTCGTTTGCTTGCAGTATTTTCTCGATCCCAGTCGCCGTCTGTAAGAGCAGCTCACCTTGGGGCGACACTCCGGCGACACGGCCCGTTCTAGTAATTCCTCCCACATCAAGTCGCACATTATTTCCCTTCAAAACGCAACGCGTCGACCATGCCTCAAGCAAATCCTCAAAATGCGGTCCTATTTGGGCCAGCCTCAACTCTAATCGACGAAGACAACTAACGAGCACTTCCTCTCTCGAAATCTCCTCCCCTAATTCGAGAGCAAGAGAAGTGGCAGGGTGAGAAACCTCATTTGGGAAAGCCCTCACATTCACGTTCAATCCAACTCCCACCACCACAAAACTCGAATCAGCCTCAACCAAGATTCCGCAAATCTTTTTTTCTCCAACCCAAACATCGTTCGGCCACTTCACTCCTGAAGACACGCCAAACGAATCCAGTCCCTCTGAAATTGCGAGACCAGCCGCCAACGCAAGTCGTGACCATAAAGTCGGAACTTCTTTTGGCCTGACGACCAAGGTGAAGGCTAAACCCTCACCTTTTGGACACACCCAAGATTGTCCCCGCCTACCCCGCCCGGAGGTCTGGCATTCAGTCAGAATTACGCTAAGATTAGGGGCACCTTTGGATGCAAGCTTTCGAGCTTCATCGTTTGTCGAACCACACTCAGGCAAAAAAATCACTCTTTCACCCCACTCGGACGAAAGCTCCTTCAGGGTTTCCCCATTCCACTCAACATCACTCTCCATCAGACAACTCGGTAAATTCAAGAGAAAGATCAAGCGCTGTTGCTGAATGGGTTAAAGCTCCGACTGAAATGAAATCCACTCCAGTTTTCGCAATCGCTGCGACTGTTTGCAAATCAACCCCTCCACTTGCCTCTAGCAAAGGCCCCTTTCCTTCTCGCATTTCTACAGCCTTTCGTAGTGAGTCATTATTCATGTTATCCAACAGAATATAGTCCACCCCATCTAACTTCAGAAATGCTTCAACCTGCTCGAGCCGGTCAGCCTCTAACTCGACCTCTACTCCTGGTTTATCAACACGCAATTGATTGATAGCCTTCTGCAAAGCCTCGATTCCCCTCTCCGCAACCAAATGATTATCCTTCACCATTGCCCGGTCATAGAGCCCCATTCTATGATTCGCTCCGCCGCCGGCGATCACCGCCGCTTTTTCCAAAGCCCGCCAACCCGGCGTTGTTTTTCGGGTATCAAGAATTTTCGCTCCAGTCCCTTCGACCGAATCCACAAATTGGCGCGTCTTGGTCGCCACACCTGAAAGTCGCTGCAGAAAATTTAAAGCAACCCGTTCAGCTGTCAGAAGGGAACGAGCTTTGCCCCGGATTTCTATAACATATGCTCCCAGGCTTACCTGATTCCCACTCTCAAGGAGGACCTTGAACGAAGTTTCATCATCGACCCGTTTGAAAACCTCTTCGGCAACCTCTACCCCCGCAACCACACCTTCAGATTTTGACAAGATTAAGCCACGCGCCTCGCGATGTTCCGGAACAAAATAAGACGATGTCACATCTCCGGGGCCGATATCCTCTGCCAACGCCAAATCAATCAAAGTCGAAGTTCTTTCGTCCACTCCAAAACCATAGCGAAGCGCCCCGCCCATACCAGCGTTTTGGCGGTGTTTTGTGACTGGTATCCTGTCACAATCCAACGCACATTGAGGCACGCTCAAATGTTGGTTACTTTTTCAAAACTCCCCACAGCTCTTGCCATCGGACTTGCCGCCACTCTCGTCTCATGCGAGGCCCTGAAGGGCCCCAAAGCAGTCAGCTCTAAGAAACTCGATTTACCCGGAGCTTTTTCCCAAGCCAAATCCGGGCAAAACGCAGAGATTTCAACCGGATGGATTAAGGAATTTCGCGACTCGCGTATGACCAAAATCGTTAAGGACGCCCTCGCCCACAATCAAGGGCTCAAGGCCGCTGCTTATCGTCTCAAAGCTGCCCGCGAAGGAACTATTATCGGCCGTGCCAGCCGCCTTCCCTCTATCAATGCCTCAACCTCATACCGTAAAACGGATAGCCTAGATATTTCCTCAAACGAGAACTATTCAATCTCTCTCAATGCCGTATGGGAACCTGACCTCTGGGGGCGGCTTCGTAATCTCGATTACTCTGCTCGTGCAAATTACTCCGCTTCGATAGCCGATTTCCGTGGCGCCAGACTTTCACTTGCAGCAAACACCGCAAAGGCTTGGTGTAATCTTGTCACCTCGGAACAACAGCTCGAACTCGCAAAAACTAACGTCGAGTCATTTAGTCAGGCTCTTATCGTTGTCGAGCGACGTTACAAGGCAAACACCCTTCGTTCCGTTGATGTCCAGTTCGCCCGCAACAATGTCGCTAATTCCAAGCGTAGTTTAAGCGTCCGGCAACTTGGCCGCGACAACGCTGCCCGGAATCTCGAAGTTCTTCTAGGGCGATATCCAGCTGCCACCATCAATTCGTCGACCGACCTTCCCTCCCTTTCAGAAAGCATCCCCATTGGCCTCCCATCAAAACTACTCGAACGACGACCCGATTTAGAAGCAGCCCGTGCCCGCCTCGTTGCCTCAGCCCAGAATGCTGAAGCAGCCCGTAAGAGCCTTCTCCCTAACCTTCGCCTTACAGGAGGCAGCTCAAATGGTTCAGATACCTTTCGCCGCGCCTTTGATCCAAATTTCTTAGTTTATTCGATAGCCTCATCGCTTGCACAAACCGTCTATCAGGGTGGTGCTCTAAGCGCACGAGCACGTGCTGCTCTTGAGCAGAACCGAGCAGCCATCGAAGAATACACCCGCCTTGCTTTGCTGGCCTTCCGCGAGGTCGAATCCGCTGTTGGAACAGACCGATCACTCACTGAACAGGAACGCTATCTACGACAAGAGGTCAAACAATCCCAGCTTGCCGTTAAACGCGCTCTTTCTGATATCAGCCTTGGAATTGATGGAGCCTCTTTTCTAGAATACCTTGAAGCCCAACGCCGAGCAGAAGCTGCCGGCATCTCCTTGATTCGGCTCAAGAACCAACGACTTCAAAACCGTATCGATCTCCATCTGGCCTTAGGCGGTGACTACTTGACGAAATAGCATTGAAGCAGCCTTCCTCCCGCTCATCACAACCTTAAAGAAAAACGCCTTATCGTCCTTCGTATCAAACGCCTTCGAAGACAGCTTTTTTGGACCGACCACCAAAAATTCTGGGAAATTTGTCTTGATAAGGCTCTTCGTTAACGCGAATTAATTGCGATTATGAAACTGTTTCATATCCTCGCGATTTCCACAAGCCCCCTGCTTGCAGACATTAGTCTTGACCCCACTTTTCACTTTAACGGGGTCATCGGGGACACCTCAGCTGACTCTTTTAGCGAAATTGGAGGCCATGCCCACGATCCCACTGATAACTTCGCGATTCAGGGCTTGGAGCCTGGACTAAACCTCCGGGTCGATGACTGGCTTGCCGGCTTCACCAACATTAACGTTTTTACGGATTCGAACCACGAGATTGATTGGGAACTCGAGGAAGCTTTCCTAAAATTCAAGAACCTCCCTGGAGGCTTTGAGCTTCGTGGCGGACGTATGCTCGCCCGGATGGGTCTCCAAAATAATCAGCATCTCCACGCATGGACTCTGGTAAACTCCAACCTAACCACCTCTCAGTTTCTTGGCGAGGAAGGCTTAATGAGCGAAGGCATCGAGCTAACCTGGCGAAAAGACTTCGATCAGGGATTCTTTGCAATCTCATCCAACTTCAGCAATACCGCTTCCCATCATCATCACGGTGATGAAGAGGACCATGGAGATGAAGAAGGCCATGGAGAGGACGAGCATGGTCACTCATCCGAGGACGCCTTCATGGAAGACAGCGTATTCGTAACTCGTGCACTCCTCAGCTACAACTGGAACGACTTTCATCAAAATCGTTTAGGAATCAACACTGCATGGGGAGACAACGGCTATGGTCGTGACACCTCGATGCATTCGATTGACTACGTCTATACTTGGCGAGAAAATGGTATCGAACTAGGCGGGCGGGAATTCTCGATCGGCGCCGAATACTTCTATCGCGACGTCGAGTGGATGGGTGAAGACGACCCCGCACTCCAGGGAGCAACCTCACAGAACAGCTTAATGGCCTACGTCAATTACCGCTTCCACCCACAATGGATTGCCGGCCTCCGCTACGAATACCTAGAAGGAGCTAGAGGTGGTGCCGATATTCACTTGGGCGAAACCGAATACGCTTTCGAATCCGCCGAGCGTAAACGCCTCACCCTTGCCCTGACCCGCGAATTCCGCCACAGCGACATCATGCTCTCTACGATCCGTCTGCAGTATTCCCACGACGACCTCAAAGACGAAAATGCTGATTCTATTTGGCTACAATTCGGCTTTGATTTCGGTGGTCCCGAGATCCGCTAGACGATTCTTTACGCACCCTTCATTTAGCTTAAAATAAGGGTCTCAACCACAAAATGGTTCCTGGGGGGGCAAGACCAAGATCTCTCGGTGCATTGTGGTTCATCGGATAATCGCTAGGATTACCATTGTCATAGAACGAAAAAAGGCCCCTATTATTTTACACTCCAAAAAGCACCGGGGCGGGATTTCTTTGATTTTCGATTGAAAAAAGCCTCGCGGGCCTTTCTTCTCCCGGCCTTATGAACGTTTCGCTTACTTGGCTCAAAGAACGCCTCGATTTTGGCTCCCGCTCGCTCGAAGAAGTCTGCGACCTCCTCACCTTTGCTGGCATCGAAATCGAAGGCCTCCACGAAATCGGTGTCAAGAGCGACCAAATTGTGGTGGCCGAAATCAAGGAAGCCGTTCAACACCCTGACGCTGACCGCCTCAAAGTCACCCAAGTTGACGCTGGTGAGGGCTCGCTTCGTCAAATTGTATGTGGAGCCACTAACTACAAAGTCGGCGATAAAGTCCCCTGCTGCCTCCCCGGAGCCGCTCTTCCCGGCGGATTTAAAATAGGCGAAACCAAAATGCGCGGAATCGAATCTAAGGGCATGCTCGCTGCCGGATCCGAAATCGGTCTCACCGATAAGGAAGATGGCCTACTCATTCTTGATGCCGATTTTAAAGTCGGAACTCCGGTAAAAGACCTTTTTGATTCTGATACCCTCATCGAAGTCGAGATCACACCAAACCGTCCCGACCTCCTTTCCCACTCCGGCCTTGCCCGTGAACTTGCCGCGCTTCTTCATACCGAAACCAAGCCGGTCGTAAAATCACACCCCACCGAACTCGCCGAAGATGCCGGAGTTGTCACTAGCGATTCCGCGACTTGCCCCTTCTATTCGGTCCTTAGGATCAAAGGAGTCAAAGTTGCTCCAAGCCCGAATTGGCTTACCAAGAAGCTCAAAGCCATTGGCCTCCGCCCCATCAACAACATTGTTGATATCACAAACTACGTCCTCCACGAAATCGGACAACCGCTTCACGCATTCGACGCCAGCAAAGTCGATGGAGCTATTCACGTTCGCCAAGCTTCGGAGAGCGAAAAATTTAAAGCCCTCGATGAAGAAACCTACGACCTCAGAGACATCGATTGTGTCGTCTCTGACCAATCTGGCACACCCCTCGCCCTCGCTGGTATCATGGGTGGGCTTGACAGTGGAGTGACTGACTCAACCACCGATATCCTCCTCGAATCAGCTTACTTCACCACTTCCGAGATTCGCCGGAGCTCGCGCCGCCTCTTTCTGACATCGGATTCCTCCTATCGCTTCGAGCGCGGAGTCGATCCACAACAAGTCTTGCCTGCCTCGGCCCTCGCCGCCGCCCTCATTCTTGAAATTGCCGGCGGGGAAGTTTCTCCACGAACCGCAACTGCTGGAAACCTCCCCAAAGAACTTCCATCAGTCAAACTCGACGTAGATCGTATGCTACAACTGATGGACAACAGTATCTCACTGGAAGATGCTGGAATCATTCTTTCTCGCCTCGGTCTTTCTTCATCTGATCTGAAGACTTGGAAAATTCCAAGCTGGCGAGGCGATCTGGAACGTTCCGCTGACCTTGTCGAAGAAATCGCCCGCACCCACGGACTTGAGAATATTCCATCCCGTACTGGCGGGACTGCGGTCGATGAAAGTAAAATCGACCACGAATACGACCGCCTCCTTGATTTCAAAAAGAATCTAGTCGCATTGGGCTTTCACGAAAGCCAAACCATTAAGCTCATCGCAGAAAATCAACTCCGTGACTGCCTTCCACTTCGGCCTATGCAAGACGGCGATCTCGTAAAAGTAGCACGGCCACTCAGTGAAGATCACGCCATTCTGCGCCCCTCACTCACTCCTGGACTTCTTGCCACGGCCGAAAACAATCTCCGACAAGGTGCCAAAAACCTGCGCTTTTTCGAAGCCGGACGCCAGTTTCGAAACGTCGGGGGTGGCAAAGCCACCGATCTTGAAGCCGATTCTATCGCACTTCTCCTCGGTGGAGAAGCCAGCCCTCTTTCTTGGACTCGTGATGAGAATCGACAACTTGACCTTTACGATCTCAAGGCTGCCATCCAAGCCGCGCTTGGAAATCGTTCGATTCAATTCACGACCCGTGCTCGCGAAGGCTTTCTCCTCAGTGGCGATATTCAACTCAGCGGCAAACCGATTGGTACCTTTGCCCAGATCATGCCCTCCCGGGCTCGTGAAATCGGCTTCAAAGCTCCCATCTACCTCGCCGAACTCGATCAGAAAAAGGTCCTTGGAATCAAACAAGATATGTTCCAAATCGAGCCACTCCCTCAATTTCCGGGCTCGAGCCGCGACATCGCAATGGAGCTCCCCCTCACAACCAGTAATGCTGAAATCGAAAAAGCCCTCGGTAAACACAACGATCCTCTGCTAGTTTCCGCCACTTGCTTCGATCAATTCCACGATCCGTCTGGGAAGAAAATGCCGGCTGACAAACGATCCATCGCCTACTCATTTGGCTATCGATCTCATAAGGGCACGATGAAGCAAAAGGAAATCGACACTGCCCACGACAAGCTTCGAGCTCACCTCGAAAAGTCACTCCCCGTGACCTTCCGCTAGGACCCATATTTCACATGGATTGGCCAGTTTTAGGGAAAGCAATTTCCATTTCGGCAAAGAAATAAATCGACCCTCCATCCTTTACCACCCTCTAATCAAATACCATCCTGAACCAGGGGCCGGATAAAGTAGCCGCGTCTAGTTCACCACTCCTCCGGAAGCCACAGAGGATAGAAGTATTACTCTCCGTAGCGGTAATGCCCCTTGATCGAGTAATCAAAGAGCTTCTTTTCCCACTGAGGACCGTTCCCTATGTTATGGACGACCCACTTCTCAGTTTTTTTGGCACCCGGACCTGGAACGACAATCCCAATATGCTTATTCCCATCTAATAATTGCCAAATGACAATATTACCAAATCCATAATCCTCGGGATCTTGACTCACTCCTAAAACCTGTCCCTTACGAGTGAAAAATCGCTGAAGGTTTTGGACCCGCCGATGGTCGATATTGGTATCTGGCCCTTTAGAACCAAAGATCTGCGGATAGGAGTAAAAATTTTCTTTCAGATCGGCGTGAACATCAACTTGGAGATCAACTTCAAGACTCCGATACGCCCTTATTATCAAATCCTCTGCTTTCCCACGATTTGGAGCAATATCTCCATTAGGAAAATCAATTTTAAAATATGAACCATCGTAATTAACCTGAGCCTGGGTCCTTTCAAGAGCCGCTGCTGCTAACCGGGAGCCAAAATCACCATCTGATTCAAGGGTAGTGATCGATTCACGAACATTCGCAGGGGAGGTCAAGTCAGTTTGAGCGCGGAGAAAAGGAATCAAAGGGCGGAGAAAAAAACCGCCCAGAGCGACCGCAAAAGCGACGAGAAGCCACCCACCAAATGAGCTTCGGCGCTTTTTTTTCATCGGGGCAGCCCCGATATACTCAATTGGTCTCATTAAACTTATGTTTGATGCTAAGAAGTCTCATATTTCTACGGATGTGACGAGTGAAAATCTGTCGTTCTTCTTGAGAAAAGAGATATTTTTTCATCTTGTATGACACGTGGAAAAAATTCCGGTCATTTTTGCAGAAAGAACCCCAACTTTTTTTGATCTCGAGCGCCACGGCACCGCCCTTTTAACGGATTGGTCGAGCTCGAAGATTACAAAATTACCAAAATTCCTCTTCTGGATTGATCAAACTCATTTTCACTTTCTCGCAAGCCAAGAAGGCACTCCTGGCTTAAACCATCCAGACAGCCAACCGGGGCAGTATCAGCCCGAACTTTGGAAATATGATGTCGCTGAATTCTTCCTGCTTTCATCTGATAAAAACAGATATCTCGAATTCAACCTTGCTCCGAATGGCGGATGGTGGTCGAGCGCATTTTGCGGCCCGTTGATCCCTGCTCCAAGCGAACCCTTACCTATTCCTGATGTGGAGACATCAGCGGAAGTGAATCGCGAGGGCTGGCAGGCTCGCGCCAGCATTCCATTGTCATGGTTAGAAAAAAGCTATGACTTCAGTAAATCCACACTCCTGAACGCCTGCTTCATCCTGAACTCACCGGACCAAATCTTTGTCAGCGCAGGTAATCTTGGTGATGGAAATCCTGATTACCACCGCCCAAAAAGATTTCCTCCGCTTGATCCGATCACTCTCGCGTGACATCTCACCACATCCCCCCTATCTTTTCCACATGCCCGAAACGTCTCAGGCCGTGCTTTCCCAAGACCGACCTTACCTCCAGTTGAACGAAGGTTACCTGGCAATCGCTTCACCAGATTCTATTGCGGAGACCTGTTTTAGTATTCCTGCAGTTCGAGGGATTCAAGCCGTTCGGATTGCAGTCGTTGCTAACCATGAAACAGCTCCATTATGGCGCAAGGTTGACGAAGTCAGTCGAGTCGTTGAGCATTCTCGCTCTGATTCTGCCCGGAAAATCAGTAATTTAATCAGAGATTCTAATCTAAACATTGAATCTACGATTGCGTGGGAGAATAACTCCGCAGCTCAGGCATTTGCTAAAATTGGAATCAAAAATCGCTTAGGCTTCCCCAATGAAAAGCTTGTCAGATATCTCACTCAGTCTGTAAGGGTCGCCCAAAAGTCAGGCCCCATCGTACATCGCGTTCAGAGCTATCTCAACTTTGTCAAAAAACTTGGATTTGACCCTTTCCATGCTGCTTATTTCGCTCCTCCACCAAGACCTCAGGCACCAGAACTTCCGATTCTTGCGATCTCACCTGGATCCGATTTTGGAGATGCTGCCGAGTGGCCAATTGATCGTTTCACAGAATTAGCAAATGAGTTCTCCGGCAAATTTGATCTCGCGATCATTCCGCACCCTGATCGACCAGAGCCCGCTCTCGCTCTTGCTAACTCTCTCGGCAAGCAAGTTTGCTCATGCGAAGGCACTGAGCTAATCGATTTCCTAGCAACCTGCCATGGGCTTATCGCAAGCGATAGCTCCATCCCACATCTCGCTGCTTTCGTAGGCACACCCTCTCTTGTCTTCTTTGGCCCGAACGAACCGGAATGGCGACGACCTCTCGGCAAAATTCACCAAGTTATTCACGAACACGTTGCCTGTAGCGGCTGCCTCCTAAACAAGTGTCCCTTAGATCATCGCTGCATGACTGAGATCACATCAGCTAGAGCTCTGGCCGAAGCCCGCTCTCTTTTCGGCGAATAAGGATGGTGATGAGATCGCCAGACTGGTTGGAGCTACCCTGACAGCTTTCTAATCAACCATCACATACTGAAGCAACAAGCCCTGAACGTGGCTATAAAAGTTGTTGCGAAAGTAAGCGGCGCGCACTGAGGAATCTTCAAATATTTTTGGATCTACTTCCTCACGGGCCCCGAATTTGTATTTGTCCTCAAGGGCCAGCCGAGCCTGATTCAAGGCACCATACCAAACATCAACACTCCCCTTCAAAATATGAATATCACCATCCTCTTCCTTAGCCCTCATTACCTCCTTCACTACCTTGATTCGCTGTTTTGAAAATTCCTCGGCCAGTTCAGGCGCCACAATATCATCCCACATCGAGTCCTCATCCATCAATCCGGCAAGCCTTCCCGCCAAATCCGAATCACTATCTCCCGCGATCCCGACCAGAAGCATCCAATCATGCTCTGTTTCGGGCACTAATTTCAATCCACCAGCAACTGTTGGTCCTACTGTCATTCTGCTCTATCAAGAGTGGCATGCAGTTGGGCGCTATGAAGTTGGCTCACATACATTTCCGCTTTCTCGCGATTCCCAACCCAAACAACGGCCCTTCCTTTTTGATGCACCGCCATCATCAGCTCCTTCGCCTTCTCCGTTGAGAACCCAAAAATATTCGTGAGGACACGACTCACATACTCCATCAGGTTAACCGGATCATCTAGGACGACCACCTGCCAAGGCTTATCAGATTTTTTCTTAGTCCTCGTTTGGCCTTCGTGAGCCGGGGCATCTACCGCATTCATGGCCTAAACTTTGACAACTTGTTCTGGCGCATCTACCCAGCGTCCATGTTCACGAATTAAATCCTGCAGCCTCTCAACCGCTTCACCTTCTGGGATATTAAATTTCACGGCCTGCTTACCGACATAAAGATTAATTTTACCCGGGGCTCCGCCGACATAACCAAAGTCAGCGTCCGCCATCTCTCCAGGCCCATTTACAATACATCCCATGACTGCAATTCGGACTCCTTTCAAATGCCCGGTCGCTTCACGGATCTTCTGGGTCGTCTCTTGAAGATTAAACAAGGTGCGTCCACAGCTTGGGCACGCTACGTAGTCAGTCTTAAAAATTCGTGCCCCCGCCGCCTGAAGAATGTTATAGGAAAGTCGAAGTGATTGTCCTGGAGCTTCTTCGCCCTGCACCAAAATCGCGTCTCCAATTCCATCGCAAATCAACGAACCCAAATTCATCGAGGCCTTCAACAAGGTAGGAAGAAAATCAGCCGCCGCATTATTCGATGGAGCGAGGGTATCCTTAAGCAGAATTGAATGCCGGGCGTCAGCCTTTGCTGCCAATAGGCGGAAAGCAGAAATGGTAGGAAGGTCCAAACCATCTTTTACCGTAAGCAATCTCGACTCATTCGCTCGATTAATTTCAAAGATTACCTCGTCTTCCCGGGGGTCGAGCTCTACTACACCTGAATCCTCGCTGACAATTTCAGGCTTAAAATCGCCCATCTGGTCAATCTTGTGAGCCACCGAATCCCACTTCTCACGAGAAGTGAAAACCCGCATTAATTCCGTGCCGCCCAAAGACAACCCGGCCACACGTTGAACCTTGCTCTTGCGGCGCTCGTATTCGAAAGAATTCCAAGTTTCTTTCACCCTAGTCTCACATCCGCCCTCCGGAATCGCTCTCACCAAAGCCTTCGCCACCGGAACCTCATGCACTGCGTCTTCGGTCAAACTCACGCGAATGGTATCTCCGATTCCGTCCGCCAGCAAACTCCCAATGCCAATCGCACTCTTAATTCGGCCATCCTCACCATCACCTGCTTCCGTCACCCCTAAATGAAGGGGGTAATTCCAATCGGAACCTTCCGCTTCTAGTCGTGCCACCAACAGGCGATAAGCCTCAATCATAACCTTTGGATTCGAAGCCTTCATCGAAAAAACAAAATTATGAAATTTTTCGTCCCGAGCGATCCGCGCAAACTCCAGCGCGCTTTCCACCATTCCAAGAGGAGTGTCACCATAACGATTCATGATACGGTCGGAGAGCGAACCGTGATTGGTTCCGATTCTCACCGCACGACCGAGGTCTTTACAAAGAGTGATCAACGGTGTGAATTCCTCCCGAATCCGCCTCAGCTCTTCTTCGTATTGCTCATCGGTATACTCCCGGATCTCAAACTTTTTCTTATCCGCGTAATTCCCCGGATTAACCCGTACTTTTTCCACCCACTTCGCAGCCTCAAAGGCCGCATCCGGCTTAAAATGAATATCCGCGACTAAGGGAACCCCGCAATTAGCAGCGCGAACTCCATTACGGATATTCTCGAGATTTTCAGCATACTTTCGTGTCTGGGCCGTAATCCGAACCACCTCACATCCCGCATCCGCTAGCTGAAGTACCTCTTCAACACAGGCCTGGGTATCACGGGTATCGGAGGTGATCATCGATTGCACCACGACGGGATTACCGCCACCCACTTTTACGTTTCCAACAGTCACCTCCCGCGATTCGCGACGTGAGTAATTGAAGAGATTTTTGCAGTAGCGTAGTTCAAGTGCCATAGGGTTCTGCAAACTTCTAAGGTAAAAACGTCCCGCCCGCAACGCCCACATTTCCAGATTGTGCTCATATTAGGTTTATCAAATGATCTCACAATAACGTTTCTCCCCCAATTTTTCAGCGATTGCTCGCCCTTTAACCATGAACACCCTTTCTGAGGGTAGCTTTTGCATAAAATCGAGGGACTCAGAGAGTCTTAGCATGGGCACTATTTCTGAGCTGATGCCTCCCGCGCGCTATGCTCACGAAAGCCTGCCGGACAAAATCCGCCGCTCGGTCGGGCTTCTTAGTTAAGATGAGGCTAAAGCGATACAAAGTCCTGCCATATTGCTCCACCACATCGTTAAATTGCATCATCAACTTGTTGATCTGACATTTCGAAAAAACTGTCGCACAATTATTCTCGCAATTTCCCTTCTTTATTTTTCGTGCGAAAGAGATTATCGGTGTCCAGCTATGAAATCGACTTTTCTCCTAATCACCGCCCTTCTCGCTCAATCCGCGTTCGCCGGCTTTCGTCAGGAAAAAACCGAATCCTCCTTGAAGCTTTTTGACGGTGACACCCTGATCACGGAATACCGAACCGACCATCATCTACCCTACCTCTATCCTCTCGTAGGTCCCACCGGAGTTGGGCTCACTCGAAACTTCCCCATGAAAAAAAATGTTGAGGGTGAGCAACCAGATCACCCCCACCATCGCTCTTTTTGGTTCACTCACGGCGATGTCAACGGCCACGATTTCTGGCACTCAAAAGATCACAAATCAAACATTGTTCACAAATCCTTCGGGAAATGCAAAGATGGGTCATTTTCAGTCAGCCTTGAGTGGCAGCAAGACAAGGAAGTGCTCCTTAAAGAAACTCGGACCTACAACTTCAGTAAACCCAGTGAAAAATCACTCGCGATCGAAGTCCACTCGACCCTGACTGCAGCGACCGAAGTGAAATTTGGTGACACCAAGGAGGGTTCCTTTGCCCTTCGTGTTTCCCCAACCTTACGGCACGAAGGCAAGGTTGCAAAAGGCCACATCGCCAATTCTGAGGGCCAGACTGATAAGAAGGCCTGGGGCAAGCGCGCACGCTGGGTCAGCTACTACGGCCCCGACAGCTCTCATAAAGACGTCACAATTACTATGATGGACCATCCTTCAAACCATAATCACCCCACGTTCTGGCACGCCCGCACCTATGGCCTTCTCACCGCAAACCCCTTTGGCGAAAAAAGCTTCACCAAAAAGGGAAACGGTAATTACACTCTCAGGAAGGGCGATTCGCTCACCCAGAAATACGGCCTCTTGATGCAGACCGGAACTTTTAAAAAGGATTCCGTCGAAAAGGCCTACCAAGCCTTCGCCAAATAACTTCAGGGCTCTGGTCCCAGCATCTTCCCAACTGCAGTGTCGCCCCGAAAATCGACATTTGTTGCCTTTTCCCACCAATTGGGCAAAAAAACGCGATGAAAATTGTCGCATCATCGTCTTAAAAAGACAGTTCCTGCACAATGTCACCTCTTGAGGATAAAACTAAAGAACCTTCAGTGCCCCATCGGCGTTGGAGAAGGCGTATTTTTTACCCTTTCATTCTAATCGTCGGCCTCCTGACATGGGTCAACGGACCCGGTTTTCGTTGGGGATTCGAAAAGATTATTTCACAACAATTGGAGACTCAGGATCTTTCAGGAAACTTCATACTCGAGGGCTCAGCACTCTCCGGAATCTCGGTTCGTGATATCTCCCTCAACGGAACATCAATCATCCAACACGTTGAATCCGATTTAATCAAAGTTGAATGGTCAATTGGATCATTGATTGATTTGGAGCTCGAATCTATCGCCCTCAATCGGATTCATATTGTCATCGACCCAGAGGCGCCCAAAACAGAAATCTTTTCAAGCGACCGAACTCAGGGTCCGGCCTCCGGCCCCAAAACCTCTCTCACAGAGATCCTAGGTCTTATCAAAAAATTCATCCAGCCGACCAAAATCTCGATCAGCGACCTTAAAGTTGAAATCGATGACATCACCCAAGTTTCTCTGGGATCCCTCACTCATACCGCGGGTGAAAATTACTATCTCATCTCGGATCTTCAATCACGCGACCATCTCGACCGTAACATTTACAATCCGGAGTCCTTGCTAACTTGGAATAGAGAGGGCATCTTCATCGACCAAATTACCTTTAACCCACAGCTTTCGGTTCGAAATATATCCTTCAAACCAGAGAAATCAGCTTCAATGACTATCTCAGTCGCCGGCAGCGAAATCTTTGCGGAATCAGATTTAGAATCATCCTACCGAATTTCACTTAAATCGCCTTCCTTGTCGATTCCTAGTCTTCTCAATCTCGCAAAACCCGAACTTGAATCATCGGGCGAAATCACAAAGCTCAAAATTGATACCGCAACTGGCTTGCTCGCCTTAGAGGCTTGTGACTTGAGGTATAAAAATCAAGAAATCTCGCACACCTCAATTGAGGCAAGAACAGCAGATCTCCTCTCGCCCTTTGAAAATCTAGTCGATATTCATATCGCAATTGATGATAGAATAAAAGCTGAGGGAACTGTGGTGCTAGACCGCCAAATTCTTGATTCCTCAGCCGAGCTAGATCTCACCATTGATTGGCCCAAGTTCCCTACTATTAGTGCTGAACTTCATTACGATTCACGAGAAGCTCGCGTCTTTGCCTCAACTCTTGGTGACCTGAGAGCCAGCGCTCAATTTCAGGTTGATCCACAAACCTACCAAGCGAAAGTTTACTCAGAGATCAATGACGCGACGATTCTCAATGAGAATCTTAAAGGCTCTCTAAATTTCACCACAACAGCCAAGGGTGATTTTAAAATGGCCCAGCACTTAGGCTCAACAGACCTATTAGCGTTGGGCTTCCATCCGCCCAACTTTCCGCAAGTCGTCACAAATGGGACGATCACCTGGAACTGGCCCAATGAAATTGCGTTTGAGCACCTCAAAATAATGACCCCTGAGGGAGTCGCTGAGACCAAACTCAACTGGTCGAATGACACTCTTGGAGTTGACTACTTTAAAGTTTTTGAAAAAGACGAAGAACTTCTCACCATTAAAGCAAAATTTCCAGCACCTCTTTCAACTCGCTCGCTGGATGACATCTTAGAATCAGAAAAAGAAATCGCCTTGAAGATTAAATCTAAGCCTCTCACCCTCGAACGACTCTCATCATTTTTTCCTGTCCCACCCGAACTTTCCGGGATTCTTCATGCTGAAAACTTTGACCTTAGCGGCACTTTCGCCAATCCATTACTGAATGGAACGATCTCCTTAAAAGGTTTTAAATCAACTACTATGCCACAAATCCCTCCTGCTGAAATGGTAGTTGATCTGCGAACCGACGCTCAGAAACTTATGGTAGGCGTCGAAGCAAAAGATCCCGCAGGACAATTACTCAAATTAGATGGGACCTTCCCATTTCTTCCCCGGAAATGGCTCAATCAAAAAATGATCCCGCTTGATTCACCTCTTACCCTAACCGTCAAAAACGACCAACTGGACCTCCGCCGCATCCAACCGCTCACCCCCTTCATTCCCAATATCATGGGCACACTTAATCTAGATCTAAGATTATCGGGCTCACTCATGGAACCTCGATTGAACGGAAATATTAACGCAAATAATCTGAATACTAGCCTTCAGCCTAACCTTCCGGACTTTGGTTTAAATTTAGCACTTAAAACCACCAATCAAGAACTCACTTTCAATGGATCAGGAAAAAACGGAACTTCCAACTTTATGACAATCTCCGGAAACCTACCTCTACAACCAGAAACATGGTTGGGACTTCCAGAATCAGAGCCTGAAAAAGAATTCCTACTTGAAATAAAGGATGCCGAAGTCGATCTAGGCCAAGTCCAGCCATTTGTTCCTATAGTCAAAGATGTTCAGGGAAGTTTAGAGGTGAATATCAAAGCCATTGGAACAATTTCCAACCCACAGTTTTCAGGGAATGCCGACTTAAGTGTCAAAAAAATGCGCCTTGATGATTCTCCCGGGTCGGAATTCCGTGACTCACGAATCATTCTCACCCTCGCAAATGACGTCATATCATTTAATAAAAGCTCTATCATAGCATCTGGCGGCAAAGCGACCATCGGAGGAACCATTAACCTAGCTTCAAGAGATGCTGATTTCGATCCTGTCTTCGATCTTAGTGTAGAGGGACAAGATATTCTTCTCTATCGCACGGAGGACTTAAATTTTCGTGGCCACCCTAGCCTCACAATCGCAGGCCCCTATTCGAAGGCTAAAATCGCAGGGACACTCAAAATCGCTGACAGCCTCATATACAAGGATGTCGAAATCCTTCCCTTTGGCGTCCCTCGAACAACCGAAATACCAAAACCAAACCTTCCCTCATTTTCGCAAAGCCCCAGAATAGATAATCAAATCATTTCAACTCCCTCCGGAATCATGGACTGGAACGTTGAGATTGATATCACCGCCGAAGACCCCGTCCTTATTCGCGGTAATCTTATAGATGGCCAGATCACCGGCCAAAATTTGAAGCTCGGAGGAACGATAGGATCGCCTACGACCTCCGGCATTGTAATTTCGGAAGACCTTGTTGCTGACCTTCCTTTCAGCAAGCTAGAAGTGCAGTCAGGATCAATCACCCTGCGCCCTGATTCACCAGCCAATCCATACCTAGATCTTAAAGGAAGCTCCAAAGTCAGTTCCTACCTCGTTCAGGTTTACGTATCGGGTACTCTTCAAAACCCTAAACTAGTCCTCACCTCGGACCCACCGCTTCCCGAAAGTGAAATCATGGTTCTTTTAGCGACCGGCACCTTGTCAGCACAACTAGCAAATCAAGAAGTCGCCTCGCGAAAGGCACTTCAATACCTTTTCGAAACCCTCCGTCGCAGGAATGGTGAAAAGGATAAATCGGTAATCCAAAGATTCCTCAAAAACTCCAGTCAAATCAAACTTTCACTTGGCGAAACAAATCAATACTCAGGTCAAAATTTTTCCTCAGCAACTCTCAATCTTGACGATCGTTGGGATTTCACCACCCAAATCGATGAGCAAGGACAAACGAGAGCTTTTCTCGTTTTCTCGGTTCGCTTTAAGTAAGTTTCATGGTTTTTCGAATCATAATCTTGATTCTGCTTATCACCCAAGCATTGACTTCTGGTGCACGTGTCGAATTTGTCGGCTTGCAATCATTCACCTCAGAGAGCCTCTTGGAAGCAGTCGCTGGTCGAATGGACTATATTCGTAAGCGAAAGGCCACCGATTCACGTGCCGACGATGCGGCCTACCTCGTCGAATCCTATCTAAGAACCCACGGCCTGCCAGATGCTGTGATTACGGGGCAAAAAATCTCAGATGAAAAAATTCGTCTCACCATTGAGGAGGGGCTCTCACAATTTCTGGGATCGATCAAAGTCACTGGATTCGATGACGTGGAGGCAATTCAAGAGCAATTCCAAGCGACATTTCCCGAGACGGTTAAACGACGGGCCTTTGAAGCCAAATTTATTGAAGAGGGCCTTGAAAGAGTTCGTGATCTTTTGCGCACGAATGGATACTGGGAAAGCATCGTCACAGCAGTTCAAGAATCGCGTCAAGCTAACGGCAAAATCCCATTCAATTTGAAGGTCGAGAAAGGACCACTTTTCATCCTCGAAACTCCTAATCTAGAAAGCCAAGTCCAGCCCTCGGCCGCTCTAAAAAAATTAGCTGGTGAGGCTCGAGGAGCAACAGCCACCGCTGAAAACATCATTTCGCTTCGCCGCAGCATTACCGAAGACTATCGAAGACAAGGATATACCGATATTTCGCTAGTGATGTTAAAAGAAACCCTGGATGACCGACTCCTTCTTAACTTTCTGATCACACCGGGAAAGAAATACATCGTTCGATCATTCCAGACCGCCGGCCTCAAAAAAACCAGACCCTCTAATATTCAGAACCGCTTCAGCAAACTGATCGGTGAAAAATTTGACGAAGAATCAGCGAACCAAGACATCACGAAGCTACTCTCAACGGGAGCCTTTTCCAGTGTACGCCTTGAGAAAACGCAGATTAACGATGCTGAACTAGATCTGACCCTTCATTTCAAGGAAGCCAAGGCGAGGGGATACTCCGTCGCTTTGGGATACGGATCAATTGAGGGTTATACCCTCGGACTTCGTTACTTCGACCGTAACCCATGGGGACGCTTATCAAATTTATCGGCAGTGGCCGAAATCACTTCTTTGGGTGGCTTGGGTGCCATCAGCCTCAGTAACCCGTTCTTTTTGGGCCAAGATCTAAGGATTGCCAACCGCGCGTTTCTCGTTAACCAAGACTTCGACAACTATGACAAATTAGAAGGAGGAATTGGCAGTGAACTGACATGGAAATGGGGTAATAACTACTCAAGCACGGTTGGTCTGACTGTGTCCCAAACTTCGATTAACACACCGATTCCTAGAGAATTGGCTGGCCCACGAAGCTACACGGTATCAAGACTTGGCCTGCAACAACTATTCGATAAGCGCGATAATTCTGCACTGCCTTCAGACGGTTGGTTTGCTCGCCTCAACACCTCTCTTGGCCTTTCAGATGGAGATGACACCGTTGGATTTTTTGAGGTCGAAAGCCAAATCAGCTACTATCAAACACTGGACGAAAATTCCTCTTACGCTTTGGGCTTGCGGGGAGGTTTCATTTCCCCAGCTAGCGAGAACCAAAACCTACCCATCGACCTACGAAAGTTTCTAGGTGGAGCAAACACCATCCGCTCCTTTCCCGAACTTAAGATGGGGGCATCTTTCAACGGTAACGCTTTGGGAGGAACAGAGTGGTGGCTAGCGAATGCTGAATACATGCACAACCTCGCCGGTCCATTTGAAGCCCTTGTCTTTTGCGATGCTGCGGGACTCGACTCCGACATCGAACTAGCCGCTGGCTTGGGAGTTCGCATCAGCCTCCCCGTAGGACCCATTCGACTGGAATACGGTCGTTCCCTGTCACAAAACAGCGGAGAACCTGGTGGCGCTTTCCACTTTGCTATTGGGACTACTTTTTAGTCACGATCGAAGGTCGACGGGCGCTTCCCTCTTGTTTCTTTTGAATGACCCGTCAGTCTCCTGTCATGGCCATTTCAGGTTGCGATCAACAACTTATCGAGCAGTGGAAAAATGAACCCGCCCCTCTTCTCCCTCTCCTTCACGCATTTCATAATCGCGATGGCTACCTTTCTGATGAAGCCCTCCGCGCGGTATCGGAAGGATTAAAAACACCTCTCGCAGATCTTTACGGCACAGTGACCTTCTACCACCACTTCTCACGCACTCCCGGCGGATTAGAAGCGCCTCGTGTTTGCACCGGGAATATTTGCTGCCTTCGGGGAGCTGACGACATACTCAAAACTTTAAAAGAAGAGGGACAAAATGCTACTGGAATGCCTTGCTCAGGTCGTTGTGACGAACCCATCCCAGTTCTCACGGCACACACTACCTTGGCGGGCGAATCAGCAGCCAGCCTGAAGCCCACTCCATCCCCACTTCCTCCCATTAATCCTAGTGGAAATGAAGAGGCCCTTTTCTCAAATATTCGCAAGCAAGGTCACAACACCTTAAAGGGCTATCAAGCTAACGGCGGCTTTAAAGCTCTAGAATCGTCTCTCGAAGCGGGGCCGACTCGTGTCATCGAAACCATTACTGAATCAAAACTCGCAGGGCGTGGGGGAGCTGGGTTCCCCACCGGATTGAAGTGGAAAGCTGTTGCCGAGTGCGACCGCCACCCCAAATCGATCGTCTGTAATGCTGACGAAGGTGAACCTGGATGTTTCAAGGACCGGGCTCTCATGGACTACGATCCATTCTCTCTCATCGAGGGCATGATCATTGCGGGATTAGCGACCGGAGCTCAGCGCGGATTTATCTACCTTCGCTACGAGTATCCCGAGACCAACATCCTTCTCGAAAGATGCCTAGCTGAAGTCGAGGAAGCCGGACTCCTTGGAAACAACATTCTCGGATCTGAGTTTGAATTTCATCTGTATATCCGCCGGGGCGCAGGCGCTTATATTTGTGGTGAAGAAGGCTCGCTTCTAAACTCGCTGGAAGGCAAACACCCTTTTCCCCGCAACAAGCCACCGTTTCCTGTCACCCACGGATTTGAAGACAAACCGACCGCGGTCAACAATGTCGAAACTCTTTGCGCAATTCCCCACATTATCATCAAAGGAGCTGAATGGTATCAATCATTAGGGATCAATGAACATGCTGGCACCAAATTAATATCGCTTTCCGGCGATATCAAACAACCCGGCAACTACGAGATCCCCATCGGCCTCCCCCTAAAAACTCTCCTCTATGATTGGGCAGGCGGACCATTAGATGGACGCTCTATTCAAGCCGTCACCATGGCAGGGCTCTCGGGAGGATTCCTCGGTCATCAAATCCTTGATGACCTTACACTAGATGATCCTTGTATTCGTTCGCACGGTTCCTTCCTTGGAGCCGGTGGAATCATGGTCTTTGATGACTCCCGTAATATGATGAAAGCTGCCCACGATGCCATGGCGTTTTTCGCACACGAATCCTGTGGCAAGTGTTTCCCGTGTCGTATCGGCACTCAACGGCTGACCGAGCGCTTGAATGGCGACGCCAAAAAACTAGATTTAGCGGCATGGACCCAAGAAGTGATCGACATTAATGAGGCCATGAAAGCAACATCAGCTTGTGGGCTTGGGATGGCTGCACCCCACGTCACGGAATCACTAATGAAGTATTTTCCCGAACAGATTGAAGCCGCTACGTAATCCAGTTCCTATTCTGGAGAAGCGTCTGAAATAAAGGGATTCCGCTTGGGTAGTTTAGATCACCTAAACAAGATTAAATTCTTTTTAAACTTTTGCTGTCATAGCTCTAGTTTTTTTGGCTTACTGGCGAGCGATCGGGAAATTAATCCAACCCGTTCTTCAATGCGCCCCGGGCGGTCCTCCTTTTTCGCAGGCAGTTCGTCCGGGGCGTTTTTTATGCGTTTATGCTGCAAGAATTATTAGAGGAAGTCACTCCGCGCATGCTTCTTCGAAGCTCTTTACCACATACCCGATATCCTTAGCGGAAATTCCCAAGTGAGTCACGAGGCGTTGTTTCCCGCCGGTGTATCCCCCAATTTTTATCCCTTTCGCTTCAAGGCTTCGTGACACTGTCGCGCCATCAAATCGAGACAGATCAACAAAGACCATGTTCGTCTGAATCGGGTCTACCTTCAGCTTGGATATACCAGCTAGGCTCTCTCCCAACTGACGAGCATTTTCGTGATCCTCGACCAATCGCTCGATGTGGTTTCTTAACACATAAATACCGGCTGCTGCCAACATTCCTGACTGACGCATTCCCCCACCCAACATCTTGCGCCACCTTTTTGCTTCTTTGATGAAACTAGCGGAAGCGACAAGAACAGAACCCACGGGAGCTCCCAGCCCTTTGGACAAACAAATTGACACCGACTCGAAGGGCCTCGCCAATTGAATCGCTGAGATCCCAGTTGCAGCAGAAGCATTGAAGAGCCGAGCACCATCGAGATGAAGCGATAGTTGATAATCACTCGCAAACGATTGAACTAATTTGAGATAGTCCAATGGCAGAACCTTGCCCCACGTTGTGTTTTCAAGACATAAAAGCTTCGTTCGTGCGAAATGAAAATCGTCGGGCTTCACAAGTGCAGCGAGTTTATCCAGCGCTAATGTCCCATCTTCTTCCTGATCAAGAGACTGGGGCTGGATACTTCCAAAAACGGCTGCTCCCCCACCCTCGAAGAGATAGGTGTGAGCGGTTTGACCGACAAGATACTCATCGCCCCTTTCGCAGTGAGCAAGCAGGGCACAGAGGTTACTCTGGGTCCCGCTAGGAACGAACATTCCCGCTTCTTTCCCCAACATCTCCGCAGACATCTCTTCAAGCCGAGAGACCGTTGGATCACAGTCCATGACATCATCTCCCACTTTTGCACGACACATAGCCGCCCTTATTTCAGGAGTCGGTTGGGTTACGGTATCACTCCGCAAATCAATGTACATGACTCTGCAGGTAAATAAGCCAGAGCAAACTCACAAGAAATTACTCCCAAATAGCCCACAAAAAAACAGCCTGTTACGATTACGTAACAGGCTGGTTTGAATGATTTACAGAATATTGAACTACTCGGCTGCTTTATCTTTAGGCTTAGCCGGCTTCACCTCGATGGGCGGAGTCACAGCCTCGATTTTTTTGGGAGCCGCGGGAGTAACTATCGTAAAGAGTTCGATATCGAACACCAACATTCCTGCAGGTTTACCCGGCTGATTATTGTAGGCAAGTTCAACCGGAATCCAAAAACGCCTCTTTTCACCTTCAACCATCAATTGAACTCCTTCGGTCCAACCTTTGATCACCTGGTTTAAAGGAAATTGAGCCTGCTCATCTCGCTCAATCGAGTTATCGAAGAGTTTCCCGTCTGTAGTCCAGCCTGCATAGTGGACCTTAACCGTGTCGGTTGCAGTCGGTTTGCGCTTACCCGTTCCCGCTTTGAGAACCTTATAGGCGAGTCCCGAAGCAGTTTTGGTCGCATCGGCTGGAGGCGCAGCCACATCCGCTGGGGCCTTGGGTGCTACTGGCTTTGGCTTGAACTCAACCAGCTCGAGGTCGAAAGTCAAAGCGCCTTCGGGAGCTCCACGGCCTTTCGATTCGAAAGTAAGGTTCTCAGGAATCCAGACCCGGCGACTCTCACCCTTTTTCATTGTCTTCAAAATTTCGGCCCATCCTTTGATTGGGGATTGGTCGAGAGAAAGAGCCATAGGACCACCCATTGTTTCACTGGAACCAATTGAAGCACCATTTGTGTCCCATCCTTTAAAATTCACCTTAAGAAGATCACCATCAGCCGGAGAAGCATCTCCTTCGCCAGCCTTTATGACCGTATAGGCCATTCCAGATTCCGTCTTAGTCGCACTTTCGGGGGCAGCGGCAACATCTTTTGGAGCATTTGGATCCTTCGGTGGCGGTGGTGGCTTAGGAACTGAGCGGAAGTCGATTAACTCAAAGTCAAAAATCAAATCGCCCGCAGGAGAACCGGCAGGCGCTTCCCCCTCTTTACCAAAGGCAAGGCTCGCAGGAATCCAGAAGCGGCGCTTTTCGCCCTTTTTCATAAGCTGCAGACCCTCGGTCCACCCTTTGATGTTCAGTTCGTTCAGCTTAAACTGCGCAGGCTGAGGATTACGAGTTGAGGTCGTCAGGAATTCCCCGTCGGCTTTCCAACCCGTAAACTGAGTGGTCACGACATCTTCGAGTCCTGGAGTCAGATCACCTTCCCCGACCTTCAGAATCTTGGATTTTAGCCCGGACTCGGTAGCAAGAGCATCGGCCGGAGCAACAAGTTCTTTAGGCGCTGCTGGAGGTTTGACGATCTCAAGCAGCTCCACGTCAAAAGTAAGATTACCAGCAACCCGTCCTTGGTCGCCATAGGCTAGATCAGAAGGAATCCAAAAGCGGCGCTTTTCTCCAACAACCATTAATTGGAGACCTTCAGTCCAACCCTTGATAACCCCATTAAGAGCGAACTCAGCAGGCTGTCCCCTCTGCAGCGAACTATCGAACATCGTTCCGTCGGAAGCCTGCCATCCGGTGTAGTGAACTTTCACCGTATCGGTAGCAGAAGGCTTCTCTGTTCCAGTCCCCTTCTTCAGAACTAATGAAGCCAAGCCAGACTGTGTTTTTGCAGCTTCAGCGGGAGCGGCCGCCACGTTTGCAGGTGCCTTGAACTGATCGCCTGCCGGAGCTGCAGGCTCTTGAGCAATCGCAGTCAAACCGAGAGCGCCACTTAGTAAACCGGAAATCAGCCGGCGTTTTCTATTAATCATGTCGGAGGGACGGTCATCTGAAGATGAGGATGTGTCAACGCCACATCTCACAAGAATGAGCCGCAAACCCCGCACCGAAACTAGTCAACCAATAGCGAGAATCATTTTCTGATTGCTTCAAACGCTCCTCCAGAGCGAAAAAAATGCAGGGACTAGAGCAATTTCCAGTCTTTTTCAGTACCGCGCGTGTTTCAGGTAAATCCCATCCCATTCGCTTTTCGAGAGCTTCAATCACATCTCTCCCTCCAGTATGCGCAAGCACTTGATCCGGATCACCCTGCCGATTCTGCCAAAGCTTTTCAACTGCATCTGCCGCCAATTCGGGAACCGTCCGATGAAGTTTATTCTGTAGCTTTCCACCAGAATTAATGAACCGGATTTTTTCCCTATGCTCGGGAACATGAATCGTGTCGAACTTTCCCACCTTCCACTTCCCATCAGCTCCTTCATCAGACCAAATCGCCGCTGAAGCACCATCACCAAATAAACACATGCTAATGAGCACGCCAGGCTCTTCATTCATAAAGAGAGCCGCCGAACAAATTTCGACCGCCACTGTTGCGACTTTTTTACCAGGATTTGCGGCCAGAAACCCCTCGGCAGCGCGCATCATTGGAAGGGCTGCGCCGCAGCCTAAGCCGACAATATCTTGAAGATACACATCGTCTCTCATTCCCAGATTCTCAGCCACATGACTTGTTACCCCAGGGCACAGATATCCTGTGCAGGTGCAGATGATAAGAGCATCAATTTCAGACGGATCGACACCCGTTTTTTCCAGTGCCGCAATCGAAAGGGCTGGAGCTTCCTTTTCAAAGTATTCATTGAGCTTCTGCGCCCCCACCTTGAACATCGCAGCAGGGTTATCAGTGCAAAAATTTCGCTGTTTAATCCCAGAATCTCCTAAGAGCACCCTCTCCATGATCCCTTGCCCGCGCCTACTTAGTGACTGATAGGAAGAAGTCGTCTTCGTGAATTCAAAACACTCTTTTTGGGTGTAAGTATAAGGAGGAAAGGCGCTCGCAAGAGCTTCAAGGAACATGCGATGAACTTCCCCTAGTTTGTGGATTTTCCAAAGGTTTATTTCGACTTGTGAGCAAATCAGTGCCCAGGTTACGAATATCTTCAAGAATCACATAGAGCGATGGAACCAAGATGAGAGTAATCGCGGTCGCAAAGAGAATGCCAAAGCCGAGCGAAACAGCCATGGGTATGAGAAACTTTGCCTGCATATCATCTTCCAAAAGCATCGGCATGAGGCCCACAAAAGTCGTAAGCGAAGTCAGAAGGATCGGGCGGAATCGCCTCACTCCAGCATTCCGAGCGGCCTCCAAAATACCCGTTCCACTTTTCCTATTACGATTCACGTAGTCAACGAGGACTAAGGAGTCATTCACCACAACTCCAGCCAGTGCAACAATCCCACACATTGACATGATGCTCATATTCAGCCCCATGAAAATATGTCCCGCTACCGCGCCAACCATTCCAAATGGGATCACGCTCATCACGATCAGAGGCTGCAAATAGCTTTTTAGTGGGATCGCCATCAAAACATACATGAGTAATAGGGCGCCTACAAAGCCGATCCCCATCTCGCGAATACTGTCGCGTTGATCGCTCTGCTCACCCTTGAAGGAATACCGCACCCCTGGGAATTTTTCTGCAATTTTTTCGAGAACCTCGTCAGTGTATTTTTCTACAATCTCGTTTGCATTATAACCTCTAGCGAGATCAACATCAGCCTTGAGGCTGATCGTGCGAAACCTATCCACACGGGTCACCGTAGCAGGACCTCGACCGTATTCAGGAACCACGACATCAAGGAGGGCCACCTCTTCTCCCTCTGGGGTTCTTAGTTTCATCTTCTCAAAATTGGAAAGCGAGCCCCGCTCTGATTCGGGGTAGCGGACCATCACTTTCACCTCGTCACGACCGCGCTGCAGTCGCTGCACTTCATTGCCATAGAAAGCATCCCGAACCTGGTTCATCACCATATTAAGATCGAAACCTAAGGCCTTACCTCGCGGCGTTAGATCACGGACGATCAACTCCTCTCGACCACGCCGATCGGAATTTGAAACATCAACCACTCCTTTGTAATCATTACGCAAACGCTCAGTCGCCCACGTTGCAGCTGCTACCAATTGATCGTTATCCGGCCCAGTGAAATTGATATCGATCGCATTCCCACCTGCCGCCGTTTCTGCCCTGAATGCGAGGGAAACCACCTCTGGAATTTCACCTGCAAGCTCCTGCCACATCGATTTTAATTCTGCACTGGAAAGGTCCCGATTCTTTGCGGCCGCAAGCTCAAGGGTAACTTCCCCTAAGTGAGTTCCAGTGGGTGTGTTAGGCGAAAACCCACCCTGGAATGGCTGCATCCCTGCCGTCGCCAGCTGATTGACAACAATCGAATTTCCATCGTTGTCCTGCGTTGTTTCACCAAGTTTAAGAGCTGCCGCTTCCAACCGCTTCACCACTTTCTGAGTGTTATAAAACGGGGCCCCCAAAGGCATTTCAAGTTTTGCAGACAAAATTTCACCCTCCACTTTCGGAAAAAACTGAAAGGGCAACCATCCAGTTTTCACCAGCGACACCGAAAGGATTACGAGGGCAATAAAAACAGTCCAAACCACGTAACGAAACTTCAAACATAACTTTAGAAACGGGGAATAAACGACCTTCACAAATCGCTCAAGCCCACTCGAAATCCTACGCTGCAAGCGAGTCAATGGATTAGCACTTGGAGTTGTAGAATGCGGTTTGAGAAGTGCAAGGTGAGCAGGCAAAACAAACTTTGACTGCAACAAGGAGAAACCCAAAACCGGAATCACCACCAAGGGAATATTAGGCCAAATCTTCCCACTCACTCCACTCAGGCCAAGCATAGGGGTAAACGCCGCCATAGTCGTAAGAATCCCAAAAATCACTACGATCCCTACCTCGTGGGTCCCTTTCCAACTCGCTTCTTTAGGGTGCTCACCTTGCTGAATACGGGTATAAACGTTCTCACCAACCACAATGGCATCATCCACTACAATTCCCAAAACAAGAATAAAAGCGAAGGCCGAAATCATATTGATCGAAATCCCAAGGCCAGGCATCAACCAGAGACCACCAGCGAAGGAAACCGGAATCCCCAGTGCCACCAAAAACGCCAAACTTGGCCGAAGAAAAAGCGCAAGCACTAATAGAACTAGAATGAGTCCTATCCCAATATTGCTTTTGAGGAGATCTAATCGGCCCTTAAGAATAACACTTTGATCATTCCAAACATCGATCTCTACACCCTCAGGCTTCTCCAGTGAATCCACGTATTCCCGAGCAAGCTTAGCAATCGCCAAAGTGTCTTGATCGGCTACGCGAAAGACATGAAGCACGACCGCCGGGCGACCATTAAATGTAGACACGAGTTCGATATCCTCGAACCCATCGATTACCGTAGCAATCTCACCTAAGCTCAAATCAGATCCATCTGGCATCTTTTTGACAGTCACTTCCCGAAACTCCTCGCCACGGTATTTCCGGCCTAGGGCCCTCACCACAATTTCGCCTGAATTCGTTTTCACCGATCCACTGGGGAGATCAAGCGAAGCGCCGCGAACAGCCATCGCGACTTGTTGCAACGTGAGGTTGTATCGCCTCAGGGCATCCTCTGAAACTTCGATCGAAATTTCATACGGACGGACCGATGCCAACTCCACTTTCTTGATGGTCTCCTGCCCTTTCAGCAAACCTTGAACAAAACCTCCAGGATCGGCAAAAAAGGCCTTTTTTTTCGATTCCGGCTTGGGTGGAAGATAGGTCAGCAAGCCGTCACGAATTCCTTCAGCATATTGGCGAAGGCTGCCTTCGTCTGTATTAGCGGTGATGGCAAGACTAAGAATTTGCCGATTTACGACTAATTCTTCAAATTTTGGCTCCTCGGCTTTTTCAGCAAAATTATCGATAGCATCAACGTTAGTTTGTATGTCACCCATGACATCCCGGGTATTGTAACCAGTCTCGACCTCAATCGTCAGCGTCCCAATATTTCTGACAGCAGCTGAAGTCACCTGTTTTATGCCCTCAACCTCCGCAATCGCTTCCTCGATCGGAATCACCACGCCATTTACAACTTCTTCGGGAGTTGCATTTGGATACGGAACACTAACAATCACTGCATCAAAAGAGGTCTCCGGAAAGACCTCTTTTCGGAGCTGAAACCATGCCGTAAAACCGGCGATTAAGACGGCCAGCATGAGAAAATTGGCCGCGACGTGATTGCCACTGAACCATTTGATCGACTTCTGCATGATTTTAGTTGGACTTGATTTTGCCCTCTTCTTTTCCGTCTATCTTTGTCGATTCCAAGGTCATTCCCGGAACCGGCATATCAACCTTTGTGAGGATTACCTTCTCACCATCAGCAATTCCTTGAGTTGCAAAGACGTGATTGGCATTTTGCCGAGCCACCATCAACTCACGCTGCTCCAACTTATTCTCCCCATTAAGCACAAGAATCTGGTTCTGCCCCCGAACAGCGGAGCGGGGAACCGCAATCACCCCCGGCAAAACACCACCCTTCACGGTAGCATTGAGAAACACCCCCGGCGAAGGCAGACTGAATCGATAGGGATGATCGCTATTCGCAATAATCTTAGCCAACACAAACGAGGAAAGGGTCTGTTGATCAACCTCTCCCAGCTCCCACATCATCTCAGCTTTCCACTCGTACAATTTCCCTCCGATATCAGCATTAAGAGTAATGTCCGTTTTTTCTGGCAACTGCGCGTAATCATCTAATGAGAACGGCAATCGAATCATGAGATTATTAGGATCATAAATCGTTCCAAGCTTTGCTCCAGGAACCATGGTCGCCCCGAGATTCATATTTACCGATCGAACACGACAGTCGAAGGGCGCGACAATCTTTGTCCGGGCCAGATCAGCTCCCGCCTTATCTCTAGCAGCAATTGCCGCCGCCACCCGCGCCTTTGCACTTTTTAAAAACGGGACCCGTAACACGAGATCACTCGCTGGTTTTGCTCCACCAATTTTCTCCCAATCCCGCACCGCTTGTTGGGCCCGAGCTTCTTCTTGAATTAAAGCTAATTCTGCATCTGCGAGGGTTGAATCCGCCTGCGCAACCGCAGCCTGATAATCAACCGCATCAATCTCAGCAATTACGTGCCCTTTTTTGTAAGTTGCCCCTACCTCAAACCTATCATCCACAAGCGCAAGCCTGCCGCCAACCTGTGGGGAAAGAATGGTCTCCCGGCGCGCCACGACGACTCCCTCGCTCTCAAGAGAAAATTTAAGATCACTCTTACTGACGACCTCAACCTCGACGACAGGAGTTGCTTCCACCCTTTTCTTTTTTTCAGCTTCGGGCGCATTTTCCTTGAGAAGATAAACTCCAAAAATCGTCAATCCTAGGACGGTAACGATAGCAACGATGGTCGTAATGACAGTTTTCATAATCACTTAATTTTGAGATCGATAATCTCCACCCAAAGCGAGATGAAGAGTAATTCGATTATCGAGGCGTAGCCTCTTTAGAGTTGTTTTTTGCGAAGCTAGATTGATCCGACTTCTCTGTGCAGTAATCAAAGTCAGGACTTCGCCCAAACCACCCGCATATTCGCTAGCTGCCGCATCTGTAGCTTCCTCGGCAAATTTGAGTGCTTCGATAATAGCCTGCTCACGGGAAAATAAAAATTTTTCAGCTACCATCGCCTGCTCAACTTCGCCGAACGCTTTGAGCACGACGCTTTGTAGCTCAGCAAGTTTCGAGCGATCATCCCCCTGGTATTTAGCATATTCTGTCCGCAATTTTCCACCCGCCCAAATCGGCTGGGTCAAACCACCCGCTAGTGACCAAACCCCAAAATCAGAATTGAAAATCGTTCGCATTGTATCGGTTGTCGTCCCAGCACCGCTCGTAAGGATAAAACTGGGATAAGAGGCACGCTTAGCCTTCTTAACAAGACTCCCAGACGAGGCGAAACGGCGCTCCGCTTCGAGAATATCGGGTCGACGTAAAAGCAGCTCGGACGGCAAACCTGATGGTGGTGTAGCCGGAACTTCAGGCAGAAAGACCACACCCTGTAGTATGCCCTTAGGATACCTCCCCAGAAGCAACTCTAATTGCCTAACCGCCTGCTCCCGTTCACCCTTACGCTGCGCAATCAAAGCTTTGTTAGTCGCAACCTCACTCTCGGCTAATCGAACCTCGGCGGCAGATCCACCATCGGCAGCAAGAGCATTGTTGTAACGGTCAATAACGATCTCCTTCGTCGCCCTGAGAAGTTCCTGCGTTTCCATCGCTAACATGATTTGCTCGTTAGCCTCCGCAAGAGCCAGCCAAGATCTCATCACTTGGGCTGCAAGAGAGGCTCGTGCAGCACGGTAAGCATTCCCTTCGGCTTGAGCATCAGCTAACAGGGCCGCCTGCTCCGCTCGACGGAGGCCCCAAATATCGGGCTCCCACGAAACCGTCATATTAGCTCCAAAGTTGCTGAAGTTAGCCGAAGGAATACCACCTTCGCCGCCAAGTGGTATGCCAATAAAGAGTTGCTTTTGACGGCTAGTATTGAGGCCAGCTGAAACCTGAGGCTTCATTGCTGCTCCTGCGGACTTTGCTGAAGCGATAGCTCGATTAACCCTCTCGGCGGCAACCCGCATATCAGGATTACGCCGAAAGGCCTCACTCACCAAAGCCTCGGCCCGAGATCCTCCAAGACGCCGGACCCAATTTGTATCAATCCCAGCCAAAGCTTCTGGGCTTGCCGACCAACGCAATGGAACCCCCTTTTTAACTACTTCCATTCGCGATTCGGGAATACTTGCTGAGCAACCAGCCAGCACAGCCGCTATAAGATGGAGAATCTTTTTCATTGTCTAAAACCTGCGTCGCAGAAATCGATAATGCGTTTGAGTGTCACTGAAAGTTTTTCATCACCTATTTTCCCATCACTAATCTTTTTGAGGATATCACGGTGAGTTAGCGTGTTAGCAAGAACACCAAAGCAAAAATGAATCCGCCAAAACACGTCATCAGCAGATAAGCCCGGACAGGCCTCCATAAAAGCGGGGACATAGCGAGAGGCTACTTCACGGAATTGTCCCATCACTTCCTCCGGCAATTCATAAGAACGATCTCCCACCACTCTTCCCATCAACTTAGTAAAAAGCTTTTCACTAAGAGGACTATTTTGGATCTGCGAAAAAAGAGGCTCAAAAAATGCTGTGATAAGCTCGGTGACCGTTACTGCTTCAAGCCCCTCAAGTTCTTCGATTCTTTTCAGGCGCTCGTCATTTACCGGCTTAGCCATGCGAGCCACCACTGCATCGATCAATCCCTCTCGTGATCCGAAGTGGTACTTGACCGAAGCCACATTAGCTCGTGCAAGTGTGGTAATCTCCCGGACCGAAACCACTTCGAAACCTTTTTCAGCAAACAAAGCGGCAGCTGCCTCCATTAGAGCAACCCGTGTCCCACATGTGCTTTCAATTTTCGCCATTGAGTTTAAACGATTGTTTAAATCATTTTTGAGATTTTTCAAACGATTGTTTAAACTATTTTTGTCTTTGGCGTGTTGGAAGAACCGAAATCTCCAAATTAGCTCGAAGCAAGACTTCCTTTCGTCCTAATGGAAAGAGACACTCAAGCGTGCTCGAACTCCACCATGAAGACTGTCTCGCAGGCATGAAACGGCTATCGTCCGAATGTGTGGATCTTGTCATCACCTCTCCTCCCTACAATTTAGGAATCAACTACAGAACATACCAAGACAAATTGGAATGTAATGACTTCATTGATTGGTGCCAGGATTGGGCTTCGGAGGTTCATCGAGTCATGAAAGACGAAGCCTCCTTTTTTCTAAATTTAGGGGCAGCGCCAAAAGATCCACTTCTCCCGCACCAACTCGTCCTCGCCCTCACCCGAAAACAGCCAAATTTCATCCTCCAAAATACCTTTCATTGGATCAAGTCAATCAGTGTCGAAACCCGAAAAGGAGAAACTATTTCCGCCGGCCACTTCAAGCCCATCAACTCAAAGCGCTTTGTAAACGACTGCCACGAATATGTTTTTCATCTCACCAAAACTGGTGAGGTCCCACTCGAAAGACGGGCCGCTGGGGTAGAATATGCTGACAAGTCGAACATCGCTCGATGGAGTCATACCAGCGGCGAAGATAAACGCTGTCGGGGCAATAACTGGTTCATTCCATACGATACGATTCAATCACGCACCAAAGAACGCCCCCACCCGGCGACCTTCCCGGTCGCCCTTGTCGAACAATGCATTCGTATTCATGGGCTCAGAAGAACAAAACATCTACTTGACCCATTCATCGGCATTGGGACATCTGCTTTAGCCGCCCAAAGAATGAAAATCGAAAAGTTCACTGGCTTTGATATCGACGACGAATACCTGCAAATCGCTCGCGAAAGACTCGATATTGACGCCGCCGATAGTTCACAACACTTTCTCTAAAACTGATGCAAGAGCCCGACCCCGAACCAGTCCAAGAATTCACTAAAGTCGAATCTATCTTCGTCCGCCATCGCAACTGCTTGATGATCCGCGCTGAATTCACCCCCATCTTCACAGACTACTACCTCCACCTCATGGACATCGAGGAACGCCATCCAGAAAATCTCGACACCACTCTTAAAGACCTCCTCGCAATTCTCACCCTACACCTCACCGCCAGACCATGGGCCGAGACCATTGCATGGACCGCTAATACACGAGCTCCCCGCGTTAACTTCTTCGCGACCGGATCCTCGGCTCACGAATATATCACTGGTCGTCTTTTTACCGAAGACGTTCGAGAACCTGATCGTAATTTTCTCTACTCCCAAACAACCACCCAGGGAAAAGAGCCACGCACCTCCACTATAGAAGTCGAAACATCTGATCCGCTTGAGTGGCTGCGGCACTTTTACGACCAGTCCGAACAAAGGCCTGGCCGCGCGTTCAAGCTCCCAAATGATACTTATGTTTTGATTGCAGCTCAACCTGACTTTGATCAGGAATGGTTCGAGGGCTTAAACATTGAGCAAGTTGCTAAAATTGCTGACGACGAGGAAACCAAGGCCCTAGAAACAAGAAGATTTAAATTTGCATGCGGATGCTCTCTTGAAAAAATCATCCCGACACTCAGCGCCTGGAAAGACAAACCCGATGAACTTTTCGGTGATGAGTTCAAGCTAGTCCTCCAATGCCCACGGTGCGCAAAAAAATACTTAATTAATCGAGATGATCTAGGCAACGAAAGAGAGCAAAAAGAGCAAGATTAAGGTTATAGTTGAAAAAAACTTGACCAAACCCTCTCAGTCGCGAAGAAACGGCCTCTGGCAGGAGACTCCTGCTTGACCTATAATAGGTGAGGTGTGTCCAAAACATCTCGACTTCCCAGCTCTCCATCATGGCAAAAAAGAAAACAACCGCTAAGAAGGTAACCAAAAAGGCTTCAGCCAAGAAAGCCCCCGCCAAGAAATCAGCCGCTAAGAAGGTTGCCAAAAAGGCCGCTAAAAAGGCTCCAGCCAAAAAGGCCGCTAAAAAGGCCGCCAAAAAGGCCGCCAAAAAGGCTCCAGCCAAAAAGGCCGCCAAAAAGGCTCCAGCCAAAAAGGCTCCAGCCAAAAAAGAGGCAACCAAAAAGACTCTAGCTCCCGAGACCAAGGCGAGCAAGAAGCCAAAAAACCGTATCGACACTCCTGAAATTCGGGAAAAAATTCGGGAACTCATTAAACTTGCTAAGGAACAAGAATATCTCACTTACGACGATATTCACGAAATCCTACCTAACAACCTTATCGAGGAGGAGGATATCAAAGCCATCCTTGAAAGGCTCCGCCAAATGGAGTTCGAGATCATCGACGCCTCCGAGGTTGACCGCTTCAAGGACAAGAAGAAAGGTGATCTCGATTCTGAAGAAGACACCAAAGACCAGAAACTCGACATCCTCGACGATCCCGTTCGGATGTATCTCAAGCAAATGGGTCAGGTCCCCCTGCTTACTCGTGAGCAAGAGGTCGAAATTTCCAAGCGAATCGAGGACGCTGAAATCGAGGTCCAAAAATTCCTCCATCTTTTTGGCTTCACTGCCAGCGGATACCTCGCCCTCGCCGACAAACTCATGCGCGGCAAGGAACGCTTCGACCGAGTTATTCTCGATAAGAAGATCGAAAGCCGTGAGCGCTACATGAAAGCCCTCCCAAAGCTTTGTGATCAGGTGCGTAGCACTCACGAAGAAACTACCACAATCATCAAAAAACTCTCGGCTAAAGCACCCCGAGGCAAAAAGAAGCTCGAGACCACCCTCTCAAAAAACCTTCAAACTATCGCCCGCCTGTATAGCCGCTTCTACTTCAAACAAAAAGTCATCGAAGATTTCTGTGATGTGGTAGCCGAGTATCAGGAGAAGATTTGGAAATACTCCCGCAAAAAAAGCGCAGAGGCCGAGACCGCGATCAAGGAGCTCTCTCTAGAGGCATGGCACAACGTCGAGCAATTTGAGGACACTAACAAGAGTCTCCGCCTTTGGATGCGTAAGGCGCTAAAAGCCAAGACCGAAATGGTCGAAGCAAACCTTCGCCTCGTTATTTCGATCGCTAAAAAGTATACCAACCGGGGACTTTCTTTCCTCGATCTCATCCAGGAAGGCAATATGGGCCTCATGAAGGCGGTTGAGAAATTTGAGTATCGTCGCGGATACAAATTTTCGACCTACGCAACCTGGTGGATCCGCCAGGCGATCACCCGTTCCATCGCCGATCAGGCTAGGACTATCCGTATACCGGTCCACATGATCGAAACCATCAACAAGCTAATGCGCGTCCAAAAACAGCTCGTGCAAGAATATGGTCGTGAACCAACCCCAGACGAGATCGCCGAGGAAATTCACTTGCCCGTCGAGCGTGTCCGCGCCGTCCTCAAGATGGCCCAGCAGCCCATATCGCTACAAGCTCCCGTTGGTGATTCCGACGACACTTCATTCGGCGACTTCATCGAAGATAAATCCGCAGAAAACCCCATGGAGGAGGCTGGTTTCGCCATGCTCAAGGACAAGATCATTGAGGTCCTCGATACTCTAACCGAGCGAGAGCGAGAGGTTCTCGAGCAGCGCTTTGGACTTAAAGATGGCTATTCCCGAACTCTTGAGGAAGTTGGCAGACAGTTTCAAGTCACCCGTGAACGAATTCGTCAGATCGAGGCGAAAGCACTCCGCAAGATGCGTCACCCGACCCGTATTCGGAAGCTGGAAGGTTTCATCGAATTACCTATGTAACCAAATTTTAAAAAGCCCGCTGGTTAGAAAACCGCGGGCTTTTTCTAAGAAACGATTTTCAAATGCAGCACAACCAATTCGAGCACGCCGTTTCCTCAATTATCGAAAAAGAAAAGCGCTTTGAACCCGGAGCCTACTTTCTTGTCAGAGAGGCTCTTGATTTTACGGTCGACCGCCTTTCCAAGGCATCCAACAACGAAAAACGTCACGTTAGCGGACATGAACTTCTCATTGGGTTCCGCGACTACGTTCTACAGGAATACGGACCGATGGGCGCCACCGTCCTTGATGACTGGGGCATCAAAAAATGCCATCATGTCGGGGAAATCGTATTTATCTTCATCGAGCACGGAGTTTTTGGAAAACAAGACTCCGACAAGCTCGATGACTTTGGCGAAGCCTACGCTTTCGAGGACGCTTTTAAAGCCCCTTTCCTCGCAAGGGCATAGCCCATTTAGCCCCACCATAATGAGAGCTTTGGAAACCATCTCTCCTCTTTCTAATCCCACCAAAGCCACTTCATCATTTCAGGAATTCTGCCCCCGCTGCCTTTAACCAGTGGGAACACTTTCCGTAATGGAACGTTGGCGCCCTCTGTTTTTTAACATACGGACCAATTTCCATATTTGTTATCGAGATCGTTTTCGCCCGCGAGAAAGTAATCGCGAGCAGGCCTCTTCCCAGAGCTGAGCTGGCGAGTAAAGAAAGGAACTCACGATTAGACTTCCAAACTCCACCCCTGCTTGATCTTCTCCGAAACAGCTATGACCCGCCAAAAAGTCATCGACCTGCTCGCCATGAGCCGATTCGCCAACCTCCCAACCGTTTGGTCAAATGGCCTCCTTGGAGTTCTCATCGGTTGGATCGCCTTCCGCGACCAAGCCCACCTTTGTCCAATCTGCCTCACCCTACTCGGCATCTCTCTTTCATTTCTTTACCTAGGCGGATGCTTCTTTAACGATTGGCACGATCTCGATTTTGATACGAAAACCCGCCCAGACCGCCCCATCCCTTCCGGACGCTGGCCTCGCCAAACCATTCTTTCACTCTCCACCATCCTCATGGGTGGAGGACTCGCTCTTATCGCTTTTGTCAGCCCGCCCGCCGGACTGTTCGCCCTTGGTATCATAATTTGCATTCTCGCTTACACCAAGTGGCACAAAATCAATCCTGCGAGTTTCTTCTTCATGGCGGGAGCACGTGCCCTCATTTATCCAACCGCCGCCTTTTCCCTTCTTTCCTGGAATCAATTCACTCAATCAGGAGACCAAATCACCGGCCTCCTGATTCTTCTCGGGGTCGGCCTCGGAGGATACATCCTCGGAATTTCCCTCACCGCGAGAGCAGAAACCTCCAAGGACCCCATCAGCGACGCGCGTAAGACTTTCCCTATTCTCTGTCTTTGCTCTCCCATCTTCTTTTTCTCAGCCCCCCTCCTTCTTACCAAGAACGGATCTGCTCTGATTCCGCTTATCCTCTTCATCGGAATCCTCGCAATCATTGTCAGAAACCTTCGGGCTCGTCACAACGTCGGTATGTTTGTCTCCCGGACTCTTGCTGCCATTCCCCTGGTGGACTACTTAATCATCTTTCCCCTTGCTCCAAATCTTCTTGTCCTGATTGCCTGCCCCCTTCTCGCTATCGCCGCCCTTGGACTTCAAAAAATCGCCCCTGCCACTTAAATGATACTCGCCATCGAATCCTCCTGCGACGAGACCGCGGTTGCTATCATCCGGCGGGAAGGGCAGACGACTAAACTCCTGACCTCACTGATCTCATCACAAATCGAGATCCACCGCCAATACGGTGGCGTTGTTCCAGAAGTAGCCTGCCGTAATCATGCCCAACGAATTCGCCCCCTTGTCCAACAAGCTCTTGATGATGCAGGAGTCAGTCTCGATGACATCACCGCTTTCGCTGCCACTCGCGGCCCCGGACTCGCCTCATCTCTTCTCGTCGGCCTCGCCTACGCGAAAGGCCTGGCCGCCGCTTCGGCCAAACCCTTTTTCGGGATTAATCATATGGAAGGCCATCTTCTCTCTCCCTTCCTTAAAGAAGGCATAATCCCACCCCACCTCAGCCTCATCGTCTCCGGGGGACATACCATGCTCATCTCAGTCCAAGCACACGGACAATATCAACTCATCGGCCGTACCATCGATGATGCCGGTGGCGAAGCCTTCGACAAAGTCGGCCGCATGCTCAAACTCCCCTACCCCGGCGGCCCCGAAATCGAAAAACACGCCCGCGAGGGAAACCCAAAATCCTTTATTTTTCCCCGTGCCCACCTTAAAGACGCGCCCTTTGACTTCTCTTTTTCTGGCCTTAAAACTGCTGTTCTTTACCAACTTCAAAAGCTCGACGACCCCCAAGCTCAACTCGCTGACCTCTGTGCCTCTTTTCAGGATGCCGTCATTGATGCCCTCGTCAAGAAAACGATTAAAGCGGCTCGTCAAACTGGCCACACCTTAATTGCGCTTTCCGGTGGTGTTGCTTGTAACCGAACTTTGCAAGAAGCTCTTACCCTTGCGGCACAAACCGCCGGTATGAAAGTCCAGCCCACTCCACCAGCACTCACCACCGATAACGCAGGTATGATTGCCCTCGCCGCCCTTCTCGCTTCCGAAAACCGACCCAGCGACTCTCTCGAAATCGGCATTGACCCTAATCTCGCGCTCGCCACCCCATAGCTCTGCGGCCCCGCTTGACCTGATGGATAGGTTATCCAAAGTCAAAGTAGCTACTTCGACCAAGCCGCATGGATGTGGGTCGAATGCCCACGGTCTCCCGGACCCAGAGTTTCAGTAGCACCGAGTTCTCGGCAACGCTTCAAAAACCCTCGCCAATAGCGATTTCCGTAACTCACTCGCTGGCCATTGATTGTGTCGACATCAAAAGCAAGTCCATCGTAATGACGTGAATTCCTGCTATGACTTCCTCCTGCTATGGCAATTACCCGAAAGGTATATCCCCGGCTTGCGAGGTCACAGATAGCCCAAAGCATTCTGTGATCAAGTCCCACGTAGCCACCCGGAGCAGTGCCATAAGAACTCCGCTTAACAGCATAACCGGCAGCAGCATGGTTGAGGTTATCTAATGCAGACGCGCCATCGTAACGACCACTGACCTGACGAGGAAGCCAACTAATCCTGTTACAATTCTTCAACCATTGCGCTGCCTTAGGGGTAGGGTTACTGACATAAAATGTGGGGGGCGTAAGAGTGCAACTCGAGAACCCCAAACCAAAGCAGACTGCTACCGCGATCACGGGAAGAAAAAGGACGAGACGCTTCACTCCTCTAAAGATGCCCATTTTGTCCCCAATGGCAATGCCATGATCCCTCTCTTGTTTTCCAGAGAGCTCAGGGCTATACCTCCCCACGTAATCATGCGTCTGCGGAGAGTTCTCGCCCGAACCAAGCGTCTCGTCTTCCGAGACGCGCTTGAGCGGCGTCATGAACAAACAGCCCAAGCGCTCTCACAAATCTTTGCATCCTTTATTAATCACGATGGTCACGCGTCGCGACGGGAGCTTGAGATCGTTTATGACTTTGTGCGTAATGTTTTCCCGGATATCGATCATGGGATTCTTGGAAAATCGCTAGAGTCTGCAGTTGCTTGGCCCCAGCCGATTAATGAAGCGCTAAAACATCTCAAGAAAAACCTAAATACAGAACACAGGATCCCCTTAGCCCTCCAGCTCTATTCAATCATCAGAGCAGGCGGGGACGACCCCGCGGAAAAAGAAAAGTTCTCCGAAGTGATGCAGGCTATCGGTAATGGTAAGATCACCACTTCCGTCTTACGTGAACTCGGGCAATTTGACGCACCAAAAGACAATCTCTTGGCACGAGTAGACTTTGGCTCTGATAAATCATGTGATGTCCGCCTAAAAGAAGAAGACGACACGCCCCGGTTTCGCTGTTACCAAGCGGGAGCACTGATTCTTATTCGGAACCTCCGCGATCAACCTCTCTGGGTGAGAGGCTATCAGCTCGACTCAGATCGCCTCTTACTCATCCGACCTTCAGACGAAGTCATCGCGGGAGAATGGCGCTTAAATTACAACGATCTCATCTTCTTCCTACAGGCAGAAGAAAAAGGAATTCCTCCTGCACTCTTCTTAATCGAAGAAGACAAAGAACTCACCCTGAGCCGAAACAAATCACGTCTGGCCCTTGCCAAGATCGCTTTTGGACACCGCGTCCACGTCACTCCACTTAAAAACGGATGTCTCACCGGACGCTCACGAAACCCTCTCATTGCCGCAACCACCTACAAACTCGATTACCATGACGTAATACGTGTGGACGAAAAGGAACCCCTCGCCCTCGAAGTCCTGAGGCGGCTCACACAACAAACTGGACAGCGATTTGTTCTTCCAGCGGGACGTCGAAGAGTTCGTGTTTCAAATGATCCCAACCGACTTTCAGGTGACAGCCTGCTCCTCACCCCGGGTCTTGCTGGGCGCTTTGTCTTAGAGCTCGAATTCGACCCTAAAACAGGAATTGGCGAGCTGGCAGTCATCGAATCCACCGATGCTATTCTTGTGAATGGCCAACAAGTTAAGGAAGAGCCCTTGCCTGATGGTTCGATGATTCGTCTCAGCAATCGTCAGGCCCTCCGTTGCCGCTTCTCGGATAACATTCTAGATGAAGAAAGGAACCTCGTTCGCCATCTTGAGGTGGAGAATCTCAACCACAGTTTTTGGAAAGGCGGAAAGGCCATCGACAGCCTCTCTTTCCGGCTCGAGCGTAGTCAAATGATGTGTATCATTGGACCTAGTGGAAGCGGTAAAAGCACGCTTCTTGAAATCCTAGCTGGTCAACGGAAACCAAGAAATGGACAAGTTAAGCTGAATGGCATCTCCCTCTACGACCGCCCAAAAAGGCTTGCGCCCTTAATCTCCTTTATGCCGCAGGAAGATGCCCTGACCGAGCAGCTTACCGTTTATGAGCACCTCGTCCATGCCGCTGCCATTCGCCGCCCCCACCTCTCGACCGAATCGATCGAAAAACGCGTGAACTTCCTCGTCGGCGAGCTTGGACTGGAACGAATCGGGCACCGCCGGGTAGGAAGCCCGGAGTCCAAAAGCCTCAGCGGAGGTGAACGCTCCCGACTCAATGCGGGGCTCGACTTAGTTGGAGGCGGTGAAATTTTTCTCTTTGACGAGCCCATCTCAGGGCTTTCCTCGAAAGATGCCGAAAACGTCGTCGATGCCCTCCACAACTTCGCACGAGACAAGATCGTGGTTGCCTCCCTTCACCGTCCCAGCGAAAAAGTCTTAGAAGCTTTTGATACGGTCCTCCTCCTCGATCGTGGAGGGAAAATGGCCTATTTGGGACCCCAAAAAGATCTAGTAAATTACTTCAAACAAGCCTCCAAAGATTTACAGATCGAGCGCCAATCCGATCTCACCCCTCAGGGAGCTGACTTTGTTTTCGATATTCTCGAAACCACAATGATGAAGCTCCACACCCCTGGTAAATCGCGCAGACGTTTCCAGCCCGAGTTCTGGCAGGAAAGATTTGAGAACCACTGCGTAATGGATCATCTCTCACTGCCCAAGCCCAGCCCCATTGCCGGTGAAATAGATTTACCAACCGCCGATGACCAAGTCGCGGCGCCTGAACCTCCGGCGCACGGACGTCGGCAGAAGTGGATGATTTTCAAAACCTACCTGGCACGGGCCGCCAAATCAAAATTCCGCCACCGGGGGACTTTCAACTCTATCTTGTTGGAAGCTCCGCTACTTGCAGGACTGATCGGCCTAACCTTGAGAGCTTCCCCCGATGGGAGCTACCAATTCCATTCGGCTCTTCATCTGCCCTCTTACCTCTTTCTAGCCGTTACGGTAGCGATGTTTTTCGGGCTCACAAACAGCGCAACCGAAGTCCTGCGGGATCGCCCCATTTTAAGACGCGAGCGTAATTGCCGACCACACCCCATTCTTTATCTTGGCTCAAAATTCTCAGTGCTAATTCTCACTGTAGCAGTTCAATCCGCGGTCTTCATCGCGGTTGCGCATCAGATTCTCGATCTTCATCACATGTTTTGGAATCACCTCGGTTGGATGATACTCACGGGGTCCTGTGGAACTGCGCTAGCCCTTATGGTCTCTGTCATTTCGAGGTCCGAGCGCACTGCCCTAGGATCCATTCCTTTGATCCTTGTTCCACAAATTCTACTCGCAGGCGCCCTCATTCCCTTCACCGAAATGAACCGCGGACTTTTTGTCGGTGGAGATGAAGGCCGCGATAATGGAGGTGAACCAGTGCCTTCAGCCATCATGCCGCTGCGCTATGCCTTTGAAGGCAGCATTGTGACCCAAGCCACAGCGAATCGCTTTGAAAAAACGCGAAGGCCCATTCAGAAAACGATCGATATACTCAAAGACAAGGAAAAGCTGGAATTGTCGGAGGAAGATGAACTCAAAAAAGCCGGAGATAAGATTGGAGTTCTCTTTGCATCGGTTGCAAAAACCTCCTCTCAGGCTGACGAGGTCCTAAGTGATCCGCTTGGGCAATTACAACAACTTCAAAAGGAGGAGATGGAAGGACTTGAACCCGTACTCGATCGCGATACTCGCTCAGTTTCTCAATTCTTTGTAAACGAACGAGTCGAAAACATGGTTGATCTTGCCGAGACTCTGAGACTTGATCGCAGAAGAAATGACAAACCCACCATTTTTTTGGCAAAAGAAAAGCCCCTCTTTGGCATCAATCTGAGCACCCAATGGTACTGCCGCATCTTTTTGATACTCCTTACAACTGCTTTCCTTCTTCCGGCCGCAAGCTTTCTAAACTACTCACTCACCCGGCGTTAGAGAACGCGAAAGTACTGTTTTGAAGCTTCGGTGAATCAGCGTCAGCGCTTCGGGGGTCAATGGCCGGGCGACTACCAGCCCCGCAATAGAATGCCCTTCATTAGATTTGAGCGGGAGGATTTCTATCATTCGGTCCTCAGCAATCACGACCTGCAGAAGCTCACCAGGCTCGCCTACACCTTTCGTGATTGAAGCATGCACAAGTGATCTCGCGACTTTGATCAGTTTCTCACTTCCAACTTCATCAAGCATAATCTGTCCCTTCGGATCGCAGACAAATGCAGCCAGAATAGGAGTCTGTTTTTTTAGCCAATCCGAAAATGCGCCAAGAGCACGGGGCAGTGACGAAAGCCCAGAGGGACGCGCAGTTTTTTGTGCAGAAGCAGTCGGAGCAACTGGAGATTGTTGTTCATAAAACGAATCAGGTCGGGCCGGCTGCTTGAGCTCTTCAATAGCAGGGCGATGCGACTTAGGTTTTGGCGCAGTCTGAGAAAACGGATTGGATGGCTCGGAAGCAATCGATTGCAATGGTGGAGCAGAAGAACTGGGTTCCCCGTCGAAACCCTCAAAATTCTCACCAAAAACTGATTCGTGAGAAGGGATTTGTGATACCGGAGTTTTAGCTAGCAAACCTTCGGCAAGCGACCGGACTTCGTCAGGGTCGAGCCACTGACTCACAACTTCGTTTTCGTTCATAGTTTCAGGCTGGAATCGGAGGGTTGATGCGCTCCTCTAGCTCAAGACGGAGTTGTTCAAAAATCGCCAAAGCTTCTGAGCCTTCTGCCATCACTCCAACTGGAAGACCCCTCGCGCTAGCTTGCACATAAAGATCATTTCTGGGGATTTCAGTCTGCATCACCATTTCCTCTGGAAGAAGTCCTCGAAGTGCTTGAGCAGACTCTAAGCTTTCAGAGAGCTCCTTTTTCACCATCGTTAAAACGACTCCTAGAATCTGAAGGCTGGGGTTGACAGCGCGCATCCGGGTCAATGCTTCCAGCATCTTGGGAACTGAACGAACCCCAAGTGGCTCGGATTGCTGGGGTACCACTACCCCATTCGAAACTCCAAGAACATCAGCAGTGACACCAAATAACCCTGCTGCCGTATCAAAAATACAGACATCGTATTTCATTGCGCGGATTTGTGAGACAAAACTCCTAATTCGATGGACGTTTCCCGAAACCGGACCGCTCCCAAATTCATAGGCACTACTCTGACCAGCCGCGACAAGACTAAATGTTGGAAGACGGGTAGGCACAATAAGCTCCCCAACATTCATAACTGGGTTTTCAAGGAAATCGTAAAAGCCAGAGAGATGGCGCGATTGGCGAGTCAGGGAAAGTCCCACTGAACCCTGAGGATCAGTATCAACAAGCAAAGTTTTGCGTCCACTGCGAGCGAAGGCATAGGCTAGATTAATGGAGAGAGTCGTTTTCCCGACGCCTCCTTTCTGACTTGTGATGGCTAGAGTGGTCACTGAAAAAAATCTAAAATAAAACTTGGAAAACCTATTCCCGATAGGCCTTGCGCAATGGAATCATTTAGAAGCTCCTTTGTCTGGTCATTTTCTCTCTATTTCTTAATTTCAGGAAGCCCGCATTAGGGTGAATCCATCATGCGAACATACTTTTCAATCCTGCCTCTTCTATACTTCTTTCAGTTATCTTCATGTTCAGATGAAAAAACCACGGAAAAAAAAGATGTTGAGAAGAACTATTTTTTTGATTCCGAGGTCCCGGATAGCGCCATTGATTTTAAAAATGAAATGGCCACGGGCGAGACTGATTTCCTCAGATCTTTGTCCACCCACCAGATCGCCTGGCAAAAATGGAATCACGAGATCCTTAAGAAAGCGAAAGATGCTCAGCGCCCGATCTTTGCCCTTTTATGTTCGCCTCTCGGAAGCGCCTCGCGGTCCGTCGTTGACGAACTGAACGAGAGCCAGGATCTTCGAGGAATAATCTCCACCCAAGCGGTCTGCACCGTAATAGACTCAACAGTAAACCCTGAAATGGCTAATTTGGGATACCGTCTTTCTGCCGAAGACAAAAAAAGTGCCGCTTTCCCCATGATTATTTGGTTGAGCCATGAAGGCTCACCCATTGCTTCAGACCCCGTAGGGAATATTTCCGGGCGCGAGTTGAAAGTCATCGTCTCAAACCTCGCGAACGTGGTAGAGGACCTTTGGACCAAATCATCGCGATACACGGTTGAAAACAGCCGCAGCGAAAATGAAAAAAGACAGCTTCGCTTAAAACCAAACATCGAGGAACTTAAACGGCCAATAACACGCAATGAACTCTTTCAAAGAGAAGCTCGCCAACTCAGTTCTCTTTACAGCTTCGGAGACAAAAATCTAGATTTTATTGGAGGATTGATTCCCTCCAGTAGCATCGAACTTCTTGCCATCGGATCACATTCGGCAAGTTTAACGAGAGAAGTTCGCGAACAAAGCAGAGAAGCTGCTAAAATAATGACCCTAGAGCTAACCTCGGGAGCTCTCAAGGATCACCTGACCGGTTCTTATTTTTACGCGCGGAGAACAGACGATTGGACGCTTCCCTTTTTTTCCAAAGACCTCCTTTCCCAAGCCAAAGTCGCCGCAACCTTACTGAAGGTTGGCAATCTAATCGGTGATGAACAATTTACCAAGCAGGGCTTAGAATTACTTGAGCTCCTAGAAACTGAATGGCTGACGAAAGAAATTTCTAGTAAATGCCCAAATGGTAACGCCGACATAGGTGGGGCATTTTTTTGGGATTATAGAACTCTTAAAAAAATCCTCAACCCGGAACAACTTAAGGTAGCCACCATCGCATTTTCCCTCGAACCAACCGGTAATATCCCACTCGAAACCGATCCTCTTGGAAACTATTTCAACCTCAATTCACTTCGAGGTAAAACTTCCACCCAAGAAATCGCCAACGAACTTCAACTTTCGGCGGAAGACGCATCAAAGGCCGTGAAGACCATAAAATCCAAACTGCTGACATTTCGCAGGGAGCAAATTAAAATCATAAGGGAAAGCACCTTGACTGTTAAAGACCTAGCCTTGGTTTTAAGAGCGCAAATCCTAAGAGCCAACCATACTAGATCACCAGCTCATTTCGACGCAGCGAACACAACTGCAAATAGAATCTTATCAGATTACTGGGAACCCGAAAAAGGATTGTTCCGCATTATATCGGATTCAACAAAGGTCCCCGCACGATGCCAAGACGCCATGGCAGTTGGTCGATCTTTGAACGAACTTTACCAGGCCACTCTCAACCAAGGTTGGCTAAAAAGCGCAACTGAAATTGTAGACCATAACATTCAGCAATTCGGCTATTCAGGAAAGATTCTGACCGAAGTCACGAAAGAAGAACAGATTGTTCCTTTAGAGCAATTCAGTGTGAGTATGATCTTCGGTGAATCTACCCTAGGCATTTCTGATCAAACTCTGAGTCGACTTTACGCTCTGACCGGAAATGAGGCTTACGGGGACATCCTAGACGCTCACCGAAAATATATCGCCCGTCAGGCGAAAGGCAGAGTGGTGTATCATACCGACTACATTTCATCATGTTCACTCGGTGACTCCCCTCTAATAGCAATTGTTCAGGGGAATATAGCGAGTGAACTTGGCAAACAATTCATTTCTATTCTGAACGCTCCAAAATATCTATCGTTCCTCACCATTCGCCCAGAATCCGCCAGCCCTTCTCTCACTCCCCTCACCGGGCTTCCACCAGCAAAAGGAACAGCTTCGGTTGTCCTCATTCGTGCTGGCGAAGCCCTCGGGCAGGTATCTACGATTGAGGAACTTACCGAACTTCTTGACTCAGTCATCTCCGGCGAGTGAGTGTCTTCTCGTCCCAAAACATTTATCTTCACTTAATTCTATGAGCAACCGCACCGCATCACAGGCACGCAACACCGCCGAAACTAAGATCAAGCTCAGCCTCGATCTTGATGGTTCCGGAAAATCCTCAATTGCCACTAGGATTCCATTCTTTGATCACATGTTAACCCTCTTCTCTCGTCACTCGCTCATCGACTTGAATATCGAAGTCGATGGGGATGTTGAAGTCGATTTTCACCACACCGTAGAGGACACTGGCATTGTCCTCGGTGAATGCATCAAAACCGCTATGGGAGACAAAGATGGCATTCGACGCTACGGACACGCCTACGTGCCGATGGACGAGACCCTTTGCCGCAGCGTGATCGATCTGAGCAACCGCCCGCAACTCGAGCTCCGGACACCTAAACAAACGGCAGATGCTCAGAACTTTCCTTTTACCCTCGTGGAAGAATTCTGTCGCGCACTTTCTTCAAACCTTCGCTGCAACCTCCATATCGAAGTTCTTTATGGCCGAGACGGGCACCACGTTGCCGAGTCGGTTTTCAAATCCATGGCCGTCGCACTTCGGATCGCTTCGGAAAATGACCCGCGCCGCGAAGGTATCCCATCCACTAAGGAAGTGCTCTAAATCGATATGAAACTCGGAATGATCGACTACGGTCGGGGTAATCTTCGAAGTGTCATCAACGCCTGCAAAGCATTGGGGCATGACCCCACCCTAATCACCAAGCCCGAAGAGCTAGAACAATTTACGCATCTCATCTTCCCTGGACAAGGATCTTTCGGAGACTGCATGGAAAGCCTGCACCGGCTGGGACTAGACACGCCTCTTCAAGAATGGATTGCGGCAGGAAAGCCCTACTTCGGGATTTGTGTCGGCTTTCAGCTCCTTTTTGAGGCTAGCGAAGAATCTCCCGGCACTGCCGGACTAGGAGTCGTTTCCGGAACCGTCAAACGATTCACCAGTAGAGACATTAAAATTCCTCACATGGGATGGAATGCCACCCTTCATACAAAAAAGAACTCTCCTTACTGGGCTAGATTTAACCCTGCACCTTACTTCTATTTCGTCCACTCGTATTATCCGGACGACGTGGACCCTAAAATTGTTTCAGCAACTTGTAAATATGGCGACGAAACCTTTTGTGCAGCCATTGAGCAGGGAAAATTGTTTGCCACACAGTTCCACCCAGAAAAGAGCCAACATGCCGGCCTCAAACTACTCGAAAACTTCTTTGAAGCCTAAATGACATAGGCTGACACGAAAAAAGCCGGCCGTTTCCGCCCAGCTTTTGAAGGAGTATTATCTAAAAAGCGCCTTAAATTAGGCCTGCTTTTTTCAGAGTCGCATAGGCACCATTTTTATTGATGGTCTTGAGCGCCTTAGCGCTCGCTTTCACACGAACATATTTACCGAGCTCCGGAACCCAAACTCGCTTGGTGTGAAGGTTAGGAGAAACTTTGCGCTTCACCGTCTTGGTCACGTGACGGCCAATGCCGCCTTTCTTTTTGGCCAAACCAGAACGGTGGATTTTACGTCCAACACGAACTTTAGAACCGCGGATGCTGCATACTCTTGCCATAGATCTTGAAAACTGGTGGAGGGGTGAGATATGCGAAATTCAGAATGGGTCAAGCCGTTTCCGAAAATTCCTTAAGGTTTTTCACTCCTATTATTTAATAGGATGAACTGGAAATCCCCTTTCAGGTATGATTTTCTCGCTGTGTGCAAGCCCCGATTCTCCTTGATTACTTAAAGCAGCTCGAAAAACAGGGAGTCGACCATGTAGAAATCGATGACCACGCACGGTCAGTTCTTCGCGAACTCTACACCCGTGGGAGCGCCCGCCGCCCTGCAAAGCCCAGTATAGTTGAAACCAATACGAAGTTACAGCCGGACTCAATCGTCGCGCAAGGTAACACCGCAGCCGAAAAAATAGCCTCGCTTGCCAACATCGCCAAAACCTGGCAACCGGCACAATCCCTTGGCAGTCTCCGGGATACTATGGTTTTCTCCGCCGGCAATCCCGAAGCTGATTTCATGCTCGTAGGCGAAGCCCCTGGATTTCAAGAAGAACAAAAACGCGAACCTTTCGTAGGCCCAGCGGGAGAAAAACTGAATCAAATCCTCAAGGCTATGGGGCTCGCACGCGAAAAAGTCTACATTTCCAATGTTTGTAAATTCCGGCCTGCCACCCGGAACCAAACCACTAACAACCGCAAACCCTCTCCCGAAGAAATGGCAACATCCCTTCCGTTTGTGAAGGCCGAGATTGATATCGTAAAACCAAGCGTCATCGTGGCGCTCGGAGGCAGCGCGGCTCAAGGCCTTCTCGGCTCTGATAAACCAGTCGGCCAACTGCGCGAATCTTGGCACCAATTCCAAGGAATCCCTCTCCGTGTTACCTACCACCCTTCCTATCTTCTGAGGCAAGAGGACGGACTCGGAGAAAAACGTAAGGTCTGGGAGGATATGCTAGCCATCATGGAAAAACTTGGACTTCCAGTTTCCGAAAAACAACGCAGCTACTTTAAAAAGTAGTTAGTTTTGACTAGAAAAAAATCATTCCCGTGATTCCAGCTGTAAAGCAGTAATAAGCAAAATACTCCAACTTCCCGCGCTTCACCGCCCCCATCACGACGTAAATTGCAAATAGACCTACGAAAGCTGCCGCAATCGCGCCAGCAACATAGGGCGCATTAAAACAAGAATTGAGGGCTCTTGTAAGAGAGCCCGTCTGTTCCGTCTGGTCCTTGAGAGTCAGCACGAATCCGCCAACGATAGCCGGGATTGACATTAAAAAGGAAAATTCGGCAGCTTTCTCAGCCTTTACCCCGCTTACTAAGCCAGCCGCAATCGTCGAGCCAGAGCGAGAAATCCCTGGCAAAATAGCACAAGCCTGTCCGATCCCCATAATGACGGAGCTCTTAAGCCCCAGCTTGGCAGCGTTTCCTTTCAATATTCTTGGAACAAATAAGATAAATCCAGTCACAATCAAAAGACCTGAAACAAAAACCGGCTTTCCAGGCGCAGCATCAAAAAAATCCTTAAAAAGCAATGCCGCGACCACAGCCGGAACTGTAGCCACCCCGAGCCAAACAATCATCATTCGTTCCTCCCTCATCTCATTATCGAAAAGTGACAGGATTAACCTCCACAGACTCTTCTTAAAAAAGATTAGCACGCTAACTAGGGTTCCTAGATGGAGAATAATTTCAAAAGAAAGATCCGGCTGATGCTCTGCTCCCACCTCTCGAATTCCGAGAAGATACTGGGTTAGCACGATATGTCCTGAAGATGACACGGGAAGAAACTCCGCCAATCCTTGCACAATCCCCACGATGATGGCCTTCCAAATTTCCATTACTCCCAAAAGGATTAACCCCCCTCTCGTTAGCCGGCAAGCCCCACATCACCTCTCTCAAAATTTTATTTCGCATTTCCCGATCTCTCAGGTATGCTGATGCTATGAAAGCAACACTTACATTGCTCGCCCTCGTTTCATTTCTTGTCTCCTGCAGCCAGAAAGGCAAACCCGTCGCACCAGCAGCCAACACCGGCAATCAATATGGGGTTCCAAATGCCGGCGCTCCCGGAAGTTACAATCCTCCCTACCAGCCGATTGCCCCCATCAATCCTCCTGCAGCTCCATTGCCCACCCCTTACGGAACTCCACCTGTTGCAGTCGCTCCCTATACCCCTCCACCTGCTAGTCCAGCGCCAACCCCCTCACCTGATCTGAACGGAAACGTTTACACGATCAAAGCTGGAGATTCTCTTTGGGGGATCGCACGTAAGTTTGGAACATCCGTAAATGCTGTTAAGGAGACGAACGGTATGACGAACGACACGATTATTGAAGGTCGTAGTCTCATCATCCCCGGGCGATAACCAATCGGATTACGAACCTTTCATTAATCGGTGGGCCAGACTATCCTCTGGCCCACCTTTTTTGTATCAATGAAACTCTTACTGACGGCCTTTCTCTCTCTCATTCTTTCCGCCTTCACCCAAGAATTACCAAACGATAGAGAAAAGATACTCGAAGCCCTCCTGAATGCACCTGATCGAACTTCACTAGATCAGGCAATCAAAGCAGGAAAAGCAGCAGGCCTTCCGGACCAACTATTTCTTGAAGCTCGCTTCGTCTTTCTTGTAAACGAAGATGATCGGGTGGCGCTTGCTACTCTCTCATCGGAGCTTGAAGCGCACCTCCCGAAATTTTCTCCGGATGACACGATGCTTTTTGCCGTTAAAGAAGATTTCGCGAGCATCGTGCAATACACCAAGGCTCTTGCTGCCCTTCAAAACAACGACACAACACTTTTCAAAAAACATATTACCGAAGCTTTTTGGCTAGCCCCTTCTCACGCCACCCAATTTGCACCCTTGATCGATGACATGCGTATCAATGAAGCAATGAAAAAGATCACCTTAGATCTTAACCTGGAATTTGAAGACCAAAGGGTGAAGGGTGAATCAAAGTCTTTAAAAGCCATCGCAGGAGGCTCACCAGCTTTTCTCATTCATTTCTGGAGTCCTTGGGCGAGTCAAGCGATGGCGATAATGGATGAATTTCAAATCATTAGCGGCTCTCTCATCAAAAATAATATTCCCGTAGCTTCCATTCTTTTAAGCAGCACAACTGAAGCCAGGAGAGCTGGAGATGATTTAGTTGCTAGAAAAAAACAAGGAAATACAGCACACTGGCTCGTCGATACTGAGAAGTTTTCGTTGGGTTCGTTGATGCGCGTTTCCTCTTTCCCCACTGTTGTTTTAGTATCAAACAAAGGGAAAATCCTTTTCAACGGAGACCCCGCCAATCGTCGTCTTTGGGAGATTCTGACCGCTATTAATCCAGAAATCACCGAACCTACGATAAATGCCGTACTTCCAAAAAGGGATCCAAAAGGCACCTCACGGGCAAAAAACGGCAACTAAGGTCAGAAATATTTGATCGGAGGCATGCAAGATTAAACTTGAACTATGGTGCAGTATTCGGCTTTCTTCTTAAAACCATTCGATTTAACCACAGTGTCCAGTTACGACGAACCATCTCCCCAAGAGCTTCATGCCCTCGCCATCCTATGGAATGAGGGTCCAAGTACAGTAGGGTTCGTACATGAAATAATGAATATCGATGGCAGTGCTCGCACCTACACCACCGCCCTCGCCGTCATGCGCAACCTTGAGAAAAAGAGGCTTGCTGTTCGGAATACTCAGGGACGGGCACATGTTTACGAAGCTAAGGTAGATCGTGAAAGCATCCTCAAGCCCCGCTTGCAGGACCTCGTTCAAAACAGTTTTGGAGGAAGCCTTGGACAGGCAATCCTCTCCCTAATCTCAGTTGGCGTCATGACGCCCGAAGAGAAAACCGCGGTAACCCGCGTAATTAAACAGCACAAAGCCATG
>JAKMGP010000300.1 GCA_022424905.1 Akkermansiaceae bacterium | reverse complement strand
CGATAGTATTATTGAGGCAAGTTGGATTGCCCTCACGGATGGCTTGGAGCTATTTTTGCAGAAGACTTCTGCGTGAAAAAGGATTTCCGCTTGTGCTCCTTCACAAAAGGCAACAGTCTCCCGACCGTTTCATAAAAAACACCTATGAACCAATCGTTCCGAAAGGAACATCAAAGGTTGCCTTGGTGACCTGGTCAGGCTCAATAGGGTTTGACTGAATTTTATCACTGTCCGGTTTAAAGTGAGAAATCGCCCGGGCGGTGAGATTTTCTTAAAAGCGGCGGCTTCCATCAGGGAGTCGCCGCTTTCTTTATTTTGATAGAGCAGAATTATGCCAATCCTTTGCTTGTTTTGTGAGGCAGATTGGGCAAACTTTCGTCTTCCCCAACTTGGGGCACACAAACAAACATTAAAAATTACTATATATGAGTGACAGTGACAAACCAAGCGGAGCCCTGTTTTGGGGCTGTTTTATCGCACTAATCACCACTGCATTTGGATTCATAACGAGAATCTTCATGTTGAGCGATTCTGAGATTCAGAACAAGTTAGGGTTAGATGCAGGGGAAGTTGGGCAGTATATCGGGATTCAGATTTGGCCATTTGCTATCAGTATTATTCTCTTTAGTCTTATTATCGATAGGGTGGGTTATAAATTTTCGATGATTTTTGCATTTTCCTGCCAGATCATTTGGACGGTCATGGGCTACATCGCAATCTCATCTGAGACCATGGATCTTGATACTCGAAAAAACCTGATTCTTTGGGGTGGATTCATACTAGCTCTAGGTAATGGAACGGTTGAAGCTTTCATCAACCCAGTGGTGGCCACGATGTTTACAAAAGCGAAAACAAAGTGGCTAAACATTCTTCATGCTGGCTGGCCTGGTGGACTTGTTTTAGCAGGAATGCTCGTGATTCTTATGGAAGAGGCTGCTTGGGAAAACAAGATTCTCTTGATTGCAATTCCGGCGGTTATTTATTTTGTTATGCTGATTAAACAAACTTTCCCAGTCCAAGAGCGAGTTTCTGCAGGGATAAGCTACAAAGGAATGCTTAGTGAGTTCGGTTTTCTCGGAGGACTGGTTGCTGCGTTTGTTATCTTCCTGCAACTCGATGACTCATTAGGAAAACATGTTCCTTCAATAGTCCTAATGTTGATTTGTGCGGCGATGGCCATCGGCCTCGGAGCTTACACGAAAAGCTTGGGAAGACCGCTTATGTTCGTGCTTCTTTTAATCATGATGCCTCTTGCGACGACGGAGATCGGAACCGATGCGTGGATTACCGGATTGATGGAAAATGTTGTAAAAGCAAGTGCGAATTTCCATCCGGGATGGGTGCTAGTCCATACTTCAGCAATTATGATGGTCCTCCGCTTTTTTGCTGGTCCGATCGTGCACAAGCTGCAGCCAGTGCCCCTCTTGATAATTAGTTCCGTTCTTGCAATTGCTGGTCTTGCAGCTCTATCAGGAGTATCTGGTATTTTTTGGATATTTGCTGCGGCATCACTCTACGCGCTGGGTAAAACCTTCTTTTGGCCAACCATGCTGGGCATCGTTTCGGAACAGACCCCTAAGGGTGGGGCTTTGACACTCAATGCTATTTCCGGTGTTGGAATGTTGGCGGTTGGCGTTCTTGGAACTCCCTATATTGGATCCCTGAAAGAGAAGACGATTGTTTCTGAAGTCGCGCTTGTCGAGGAAGCTTCGATGGTTCCCGGACTGATCAAAGATGGTCAGCTCTCTAAGTCAGTTCTTAAAGAACAAGACAAATTGTATGGGACAATCAAATATCCTGTCTTACAAATGGATGCAGTTGATGAGCTCATTAAAAGTGCACCGGAAGGGGAGCGGGAGAAGATCAGTAAAAAAATTACAGATGCAAAAGACGGTAGTGATCAGAAAGCATTGATGAGTATGACAGTTTTTCCGTTCATCATGTTGGTAGCTTATGTTTTCATTTTCTTACACTTCAGGAGTAAAGGAGGCTATAAACCTCTAGATGTTTCAGCTGAAGGGTAGGCTGAGTTTCTTTTACTTTAAAGGATACCTTTAAAACAAAGCGGCGGCCTAGAGGCCGTCGCTTTTTTTGCCTCCCGGAGTCTCATGATGATTTTTTTGCTTAATTACTGAAAAAATCTAGACATTCGTGCTGCTCTCGGTGCACACCATCGCGGTGCGGGAGAGATTCTTCCGCGAGATTATCAGATGAAATCTTTTTGCATTCTCCCTTTTTTAGGGATTTCCTGCTGCCTTTTTCTCTCAAGCTGTGGAGATCTCGGCACCGTGAGCTTCAACTCTGATGCTACTGGGATCCATGGCAGGAGCGTGTTTAAATTTTGGAACCCTTCAAATCTCTTTCGCCTAACTAGCACGAATAATTCGAAGCGATTCTATCCAGCACCCGTTTCGGATTCGGCGGTTAAGACCGCTAGGAGCTTCAAGAGGGATAAGCACGGTATGCCAACTTATCCTGACCGCGTTCGTCATCGTGTCGTGCGGACTACCGCTTACTCTCACGAGGAGAATGAGGTTGGTGTCCCTTGGCGTAAGAATGCTCTAGGAACCTATCTAAAGTATGGTGCGGTTCGAAGCGCGGCAGCTGACTGGTCTAAATATCCAGTTGGGACTAAATTTAAAATTAAAGGCCTTCCTTATACCTATATCGTCGACGATTACGGTTCGGCCCTTGTCGGAACTAACACAATTGATATTTATCATCCAAACCTCAGCAGCATGCGTCGTTGGGGAAATCGTCATATCGAGATCGCTGTAATTCAATGGGGTGACTGGGATCGCACTCTCAACATACTTGCTGGTCGGACTCATTATACACATACTCGTAAGATGTATTATGCGGCGAAGGCTAAGGTTAAGTCTGGCAAGGTAGCCCGCAACTAGGATCCCTTCCCAACCTCCCTGAGAGCCGGCTCCCTAGTGACGGGAAAGCCGGTTTTTTATTGGCTAAGTGCCTCTCCTCGGGCAGGGATGGGGGATGTTGAAACAGGAACGTGCCGACTACATCCTTCGACGTTTGGAAGAGCTTTATCCCGAGACACCAGTTCCGCTGGATCATACGAATTCTTTCACTCTCCTGGTT
>JAKMGP010000160.1 GCA_022424905.1 Akkermansiaceae bacterium | reverse complement strand
TCTGGCATGAAAGATCGATAGAGGGCGCGGCTATCTTTCGGGATCCAATAAATTCCTTCGGGCCGATCAAGGTGCCAGAGGTGAACATGGGTGTCGATTAAAGCCGGCTCGTATGCCTGGATGAAGGGAGTTCCAACGGCGAAAATCGTTAGGAGTCGGACGAGTGGTCTCTTGAGATTCTTAGTTATCATTGGGGCGTTTTACAGTGAGCTTCCCCGGGCCGGTAATTGCTGGATGTGTTTCGCCAGAAAAGAGCCCCTCTCCCTGATCGACGCCATCAATGAAGAATCCCGCGACAGTCTCGTCCGATTGTAAGAGGAGTTTGTAGAGTTTATTGGGGTCTGCACCTCCTCCGTTGATCCTAAGGCTACCAACTCCTTCAAGAGATAGCGCAGCAGTGTTAGCGATAGTATCATTTAGGTTGGCTTCGATGATCAATGAGCTGTTTTCCTTAAGGTGGACATCACCAGTCCCGAAGGAAGCGTCTGCGGCTGCAACGATGTAGAAGGGTTCGTTCTGAGTTGAGTGAGCCATGAGCCCGCCTGAGAAAGTGTTGGCAGTTTCAAGGCGGAATTGGTTTCGATTTACTCCGTTAAGAATGAGTTTTCCGCCGCCCTTTATTGCTCCGTTAAATTTTCGGATACCACCTTGGCCGTTTGTCGAAGCCCCTCCATAGACGCTGGCATTCTCAATCAGTTCGATAGGGCCGAAGTTCACCTCGTCGGCTGTGCTTAAGATGAGGCATGAGTTCTCATGCATTATAATGCCGCCAGGAGCTTTTGGGAGCGTATTCAGATTGCTTGATCCCCACAAAATTAGCTGGGAATTTTTTCTTAAAATTAGGGAGCCAGAATAGGGTTCGGGTGGACTGTTTTCCACTTGCGCAGTTAGGCCTTCACTGATGATCACGTTTTCATTCGGACTAGGAACTTGGCCCCTCTCCCAGTTTGCGGGAATACTCCAGCTATCCCTATTTGAGGAATTGCCCTTAACCATAGTTGCTCCGACGATTGTAGTCTTGAGGAGGAATTCATGGGGCTGAAGTGCCTTTCGGGTGAATCGGAGTTCATCCAGCGCGATCGGTGTTTTATTGCCCAGACTTCCAATGCGTAGGGGATTAGTTTGCTCGCCGGGGATATTGGAGTGCGCAACTGAGGCTGCCGCAACTTTGGTCCCATCAAGGAAAAGCGCCATTTCACCCTCGTCGTTGCTGAACTCATGATTCCAAGTGATCGCGAAGTGGTGCGGTTTTTTATCGGCAACTTTCACTGCTTCGGCGAGGGCCTGAACTCGCTGAGTTCCTGAATCGTAAAAGAAAGCCATTTGTTCCTCCTTTTTGCCGCGAGCGGGCGGGCGGAGGTCGATGTGCCATCCTTGGTTATCTTCCCCTTCACCTGTCCGAGTGCCGAGAAGAAAGATGGGACGGCGGAGTTTGTCAGCGATGAACCAACCTTCAAAAGTGTAGGAACTTTCGGTGTTTAAGGAAAAGATCCCATCAGCCTTCTCTTCCTGCCAGATTCCTAAAATCAAGGCTGAATCATTTGCTGCCTGATTAAGCGGAACTGGGTCTGGAGCTATGGCGCGCGTCCCTTTGCCTGGTCGCACTAGACGTAATTTAATTTGCCCTGAATTATCTACTAGAGAACTTTCGGCAGCTTCTTTGTTCATTCGCCACCAAGTAGATTTCGCCTTCTCCTCGTTAACTTTGACCACGGGTTCCAAATCGCTTTGTATTCCCTCCTTTTCGGGTTCCGTTGGAATTGGTTCAGGATCTGGAGGATTGGGCATTGCCTTGGGAGGGGCCTGTTTCGCGGGGAGTTTAGAAATTGCGATCTTCGGATCAATTACCTCGCGGCGTTCCTTCTCTTCAGGCTCTTTCTTAGGCTCTTCCTTTGAGAGTGATTCATTCTTCTTGCTGACAACCGGTCTATCGTTTTGCGACGGTGAGGGAGGGTTTTCCTTGGTCACCCAAAAGATTAATGAGGCAATGATTAAGATCGCAGCTGTGCCCAGCGCGTAAAGTGGAGTGCGAGACGGTTGCGCGCTGGCGAGCATCGTGCCGCTGTTACTTAACTGGACGATTGTGGAGACTTGTTTGAGATCAACCAGCGCAGCCGAGTCGTGCGAGACTTGCATGTCAACTAGGCTGCCACCGCTTGAGAGTACGGCTTTACGGCCTTCAAAAACTTGTTCGTAAACTCGTAGGAAGTAGGGGCGGAGGTCAAGAGTAGTTGCGTCAAGATCCCGCCGGTAGGCCACAATATCAAACTCCACATGTCGAAAATCGATTTCGCGTTTCTCGACATCATAAACAACGTAACGCGAGCTCAAGTCATCTGGATTTCGGGGTTCTCCGACCGATCCGACGTTGATGATATAGCGTTTTTCCGCATCAAGTCCGCACGTCGTATCCAAAAGTTCTTGAACCGACCCGTCTGCGGATAGCTCGAACATTTTGGGCAAGTGTGTGTGCCCAACAAAGGTCGCGAAGTGTTTACTCGCAGCGAAGTTCTCTTTCGCTATCTCGACGCTGTCAATATAGTCGAAACGCCCTGGCTCTGCGATTTCTGCGTGCACGAATAGCAATTCTCCTGCTTCAATGGCGAGCGGAACCGAAGATAGGAATTGTTTCGCGTCAGATGAGAGTTCCGTGATCGTCCACTCGATTGCTTGTCGGGCGTGATCGTTAAAAATGGAATAATCCATCATGCCGACGGCTGCAGCATCGTGGTTTCCGAGCACAAAGTGATCCGTCACGGATCTCACCGCCTCGAGCACTTCGGCAGGCTTGGGTCCATACCCTACAACGTCGCCGAGACATACGATTACGTCGACTCCCTGCGTGCGGATATCCGCACGCACTGCTTCCCACGCTCGGATGTTGGCGTGGATGTCTGAGACAATGGCGTATCGCATAGCATCAAACCTGGATCGCCCCGCCGGGGCGGTCCAGTCCCGAAGATTAGCAGATTAAGCGAACAAGTCCCCCCTTATTTCGATGAAAACTCCGCTTTTTCAACAGCTAATTTGGGGCTAGGTTTTTTCCTGCATCACTTATGGGGCTGGAGGAGTCATCAGATCTAATTTTCGAGACCCGCCTCCATCTCGAAGCGGGCCTTTTCCGTGAAAAATTTCATGCTGGTGCGAATTAGCCCCAATTATCAATTTGCAAAATAACCCAGTTGTTTAGGATCTTGACCGAAGGATAACAAAATAGCGTCGCATAAATACACGATTTTGACGCCCTTTCACTAGTTTGTTGCGTTGTGTCAGGGTTACTCTTCAAGAGACAGCTCCAATAAGAGAATTAAGAAAATGAACAGAATGCCCATCTGCATGAGACTCATTTCGGGGGCTGCATCTCTCGCCACGCTAGGTCGCCTTATCAATCGAAATTATTCCGGCGGGGATCGCTAGCCAAACTTGAAAGATTAGAAAGATAAATCGAGTTTACAAAAGGACCATTTACACTTGTGAAGCACCTCAACACCATCTTTATCTCTTTGCTGCTGGGCCCCACTCTGGTAGCGCAAAATTCTGACGACAATTATTGGGCCTATCAGCCTGTGCAGAAAGTCTCTGTCCCCTCCCTCGAAGATTCGTCAACCCGAAACCCGATTGATGCCTTCATTCTTGCCGGGCTTCGTAAAAATGGGATCAAACCAAATGAACGGGCTGACAAAGTCAGGTTGCGTCGAAGGCTCTCGTATGACTTGACCGGGCTGCCCCCCGAGAAAAAGGAGATGTCTTGGAAAGAGTTAGTGGATGACACACTAGACTCACCTCGTTTTGGTGAAAAGATGGCTTCCCATTGGCTTGACCTAGTCCGCTATTCTGAGACCAATGGCTTTGAGCGTGATAGCGCAAAGCCTGATATCTGGCGTTACCGCGATTATGTCATTAAATCTTTCAACGAGAATAAACGCTATGACCGTTTCATTTTGGAGCAGTTAGCGGGCGACCAACTTCCCGATAAGACCCTTGATAGCTGCGTCGCCACTGGATTTATGGCGCTCATGCAGCGAGATGATGAACCAGCGGATCGCCCCCAAGCTCACGCTGATCGAATTAGTGATATTGTTGATGTCGCTTCTGAGGCCTTTATGGGCACGACGATGGGGTGTGCCAAATGCCACGATCATAAGGTTGATCCAATCTCCCAAGCCGACTATTTTTCGATGATGTCGTTCTTTGATGGCATCAGGCAGGATCTTTTTAAATCGGCAAACCATACTTGGAATGACCCCGAGGTGGTTCGGAAGCGCGAAGAAGAAAAACAGGCCAATCGGGGGCAGATCGAGGGGCTTTGGGGGAAAGTTGATCGTCAGTTATTGGAGCCCTATTTGAAGCGCTCGAAAAATCCCCGCGATGTCAAAACAAGTTGGGTGTTTTTGCCGAAGGTGCCTAAAGCTCCGGGGTGGTCACTCCCATCATTCGATGCAAATGGCGCAGGCTTCAAGAAGCTTGATAAAGTGCCCCGCAACAAGATGGTGACTCTCCGTTCGGAGTTTGGGCTTCAGGAAATCCCCAAGCAATTCCTAGTTTACCTCAAGGGTGAGTTGCAACATCTCCAGATTTTCATCAATGGTGCACCGGTTCACGAGGGAGTGATTGAGAAGGTTCATGGTGAGATCTTCGTGCCACTTCCGATCGAAGAACTGACGACCGGTAAAAATGTCATTGGAATCATCACTAAGTTTAATCGGGATCGTCCTGAGATCAGAATTACTCGGGAGCCCGTGCACGATCTTAATGGCGATCAATTCGCTTCTATCCACTCCGGAATGATCGCGCGTATTTTCGGAGATGATTTTGGTTCTAAAATGAAGCCGTTACAGCAGAGGCGGCGTGATCTTGAGCGACCGATCCAAGGGGTTCGCTATCATGGTGTTCACGAAGAAGGGCAAGTTGCCGCGCCAAGGATTCATACTCGAGGCAGCGTGCACGCACAGGGCGACGAAGTTCCCATTGCTTTTCCCGCAATGCTAGATTCCGCTAAGCTAAAACCTAAACGTAACCGTCTGGAGTTCGCTAAGTGGATCACCTCACCAGAACATCCAACGACCGCCCGCGTATGGGTGAACCGTCTGTGGCAGTATTGTTTTGGAGCCGGATTGGTCGAAAGTTCCAACGAATTTGGTAAGCTCGGAACAGGAGTTTCTAATCAAAAACTTCTCGATTGGCTTGCAGGGGAGCTTGTAAAATCAGGGTGGGACACAAAGCATATTCTCAGGCTCATCTTGAATAGCTCGACTTATCAGCTTTCGTCGAAAGGAATGAACGACGAGGATCCCACTAATCGCTTGCACTGGAAGTATTCTTCTCGTCGTCTTACAGCCGAAGAAATTTGGGACAGTTATCTTGTGCTCACCAAACAGATGAAATTTGAAATTGGTGGTCCCCCGGTCCGGCCAAAAATGCCGGATGCGGTCCTTCAGACTTCATCGCGACCTAGAAATGTTTGGCCACCTTCACCTGGGGACTCCGCAAATCGCCGGGCAGTTTATATTCACGTGAAACGCTCTATTAAGCTTCCTTTATTGGCGAATTTTGACTCGCCTGAGCGCGATTTTTCCTGCCCCTCACGTTTTGCTACCACTGTCCCCACACAGGCTCTGACCATGCTCAACAGCGAGCGTATGAATGAGTTGTCGGAGAAGTTTGCTGCGCGGTTAAACGGCTCGCTTGACGAAAAAATCCGAGAAGCATTTCACCTCGGGACAAGTCGTGAGATTACTGATGGAGAATTTCACGAAATCAAAGGGCTAGCGGCTGATCTCAAAGCCAAACATGGTGTTTCGGATGATCAGCTTATGTCGCGAATTTGCCTTCTTATTCTCAATCTCAACGAAACTCTCTACCTCGATTAATCATGACTGACTTTTGCGGACAAACTAACCGGCGGGAATTTATCTCTACTGTTGGAGGAGGCTTCACCTCGCTCGCTCTGACGGGGATGATGGCCCAAGGAAAGAAGAAGGAGACTGATTTTGCCCCTAAGGCGAAGAGCGTTATCTTTCTCTTTATGTATGGTGGCCCTTCACACATCGATACCTTCGACTACAAACCTGGAATGAAGGGGATGGATGGAAAGACGGTGAAGGTAAAAACCTTTGGGCGTGGTGGGAAAAAGGACGGTGGCCGTATTGTGGAACCAAAGTGGAATTTTAAGCAGTATGGCCAATGTGGTAAATGGGTTTCCGATCTCTTCCCACATCTCGCAACCTGCGTCGATGATATCGCCTTCCTTCATTCGCTCACTGCTGAATCGCCCATCCACGGATCGGCGATGTTAAAAATGAATTCTGGATCGCTCATCAGCGGAAAGCCTTCCCTTGGAAGTTGGGTGAATTATGGCTTGGGTAATATTAATGAAAATCTTCCGGGTTATGTTGTGATGCTCGATAAAACTGGTGGTCCTATTTCTGGGGCCAAGAATTGGTCGTCCGGGTTCATGCCTGCGAACTACCAAGGAACGGTGCTCCGTTCGAAAGGGGATCCCATTCTGGATCTCAAACATTCTCGTGGCATGGGACGTGATGAGCAATATCGTATCATCGAATCGCTCAACCAGCTCAATGCTGGTCATCTTTCACAACGTCACGGGAATTCGAATCTACAGGCTCGCATCGATAGCTACGAACTCGCATTCAAGATGCAATCAACTGCGCCGGAAGCGATCGATTTCGATCAAGAAAGCGAATCGACCAAGAAACTTTACGGTATCGATGAAGGTCGCACCGAGGACTTTGGCAAAAAGTGCCTTTTGGCACGCCGATTAGTCGAGCGAGGCACACCCTTCATTCAAATTTATTCGGGTGGTGCTCATAACGATGACAATTGGGATGCCCACGGCGATCTTGAAAATAATCACAATAAGCATGCTGGGAATACTGATAAACCAATTGCAGGGCTTCTTAAGGATCTCAAACAACGAGGTCTCCTTGATGAAACTCTCGTTGTCTGGGGTGGTGAATTTGGTCGTCAGCCCACTGCCGAGTATGCCAAAGGCACGGGCCGGGATCATAACTCGGCCGGCTTTACAATGTGGATGGCCGGTGGTGGAATCAAAGGCGGTGTAAGTGTAGGGCAGACTGATGAACTTGGATCGGCGGCGGTGGAGAAGCCTCTCGAAGTGAAGCACCTTCACGCTACTGTTTTGCGTCAATTGGGGTTTGATCCCAACGGGCTCCACTTCCACCACGCTGGCTTAAACGAAAAACTGGTGGGAGTTGAAGGAGCTGATCCAATTTCTGAGATTATCGCTTAGCCTTTGACCTGAATGCTATTTTAAAGGAAGTCGGTATGCTTCGGCGGCGTTTTTCCAAAAGTAGCGCTCGCAGGCTTCCTGTCCTTTAGCCGAGAAGTATTCGTTTACGAGCTTTACGAAGCTTGTGTAGTCACCACTATTTTTTGTGCACGGCCAGTTGCTGCCGAAAATGAGTCGCTTGGAGCCAAGATTTCCCCAAAGAACATCAAGCACGCTCCGGTAGTGATCAATTTCGTGGGGAGCAGGTTGGGGGATGCTTCGCTGATAGAGGCCCGAAATTTTGCACCACACATTTTTATTCTCGGCTAGTCTCTCGACAGCCGTGATCCATTCCCGCGGCGCGGACTTACCGTCAAAGTCATAACCGAGGACGTGGTCGACTACGAGGTTGAGATTTGGGACGGCGCGGGCAAGTTGGTCTACTTGTTTCACGCCCTCTATTCCGCCTCCATTGATGAGGATATCGACAGTAAGCTTGTGTTTGGCTAGTCCGCGCAAATTACTGAGGAGCTGTGGGTCGGAGTAGTTGATCGTTTTTTTACTCTTGCCGTTTCGTAGTCGGATCCCGACGAAACGTTGATCTCTTTTGAGCTTCTGAATCGCAAATTTGAAGTCGTCTGAATAGGGGTCAATATTCCCAACAAGCCCCACGAAATAGTCGTCATCTTTTATAAGATTGAGAACCCAACGATTGTCTTCAATACGATCACTGGCTTCGACCACGATCACTCCGGTGGTGCCAGCAGGCTCTGCTACTTTGTGAAATTCGTCTGGAAGGTGTGGTTTGTAGAGAACTGTATCGTCTTTTGGTGGCCACGGGATTCCTTCCTCTCGGGTGGGGTCGTAAAGATGAATATGAGTGTCGATCATGTGCTTCACCTTGGGAAGCGGTCGCTCATCAGCGGCGAGGGTGACAATGACAGAGAGGAAGATGGCCAGTATTTTCATAAAGGATTGAGAATGATTAATTTCATCTCTTTTGGAAAGCTTAGTGCTTTTTGTTTCTGGCGTAGAGGGTCCGTGGCGTCTCGTCGTTTTGTTTTCGGGAGCTTGAGAAAATAGTGCTGAGGAACGCCGTGGTTCTTTTATTCCGGAAGCTCAAAGAGAGAGTTGTGGATGAGCCGTTGGAAGGCCTGGCCGCTCTTATCGGTAAGCTTAAGGTCGATAGACATGCCCCAGGTGGGTTCAAGATTGGGAATGGTGAGGGTGATCTTTTTTCCATTGAGAGTGGCGCTGGTAATTTCCCACTCCCGTTCGTTGAAGTGTTTGGATCCATAGTTCTTGGTTCTTTTTAGATCCCAAGCTTTGACGCAAAAACTTTCTGGCTGCACTGATTTTTCGTCAACTTCATCAGAGAGGGTCAAGGTGACGGTGTTTTTGGAAGCTTCGATCTGCGTGGGAAGGTTGGCTGGCTTATCTAATTTACGGATGCGATAGAAGCCGCCGGCTTTGCGCTGGGTGCCGGCCCAGGCGAACATGCCGCAACCGTAAAGTTGGCCGTCGCTAGGGTGGAAGCGACCTCGCATAATTCCGGTTGGAAATTGGTTTAGTGGGAGTTCACAAAGTCCGCCCTGACGTTCATCTCCGATCTTTTCGTGTGGGACGACATAGATTTTCCCGTAGCCGTAACTTAGGTTGAGGAGCTGGCCGTTCAATGATCCCCACTTGGCATCCTTGGGAACCCAAAGCAGTTCGGAGGGCGACCGATCAAATCGATTGGTGATCCAGCAAAGAGGGTTTTTCATCGCGGAATCGGCGGTGTCGGTGATGGGGGAATAGCCGTAGATGTTACCAAAAAATTCGTTCGGTCCGTCGCCGTTGACCCAGTTGATGCGATTTTTAGGATTCCAGTGACCTTCCTGATCGGTGACGATAAAAGTGCCGTCCGGATTGAGACAAACGCCGTTTGCAGCGCGGAAGCCGGTGGCAAGAATATCGGTTTTGGAGCCGTCGGCGCTTACGCGGAGGAGGGTGCCATGATGAGGGACGAGCGAGTCCTTGGCGTGGCGGGCGGACTTGGCGTAGTAGAAATTACCCTTGTCATCGGTTTGGAGGCCCATCGCAAATTCGTGGAAGTGCTCGGTGACCTGATGGTCGTTGTTCAGACACTCGATAAAGTCGATAGTTTCGTCACCATTGGTGTCGTGAAGCTTAGCGAGTTGATCACGACAGGTGACGTGGATTTTGTCATCTATGATCTTAAGGCCAAGCGGTTGGAAGAGGCCAGAGCAGATGCGCTTCCAGGTAAGGGTGCCTTCGAGTTGATCGATGCCTTCGACGATCCAGACGTCGCCCATCCAGGTGCAGACGGCAGCGCGTTTACCATCGGGGTAAAAGTCGAAGCCGCTGGTGCGCATCCACGATTGGTGCGGATTTAGATTGGCGATAGGGACCGTGAGAGTGTCGACTGCAAAGGGGCCGGCCTCATCGCCACGTTGGATTTGAGTCGTGACGGCAGTAGGGGCAAAAAGCCCAGGCTTCCTGACTCGGTGGGCCGAGATTGATCTTTCTTCGATGACTCTTCCGTCAATTGTGTGCAGGAGGAGAGCTTGGGACGATGGTTCGAAAATTCGGCAGAGTGACCCGTCTTCAATGACGTAGTTCTCATTAGGAAGTTTTTCAGTGGCTTTGCCGACTCTCATCTTAAGTTTTGATTTCCCTGTGCCGACTTGAATCAAGCGGTGAAAACCTTCTTTGTCTGCAGTGTCGAGGAAGGTTTCGGTGATCGCTATTTCTCCCACTCGGTATTGGATGGCTGTTCCACCCTTACCAAGAAAGATCCCTTTGAATGTCACCCAGTCTTTCGGGAGTGGTCCGAAGAGACGGCCGTCTTTTCCCTTCACACGAATGGGTTCCCACGAGCCGGTTTCAGGATGGGCCCAGCCCGGGCGGTCGGGGTTGGTGAGGATGCGTTCTCCGACGATGGAGGTGTGGGTGCCGTGGGAGCCGTCGAATGCGATGCCTCTCCAGTCGACAAATTGGTCTCCCGTATAGATGGCTGCAAGGCGCATCGTATCGTGATCGTAAACTGCCCACGAGTTTCCTTTCGAAATGCCGCCGAGTCCGGAGTCGAGGCGAATGGCGAGGCCTTTTTGGGCAATATTGACCTTCGTATCGAGAGGGCCGGGCTCGATTTGGTAGGTCCAGAAGAGATGGTTTCCGAAGTCCATCATTTTGTAGGGTGGTGGAGTTTTTTTGGATTCTTTTTCTTCAAGCTGTGACATGCCGCGCGGAAGATTTCCGATGTAGTTGTCGTCGATCTTACTAAGCTGGGAGGGGTTATGCTTTTTGAGGTATTCTTGTCGGATATAGTGAATGACGTCGTATTTTTGACGGGTTGAGAACTGAGGCATGGGCATCATCATGCCGTATCCCTTAGTGAGGGTTTGATACATGCGGAAGGGGTCGTGCCCATTTTTAAATTCTCCTTCATGGAATTTGAGGGCGATGGGAATAGATCCTTCCTTTTGATCGGTGCCGTGACAAGTGATGCAGAGTTGGTTGTAAATTTCTTTGCCGCGCTTGAGAGAAGTTTTGTCCCACGCTCTCACGATTTCGCGATGGTCTGAGGTTTCGAGAGGCTGCATCCAGGCTTCGTGAATTATGATGCCTTTGTTTTTCTCGAGTGAAACAATAGTGCCGTAGCCAGGATGGGTGCCAGTCTTGACGAGGTTGAGTTGTTTTCCTGCACTTTTCTCCGGCTTTTTCCAGTGGAAGTCGGGAGTATTGAGTTCATCGATTTTCTCTTTGGCGGTAGTGCTGATTTCTTTCTTGGAGAGTGAGCGTTTCCAGAAAAGAACTTGTTCGATAGAACCGTCTTTAAAGTCCCCTCCAAAGTCTTCAGTTGTCGATCCGACTTTGAATGTGTGTCCCTCCTTATCTTTGGAGGTGAGACCGTCAGCGTCAGCAACTTTTTCACCATCGAGGTAGAGGGTGATATTGCCTTCATGATCGCCGACAAGGGCGGCTAGGTGTTCCTTTCCATCATCAATGCGATCCCCTCCTCTGAGCATGCCTTCCCAGCCAACGTCATAGCTCAGCCGACCATCTTGAATGAAGAGAGTTTTCCCACCGCGTTCCCACTTTCCCTTGGCAGGAGCAAGCGATACGAGAGTTCCTTTGATGGTTTTTGTATTGAACCGAGCCATCAAGGTGAAGGCTTTATCCATCGGGAAGTCTTTTCCGGGGAGTGGTTTAAAAGCCATATTTCCATCGCTGGCGAGCGTTCCGGGAACTTCGATGCGCTTGGTGGTTGGATCCCCAGAAGCGGACAGGTGAATGAGGGCAGATGAATTGGGCAGGTGCTCGAAAGTGAAGTCGGCGGTGACTTTTTCGCCTGCTGGAACTTCGACAGGGTGGTCGCCAAATTTGACGATTAAGTCGGACTTTGCGGAATAATTCAAAAAGAGGCGAAAATTGGCCTGCAAGTCGTGTTGGGCTAGTTGATCGACCTGCTTCGTAAGGAGAGATGTTTTAGTCTTGTTGACCGGGACGGCAGTTGGGGGGAGGTCCTGTGCGGTAAGCGAAGGAAGGGTGAGAAGGGCAAGAGCCGTGAAAAGACCGTTTTTCATTGCTGAAACGGTTGCAGATTAGCGGCCGATGTCAAAGCAGAAGAGGCCACTTGGATGCCAAGAAAGGCCCTGATGGGATAGCTCTATCTTTGCGCGATCGCCTGCTAAAAAGAGGGGGTTACTGTGAAAGGACATACCATTTACTTTGCCAGTCCGTTTTGTGGCGGCTACTGAACCCTCCTGCTTCAAGGAAGAGATATTGGGTTCCGCCGATCGATTGATTTTTTAATTTGAGGGCTTGGTATTTGTCGATATCCATCAAGGTGTCGCCAGACCAGACGCGAGTAGGGCTGTCAGTTTTCCCATCGTCTTTGAAGGTGATGGTCGTGAAAGCGGGGCGACGAGCCTTTTGGATTTTACCCTCAGGGTTAAAATCAGAGATTTGTTCGACCTCGGCGACCATCTTCCAAGTGCCTTTGATTTTTCGATTAGCGATAAAGTTTCCATCCCAGCGGAAGAGGAATTGATCGGGATTTTGAGAGGCGTCTTCGGGGTTGAGGTTGGCCTGCCAATCGGATGAGAGCATGGGGATGACCCTCGCCGATTTAATGACGAGCTCGTCACCCATTGGTGGTTTTTTTTGCTCTTCTAGGTGAATGCTAATTTTACCTTGTGGTATTTTTCTGGATGGTTTCGTGCTGTATTTTGCGTTGTAGCGAATAAAGGTTTTTAAGGCGATTGTGACCTCGTCACCTTTAAAATCGTCAAGGAATTCTTTAGTGATGAAAGCACCTTTTGGTTCCCCGCCGGATCCCCGCCCATTGCCTTGCTTAGCTTCGATAAGGATTTTCCCGTTGATATAAATGATGTGTCCCCCGCCTGAACCGACGTGGTTGCCATCGTTGACCATGAGCCGATAACGATACCCATCTTTGAGAGGAGGAATCTTGAAGACGCCCCTCATAAGGAGCACTTCTTTTTCCCAGAGGGTGTTGATGGGAGTTGCCCCAAAGCAATTTGGACCGATACAGCCATCTGAGCATTTCGTGATAGGGCGGGAGGGGATTTTTCCGTCGTAGTTTCCGAAGGGACTTTTACCCTTTCTCCAGCCGAACTTCGCGGGATCAAAATCGGATGCAAACCAATTCTGCATCCCTTCAGGTGATGTTACTTCGCGATAGCGCGTCACAAGCTGATCAAATGGAACTTGCTCAGCGGGGATAGGATCGAAGGAATGATAGGACCATTCAATATTGCGAAGGTCGGAGAACATCTTCCAGCCGAATTCGTTGAATCCAGCTCGGTCATAAAGAGCTGCGAGTCCATCGATGACATCTCCTTTTCCGCCGGGGCGGGCGGACTGGGTTTTGGCATTGGCAAGTTGTCGAAGTTTTAGACGGTTTTTTCCAACGAACTCAGGAACCAATTCGTCCATAATAATGGGCTTGATGGCGGCCTTGAGTTTTGGGCCAAATTTACTGGAATCGGCAGCGAGAAAGAATTCTTTGTAAGGAAGAATTTCATTAGGTTTGCGCTGTTTTGCGATTTCGTAGAGGACATCGAGGCCGCCGGGAACGTCAGCGAGTGATTCGGCGATAGCCTCGAGGTGGAACTCGTAGGTGGGTTTGAGGTTTTGGCCACTGATCGAGATCATCTTCCCGGCGTATCCAGTATAGGTTTCGCGAAGAGTCTTGGTGGCGAGAGCTTGCACTTCAGGGCCCGCGTTTTTAATTTGGGCGCGGATCACTGGAGCAAATCCATGAGTCACCGAGACTCGTTGGTTAGTGCGAACGAGTTCCCCAATAGCAGGGAGGATTTTTTCGAAGCACTCTTCGTGACCGGCGACTTGAGCAAGTGCGGTGAGAACTGAATTGCGAAGCCACGCTTCTTCATGTTTGAGGTAAGGGAGGAGGGCGTCGACGAGAGGGAGGATCTGGGTGGGAGTTCCTTTGCCGATGATTTGCAAAGCGACATCTTTGATCGACCAAGACTCCTTGGGATTCTTTACTGCTTGTACCGCGAGACCGTAGATTTCGTCAGTGATTCCTCCAGTTTGGGCGATGGCTTTGAAGATGATTTGCCGGACCCTTGGATCTTTGTGATGCAGGAATTCCATGACGAGCTCTGAACGCACCTTGCCGCCGGGTTTGCGCCAGCCAATGTACCCGCTGTTGATCCCGACAGTTTTCATGGCAGCCACGAAGCGAATACAATAGTCGGAATGATGGATGTAGTGGCGGATCTCATCGTCGCTCGGTTGTTCCTCACCATGAAAGCGGCGGAGGAAGTGCAGGCTTGAATCATGGGCCAAGGTCTGTTTCGTGAGATCTTCTTTCTTGCCGTTTGCGTCAGGCACCGCTTCGAGTGATACAAAGGCATTGTCTGCCTCCGTTCCCCACGGTTGTTTTGGGAGTTCATAGCGCTTTGAATATTTGGTGAGAGGGGCTCCAGTGATACGGAGAGTTTTGCGGGGTATGGTGTAGGTTAGGGGATAGGCGATCCCCCAGATTTCCTTATCGTATCCGCCTCCGCCGATGATACCAAAAGAGCCATCGAAGCGGCGCGATAGATCATAGTGCCATTTTCGGTTATCCATGAAGTCGCGATACTGCGTGGAGTTTTTTTCGTAAAGCAGGCCCATCGCAGCGCTGCGCCAAATCTCACCAATGCCTCCTCCGGTGTGGCCGTGGAGCATGAAAGTGGTGGTGTAAAAACTTTGCATGGCGCAGAGATCGCGGCCTTTGGCGTAAAGTGAGTCCTCGCCTGCCATCGCTGCGGCGGCCGCCATCGCAAAGGCAAGCTTGGCGTTCTTACCATTGTCGACAAAACCGACTTCGGGGCGATCGTCACCGTAAGGATTATTGCCACGACCGACGTAGCGATAGAAATGTCGGAAGGCTCTGTTTAAGGTGTGGTCGGGAACTTTTGCTCCACACTCTTTAGCGAGGAGAAGAAAGGTCACCACACAAGTGCCGGATGCATTTAGATGACCCTGTCCGTAGCTGGTGAGAGCGGATCCCCGACCAGCCCATGCGTCATTGTGTTGTGCTTTGGCGGCACTATCGACCCATGCTTGGATATTCTTAAGGATTTCAGGGTCACCAGTGCGAAGGTAACATTCGGTGAGTGGAATACCACCGTAGCCGAGATACCACGGATACGAGTGGGCCTTCGCCTTACGGGCCCAATTACGAACGACCTCCAAGTCTTTTTTATTCCCTGTTGAAAGGAGAAAGAGCATGCCGATATCACCAAGACCTTTGGTGGTTTTTTCTTGTGAGATGTAGTCGGCGGCCTGACGAACAATTTTATCGGATTTTGGGCAATTGAGTGGCCAGGTGTTACTGTAAGCACCGAGGACGGGAATGCTGAGAGTGATGGGTTCACTTTTTCCCTTGATGGCAAATGTTACGGATCCATCGGAGGCTTCTGCAGCGGCAAGGATATTGCCAAGTTGAATACGTGGGTCAATATCGGCGAGTTCCTGGCCATTAATAGATTCGATGATCTGCCCCTTTTTTAAAAGGCCTGTTTCAGCAGCAGGCGAACCTTCCTCGATATTTTTAATACGCATCGTGAAGGCAGGTTGAATTAGCTCGATACCAATTCCAACCGGTCCAAAGCGGTCAATCGTTTGTAATGATTTCTCCTCGCTTGGTCGGGTCGAAAAAAGGCCGTAGGGATTCTTGTAGAAACTCTCAGCTTCGGCAGGCGCGACTAGACACCCAAAAGCAAAAGCGAAAAAAATTAAACGATAAATAAGTCGCGAAGGCAAAACTCTCATATTTCCGCCGTCAGGATCCCTGATTTGGTTCCTTGCGTCGAGAGAACAGTCTCGGCGATTCGAGAAATTAATCCGCGGGTATACGGTCATTCAATGCTCGTAATGCCATCTGGATCGGATGACGAAATCAGGCGATCAACCACGAAATGGGGCCGCGTTGCGGAAGCCCCTCACGTTCGAGAGAGAAATCGGGATCACCGAAATGATCAATAGGATCTCCGTAGGCATTAAGAAAAGAGGTGTAGAGGTTTCCAATGGTGCCGTGACCGGATTGCCCATAGTCGGGCATTCGAAGGTAGTTTCCAGGAAGAGTAAGGCGTCCTCCACATCCGCCCACGATGAGGAAAGGCCATTCGTGCAAAGCTCCATGATGGGCTTCGCCAGCATCGCTTAGGTATACGATCATGGTGTTGTCGAGCATCGTGCCGTTCCCTTCTGGGACAGAGCGTAATTTTTCCGCGAGGCTGGCCATGAGGCTAATGTGATAGCTTCGAATGACATCTCGGCATTCCTCGGCAGACTTCCCATTGGAGCCGGTGCCGTGGCCAATTGCGTGCACATTCTGTTCGGTCAGTCCAAGTCCGGTATAAACATGTTCGAGGTTATCCATACGAATTGTGACGCCATTACTAAGTCCCGTAATGAGACAGGATGCGGCGAGTTCGAAGTGGGAAGCCAGCCGGTCAATCCCGAGCTGGGAAGAAAATTTCTCTGTCAATTTTGGGGCGCCATTACGGATAGCCTCACTCATAGTGAGCAGCTTCTTGCGTCGTTCTTGGAGCTCTTCAAAAGCAAGGAGGTAGTGGCTGAGTTTATCTTGCTCGGCACTTGGAACTTTGTTTCGCAGTTGTTTGATATCGTCTGAAAGGAAATCGAGCATCCCGGTTTCAAGATCGTAGCGCTTACGGCCTTTTTTTGAGCCGATGGCCGAGCCAAAGAGTTGGTCAAAGGCTTGGTCTGGGCTTGCTTGATAGGGAAGCTCACGCCCCGGAGCTAGTGCTGAGAGACCGGGATAGAGAGTGCCTTGCGGGATGGGATCGCCGGCCCCGCCTACCGCCCGTCCCCTCAGTGCAAGTCCGACATGTCCGAATGGGCTTGAATGCTGTGATGAAAGGCGAGTGTCGATAGTTGCGCGGAGTGGACGACCACTGGAGGTTTCACTTGGGGAAGCATGAACACCCATCGCTCCAAAGTATGATGTGTGGCCAGCCAAGCACATCTTACCAGAGAATCCTTGAACGATAGCGAGTTGGTTTTTGAATGATTCCAAGGCACGCAGGGAGTCGGGAAGAGTGACTCCTTTTAAAGATACGCGTAAGGGGGCGCTTCCAGTGCCTTTTTTGCCACGTAGTAATTCCGGCGTAATTGCCTCTGGTGTGAGGCCGCTAGATTTGACTAAGAAGACAAAGCGTTGAGGGAGAGCACTAGCTATCCCGTCCGCAGCGGCTGCGAGCTGCCCAAGTAATGGTGACAAGAGGACCCCGCTACCCCCAAATGAAAATTGTTTGAGGAAGGTGCGTCGCGATCTGGATTTGGGGTTCATTTTATTCCTCCCTCTTTTCGAAACATGAATGAATCAGATGATAAGAGGGATATGAGCATGGCCTGGAAACTACCGCCACTTTTCACATAGGCTTCATCGGCTGCGATCAGGGTCGCTGAGTCACTTAACATTTCATTCCTACCCATCCAATACCGGAAAGCATGGCGGATGAAGGATTGTCTGACGCGATCGGACTGCCCGAGTCGTTTCATCAGCTCAACGGCGTTTTCAACCTTGCCGTCGAGCGATGCGACACCGGTTGAATCGAGTTGGCCGCTGGAATCGATTGGTTTTCCGCTTATTTTATCGGTAGTCCTGAATCGGCCGAAATCATCATAGGCTTCAAAGGTCATTCCAAGTGGGTTCATCTTTTTATGGCAGCGCCAGCATTCTTGTTGATGGGTTGCTTTAAAGCGTTCCCGTAAAGTCTTGTGTGGATCTTCTGGGACGACCGCATCAACTGTGATGGGGACATCTGGGACGTGACCTGCGAGAAGGCGTTCCCGGATCCATTTACCCCGCGTGATTGGGTTAGTATCGGTGTTTTTAGAGTGCGCAATGAGCCAGGAAGGGTGAGTGAGAAGGCCAATTCGTTGTTCTTTGTTTAATTCAAAAGGCTGTTCGATTGGGCAATCGAATTGATCGACAGAAAGATTGTAGGCGCTCAAAAAGAATCGTTGATCGTGG
>JAKMGP010000293.1 GCA_022424905.1 Akkermansiaceae bacterium | reverse complement strand
CGATAGTTCAAACAAATGGGTGTTCCTTGCGCATGGATTGGATGAACCAGGAAATTTATGGGCGGATTTGGCCCCTGCACTTGTCGGGCAGGGATATAAGGTGTTGGAGTTTCGCTATCCTAATGATCAAGCCATACACGAGTCATCGGTATTCTTTCGAGATGAGCTCACCCGTTTCCTCAATGCGGCATCGAAAACGGATTATCCAAATGAAGTTCATCTAATCGCACATTCTATGGGTGGATTGGTACTTCGGAATTTTATTACTCACCCAGAGCTCTTGCCGAGCTCGTCGATCGCCTCCAGCTCGCTCATCCAATCCTTTATCCAACTTGCCACCCCCAACCATGGTTCGTGGTTGGCCACGTACCGCTTCCCGGTTGAGCTGCGGGATCATTTGTTTAAAGACTACGGTTTTGATGCGCTATTGGGTATGGTGTGGGACGGAGCTGGTGAAGCTCAAATCGATCTAAAGCCTGAAAGTGAATTTTTGGACTGATCGAGTTACCCAAACTGGGCCACCTGCTTTGTTAGTCTGGAGGTTATAATTATGTGGTTCAGGTTGTAGAGGAAGTCAAGGTTCTGGCGGAAGGAGGCCGTAGGCCGAGTGGAGCCAGAGCCTTGTTCAGAGTTCTCTTGAGTTAATTGTTGAGCGAACTTGATTGGACTGATGTAGCCAAGGGACCTGTGCGGTCGGATGTGATTATACTTCCAACGCCAGTCACCGATTACCACTCGTGCTTCGGTCAAGGTCCATAGTTGTTCGCGCTTTAGGCACTCTTCACGCAAGCGGGCATGGAAGCTCTCGATGTATCCATTCTGCCAGGGGCTGCCCGGCTCGATGTAGAGCGTCTTGATCTTCTCACGAGTGAGCCATTCACGAAGATTCTTTTCGATAAACTCCGATCCATTATCGCTGCGGATGTGTTCAGGAGCGCCATACTCTTCGATCAGGCGGGCCATCACCCGCTGGACCTTCCCGGCATTGATCCTGCGATCTACATGGATGCAACGGCACTCCCTGGTATACTCATCCAGAACGGTGAGCATACGCAGCTTGCCACCGCGCATGGTGGTGTCGTGAACGAAGTCCCAGGTCCATACGTGATTGGGATGTGTCGCCTTGGTCGGAAGACCCGTAGAGATGCCTCGACGCCTCCGACGTGGCTTCTTCGGCGGGATGGCTAGCCCAAGTTCCCTGCGTAACCGCTGGACCATCCGGTTGCCCACACGCCAGCCTTCATCTTTTAGCAAGCGAGTGATCTTGGGATAGCCCAACTCAGGGTGTAGCCGCGACATCCGTTTAAGAGCGATCTTGAGTTGCGCCAACCAGGCATTGGGCTGCTTGGCTTCGTATTGGAAAGTGCTTCGGTGAAGCCCAAAGTGGCGACAGGCGGCACGTTCGCTGCATAAGCCCCGGTTCACGAAGATACCGGCGATTTGACGCTTGTGACCGGGGCTCACAACTTTTTTTCAAGAGCCTCTTTCAACAGTTCCTTGCCAAGGATCTCATCGGCCAATAGCCGCTTGAGCCGGGCGTTTTCCTTTTCCAGCTCCTTGAGTCGCTTGGCCTGGTCTAGTTGCATCATTCCAAACTGCTTCTTCCAACGATGGAAGGTCTGTTCGCTGATGCCTTTCTCACGGCATACCTCGATGATGGTTTTACCGGCCCGTTCAGCCTCCCGAAGGATACGGATCTTTTGTTCGGTGGTGTATCGTTTTGCTTTCAGTATCTGGGTCCTTTCTAGGGGCCCAGACTAACTTTTCAAGTGGCACAGTTTAGGTCACCTTGACCACACGCTGGTAGGGTGTCAAATCCGTCGGTTCTATGGTTGAGTCTGAAGACTTGGTTGATTGCGCAGACACACTTGTCGTTAGGATGACTGCCAAGAGATAGGAGAGAAATTGAAATTTCATATCATCCGGCTACGTGACCTGGATGGCGCTGGCAACGTAACAACGGCTACTCTCCTCCAAGTTCCCTAATCTAAACAATAAATTTACCAAAATCTGGGACAATCTTGGGGATTTTTACTTCTGATTCGATTTGGCTGGACAGAAACCAACACGTGTTAGATTTTTGGTCGCTTCTGCTATGACACGCATTTTGCTAACGACTACATCTTTCCAGGATACACCGGGAATCCATCATGAATTGCTTGCACAATCTGAATTTGAGATCGTGCGTGAGCGCGGTCCACTGACCGAGGAGCAAATGTTAGAGCTTGTTGGAGAAGTAGACGGGATGATTTGCGGTGACGATGCGATCACTGCGGCGGTCATCGATAAGGCCCTTCCGCGGCTTAAAATTATATCCAAGTATGGGATCGGATTGGACAAAATTGATGTAGATTACACCGACAAAGTTGGAATCCCGCTTACTTTTTGTCCGGGTGTAAACCACACCACCGTTGCTGAACATACATTTGGACTTCTGCTAGCCATTTTCCGTAACCTCGTTGAGGAAGTAAATTACACCCGAGCAGGTGAGTGGACTCGACTGACCGGAAATGAAATAATGGGCAAAACGATAGGGATTATCGGTCTGGGTCGGATTGGACGAGAAGTGGCGCTTCGAGCCAAAGCGTTTGGTATGCCTGTTATTGCTTATGATATTTACTGGCCCGAATCCTTTGCTGAAGAGCAGGGGATTGAACGCTGCGACAGTATTGCTGAAGTCTTTGAGGCGGCCCATGTTATCT
>JAKMGP010000290.1 GCA_022424905.1 Akkermansiaceae bacterium | reverse complement strand
CTTCAGGTCGATCTGGCGCGCATGCAATATGCCCTTCCGCGTATGGCCCGCATGTGGGGGCACCTCGACCGCGAAGGTGGTGGCGGAACCGGTGGTGGTGGTGCTTCTCGGGGAATGGGGGAGCAGCAGATCGAAATCGATCGGCGGTTGGCGCGCAAACGAATTTCTCGGCTCAAGGCGGAGCTCGAGGAGGTACGAAAACAACGAGCCACTCAGCGCAAAGAAAGACAAACCAACAATGTCGCCACGGCAGCTATCGTGGGATACACCAACGCTGGCAAATCGACCCTGCTCAACAAGCTTGCAGGAGCGGATGTCATGGAGGCAGATATGCTTTTTGCGACTCTTGACCCCACGACTCGACGAATCGAATTGGAAAATGGACAAGATCTCCTGTTGAGTGACACGGTGGGATTTGTTCGCAATCTCCCCCACCGCTTGGTCGAATCATTCAAGGCGACTCTTGAGGAGGCGATTCTTGCGGATTTTCTGATTCATGTGCTTGATGCCTCGTCACATGAAATCGTCGATCATTATCACACCACGCGGAAGGTGCTCGGCGAATTAGGCGCTGATGAAAAACGTGTCATTATCGTCCTGAACAAGGTGGACCGGGTCTCAGATCCTGCCATTCTGACTGGTCTCCGCGCGGATTTTCCTGGTGCTTTTGAAACCTCGGCCGTTACCGGCCAAGGCCTCGAAGATCTCACCGCTAGATTTACGGGTTTGCTTGCGGATCGAGTCAAGAAGCTGACCTACCGCATCCCCCAAGCCCGTGGAGACGTCTCAGGACTTATCTATCGTGAAGGAAAAGTCCTTGAGACTGAATACGAGGGAAACGATATCATTTTGATCGCCATCGTTCCTAATAGTCTTGAAGGCCAGCTCGGCGAGTTCTTGGAGGAAGGAACTGATCGCGAACCAGAAAAGGATTAAGCCCATAAGAATTGATGTAGCAGAAAGCTGGTCGGCTCAGTCCGCTTATCTCGCCGGAATGTGGATCGGAATTGAAAGGGAGACATTACATCTTTTTGTAGCGCCAGTTTCCCCATTCAAGGACTTCAACTTTCACTTTGGTGATCCCTCGTGAGTAAAACCCGAGGCGTTGAGCGCTTCCAATCGTGACGTCTATAATGCGACTCTTTCGGTAGGGACCTCGATCCGTAATGACGAGGATTTCTGATTTCCCATTGAAGAGACAGGTCACCCTGACTTTGCTGCCAAAAGGAAGGGTTTTATGAGCAGCGGTGTAGGCCCCGTTGGAGAGGCGCCGTCCGCTGGCCGTAGTGCGACCGCGGTTTGTTTTAATACTGTACCAGGACGAGATACCGTAATAGGTCTTAAGGACAGGGTGGTTTCGATAGCTTTTTGTATCCGGATCGTCTGATGCCGTTGTTTGTCTATTGAGAGAGGGCAGGTTAGCGCATGATGCTAGCGATGCCAGTAGTGCTCCGATTAGGAACCGCGAAACCTGTTTTCTCTTCATTTGCGATGATAGCCTATCATCTGTAGCTTGTTGATTAAAAGTGCTTTTATCTCTGGGCGCGCAAATTTCCCGTCACAATTCTGGCGGAGTGAAATGTCCTCTCGGGCTCATTTTCCCACTCATGATCCTGAGGCGGTTTTTAGGACAGGTGGGTGGACCGGTCATGATGGAGGTGGGGAAATCGCTTTCCTTAATGAAACCATCGAGATTCGAGAGTTTCATTTGGCACGATTGTGCTTACATCTTTCTCATGATGGATCTGTTAATGGAGGGTTCCTTTCAGGCTTTCGGTGTAGCGCATCATCTTGCGATGCTTACAACTTTGATAGTTGCGGTGGTGTTGACCGCTTACGCTCGAAGTGGCCCGGACGAAGGAAACCTAAAAGTCATTCGCTACGTGCTCGGAGCCTTACTTCTCATTTCGGTTGCGCTGGACCCTGTCCTCATTGTTGTCCGATACGGAGTCGAAGAGCTCGGGCGTGAAATGGTCATTAATGATTCGCTGCCTTTCCATCTTTGTGACGTGGTCGCAATTTTTTTGGCCTTTGCGCTTTTCACCAAAAACCAACGACTCGCTGAAATTGGTTACTTGTGGGCGATCGCTGGAACCCTCCAGGGGCTCATCATGCCGACGCTTTGGTTCGATCACGGAGAGTTAGAATTCTACATCTTTTTCCTCCAACATGGTGGAGGACCGGTCGCGGCAATTTTTTTAGTTTGGGGTTTGGGAATCGTTCCATCGAAAGGGGCGATGAGGCGTGCGATCTACTGGAGCCTTGGATACATGGTTATCGTCATGTTCATCAATTGGATCATCGGAGCGAACTATGGCTTCCTGA
>JAKMGP010000146.1 GCA_022424905.1 Akkermansiaceae bacterium | reverse complement strand
TCTCCTCGGGCAGGGATGGGGGATGTTGAAACAGGAACGTGCCGACTACATCCTTCGACGTTTGGAAGAGCTTTATCCCGAGACACCAGTTCCGCTGGATCATACGAATTCTTTCACTCTCCTGGTTGCCGTGCTTTTGTCCGCACAGTGTACGGATGTTCGGGTTAATCTCGTGACCCCAGCACTATTCAAAAAAGCCAGTTCTGCCGCCATGATGGTAAAACTCAGTGTAGAGGAAATTGATGCCATTGTGAGACCATGCGGATTAGCTCCTCGAAAAGCTAAGGCAATTCACGGCCTATCAGAAATTTTGCTAAGTAAGCATGGTGGTGAAGTGCCAGCCAATTTCACTTCTCTTGAAGAGCTTCCCGGAGTGGGTCACAAAACTGCTTCAGTGGTCATGTCACAAGCTTTTGGCGTTCCGGCATTTGCGGTCGATACCCATATCCATCGTTTGGCTCAGCGGTGGAAATTGACAGACGGTAGAAGTGTAAAACGCACTGAAGAGGACTTAAAAAAACTCTTTCCACGAGAAGCTTGGAATAAACTTCACCTGCAAATTATCTTCTACGGGCGCGAGTATTGCTCAGCCAGAGGATGTGATGGAACCGTCTGTGAAATCTGCAAAGCTTTGTTCCCCCTGCGAAAGACACCGATTAAGACCAAAAAGCCGTAATAAAAGCTAACCTTCTTTGGGTAGGTCTATTTCTTGTTTCCGCAAGGAAAACACCCAAATGTTACCGCAAATATCACTTTTATTCTTCGTTTTATTTTCTTTACTCCTTGCTTGCACTTTCGAGAATGCGCCCCTGATAAATTTATCACTCCGACTTTTAAACTAAAAAAATCATGACCATGACTTCAAAGTTCAGTATCGCCAAAGGTTGGCTCGTTGGCTCCGCTTTTACTTTTCTTTCCGCCGTTCCCGCTCTCGCCCAGGAGGCCGAGAAAGCTGGAAAGGATAAAAGTGCGCTCGACAGCTACCTCATTGATGGTGGGCCGCTTACAATTTTCATCGTCGCGATTGGATTACTGTCGTTGATCAGTCTTACGGTCTTTAACTTTATGAACCTCACCAAGGCTAAGTTTGCGCCGGACGACCTGAAGGGCGCTCTCCTCGATCATATGACAAACTGCCGTGTTCGTAGCGCGATTGAGCTTTCTGCTTCGCATCCCTCTTACCTTGGCCGGATGATGGCTTACTCTTTGCCCAATATCGATGCAACTCACCCCGAGGATCTGGGTCGAGATCACGTTGAGGATGCAATCGCTGATTTTTCCATCAATGAGACTCGCAAGCAGATGACCTTCATTTCGCTTCTTTCTCTCGTGGCCCAGGCGGCTCCGATGCTTGGTCTTTTCGGAACTGTTTTCGGTATGATTGGTGCGTTTTCTACGTTGGGACAAAATGCCGGCGCTGACCCGCAAGATCTTGCTGCCGATATCTCGGTTGCACTTTTGACCACGATGTGGGGTCTGATCGTCGCGATTCTCTCTCTCTTCGCTTACTTCTTCTTCAAGAACCGTTTCAACGCCTTGGTCGCTGATTGTCATGGGACGGCAGAAAATCTCATCAACGCATCAATCCAGACCGTGAATGCTGATGCACACCTTGCTAAGATTCCTGAGGGGATTGCCGTTTAACCCGTCCGAAGGGATGGAATTCTTCCATCCCTCGAGTTAAGCTACTAAACCACCTCAGAAACCAATGGCCTCAGATAGACTCCGCGCAGTCAATAAGGATGACGGCGAATCAGCCGAGATGGACATGTCGCCCATGATCGACATGGTCTTCCTGCTGCTTCTTTTCTTCCTTGTTGTTTCCAATCCCAAGACGATCAAGATCGATCCAAATCTAACTCCTTCGGTAGCCGAGAACGCTCAAGCTGCGAAATCGAAAAATGGAAAGATTGTCGTTAATGTGCGTGATAATGGAGACTTCGTCAAAGAGGATACGAAATCCCTCATGGCTGATGGAGCTGCTCTTCGCGAATATCTCAAAGCGGAAAAGGAGCGGGTTGAATCCAAAGGTAATGAGCCGGTTCTCCATATTCGTTCAGACAAAAAAGTCGAATTCAAGTATGTTCAACGTGTCATCAAAGCCGGCGCTACCGTTGGTTTAAAGCAGGTTGCCTACGCCGCTTTCAACAAAGAATAGCTCAACCTGAAACTCTAGACCGTAAAATCATTCCATGGCACGCCACAAAAAGATTCAAGCGCCTGAGGAAGATGAACCAGGCTTGGATATCTCTTCCCTGATTGATGTTTGTTTCCTTCTTCTCATTTACTTCTTAGTAACTACTCAGATTATTAAAAAGGAGCAGGAGTTGAGTACTGCGCTCCCTTCCACAACTCCCTCGGAGACTCCTCCGGATCTTGCTCCAATGCTGATCCTTCTCGAAGCAAACGGAAATATTTCGATCAAAAATGAGACCGGAGTGATTGAGCTTCTCGAATCTGACTCCGACGCTCGTAAGCTGCCGAACCTCTCGGCACGTCTCGATCTTCACAAGAGCGCTGCCGACATGTCGAGCAGTAAGGCCCTTGTTCAAATCAAAGTCGATGGTGATGCTGTTTCTCAGCGAGTGACTGATGTGCTCAATTCCTTGGCTGGTGCTAAGATTACGGAGATTACTTTCACCGATCTTCTTGACCCGGAAGCCAATTAATTTTCATCATTTCATGACTCGCTAGAATATTCTAAGGAATTTCTAGTCCAATCGTCTTAACTCTTGCCCGAAAGGCTGATGAGCCACTGGCTCTCAGCCTTTCTTTTTCCAAAACCCATTTCTACCACCTCGCGAATTATGAATCCAATCCAATCCATTCCACGAAAACTGGCCCTCGCCATTTTCGCCTTCGTTGCTTTGTTCAATACAAGTTTTGGTGCCTCCATCGGCGATATGAATAAAGACGCTCTGGCAGCCATGAAATCCGGTAAGTGGGCCGAAGCCCAGGCGATTCTTGTTAAAGCGACTAATGCTTATGATGCTAGGGCTCCCCAGCTTTATGGGCCACGCTTTGGTTGGTTCTGGTATCATCGGGGCTATTGCGAAATCAAACTCGGCATGTTTGGGGACGCAATGAAATCGTTTGAGAAGTGTTATAAGCGCTATCCAAACACCAAGCCTAAGGAGGGACAGGCTGCCAGCAAGAACATGTATAACAAGCTTTCACTGCTCATGTGGGGGCACGCAGCCAAAGGGGCAGAGGAGTGGGCAACCTCCATTCGCATGTATAAGAAGTTTCTCGAGGAACGTGACCCAACCCGTGATCGTTATGAAAAGGGAGTCTATTTCATCAATATGGCCATCAACCATTACAAGTTGAATAAGATTTCTGAGGGTAACAAGTATCTCGAGACCGCGATTCAGAACAAAGTGACTTTTCCTACCCCCAACAAGGGTATTATGGCGGCTTTCAATACGATGGTTGCTTCTGTAATTGAGAAAAAAGATGAAGCCGCACTTCTCGACTTCCTCTCCAAAAATCGTGCGCACATCAAACTGGAGCCATTTGAAGCTCATGAGTTTTCTTCCCTCTTTATGAAGCTTGCTCAGGACGCCCGCTCGGCTGAGATGATCCGCTCAACCTTTGAACTCTACGCGCTTGTTCCCAGCACAGTTGCTGCGATTGATGATATCAAAGGTCGCCTTGAAATGCTTTCAAGCTACGACCGCACCATTCGCGATGGCTCGATGATCGTTAAAAAAGGGGACTTGGACGCGGATTTCGCCGAGCTTGAAACGGCTGATACGAGCGGCAAGGTGAATGAGGTATATGCCTACCTCAACACTGCGGTTCTTCACGAGGAAGACGGAAATGTGCGAGGTGCCTTCGCGGTTTATGAGCAAATGGAGCTTTATTTTCCGAATGCCAAAGTGATGCGCGATGGGAAGGTAGGTGCGGGGCGTGAAAATAACCTTTATAACCTTGTGCGAACCTCGGCTTTGATCGGTGAGGTGCTCACCACCGAGCACTACGGTTCAATTTTTCTCAAGGACTTCCCTAAGAGCAAGTATGTTAATGAAGTGCGCCGTATGATGCTCACTAGCCTCTTCTTTAACGGAGAGTATGAAAAGTGTATCGAAGTTGCTGAAGTGATGCTGCCTAAGCTGACGAAGCCATCTAAGCAGCATGATGTCTGCCTTTTTGTCCTCGGCGGAAGTAAGCACTATCTTGGTCAATTTGTTGAAGCTCAAGAGTATCTAAATGAATACATGTCCTCCTATGGCAAGAATAAGAAAGAGGGAGACAAGCTTCGTATCATGGCTACTTCTTACTTTCAGGCCGCCAACTATTCACGTCTTCAGGAATGGACGAAATCTGCTGAACTTCTCGATAAATTCTTCGAAAACTATCCTGACCCTAAGAGTAACGTTTACTATCCATTTGCCCTTTTCGACCGCGCGAACTGCTACTACGCGGAAAGTGAATACGAACCAGCCCTTGAGAAGGTGACTCGGGTTGAGACTCAGTTTCCTGGCGTTTCTGTGATGGAGCAGAATCTTGCTCTGAAGGGTAATATTCTCGAAGGGTTGAAAAAGCCCGAAGAAGCCGAGAAATACTATCTTATGGCTCTCGAGCTAGCCGAGCAGAAGAAAAATGATCTCGTTTCAGGGGAGTGTCTTTTCTATCTCACCTCACTCATCGGTAAGGCCAAGATTGGCAAAGTGGAAAATCCACGCGTTGCCGAAGCTGTCCCGTACTATAATAAGTTCTGGGAAGAGTATGGCAACGAATCACCTTTCAAAGCAAAGGTCGCGGTCGCTGGCATTCCTGGAATGCGGAAGGTTGGAAAAATTGAGGAAGCTCTTAAACGTCTTCAGACGGTCATTTCTGGGATTGCGAAGGAACCTGGCACACCTGGCCTTGAAGAGTCTATTGGTTCTTACACCGAGGAATATCTTGAAGAAAAGACTCCCAAGGAACTTAAAGATCACTACTACTCGTTCCCGGGAATTGACTCCCGTGACATGGCCACTCGGGCACTTTTACGGATCGCGATTATTGGAGTGTTTGAGGAAGTCATAGAGTCTTCAGATCCCGAAAAGGAGGTGGCTCAGATTCGTGATGGGGAGGCGATGATCGAAACTCTCTTCCAGGAGCTCCAAAGGGACTTCAAACCGAAAGATCTCTCTAACTTTATTCTCGTCCGGGTTGGTGATTTTATCCGCAAGACGACCCAACCGCAAGCTGCTGAAGTCTATTACCAGGAAGCGCTCAATCGTCCCGATCAATCTCATATGTTCGCTGCGATCTTTGGACTAGCCGACGTTTACGCGAAGGGCACCTCAGCTCAGAAAAGCGAGGCGATCAAGCTTCTAAAGCGGGTCAGTGATGATTCCGATGACAGTGGCGAGAGAGAGGAAGCTGTTTATCTCACGGCTAGTATTCACGCTGATAATGATGCCTACGATGCGGCAATTGCTACGGCCAAGGAGTATCTTGAGACTGATGGTTTCCGCCGTTATGCGGTCCCTTGCCGAATGTTACTTGCTGCTTCCCATGACAAGGCAGGGCGTGCTGATGATGCATTGACCGCTTACCAGCAGGTGTGGATTTCCAGCATGGGAACGATCAGGTTTTCTTCTCCTGCCATGAAACGCTGGATGGAAATTCTCTGGAAGCGGGGTGGAACCACCAAAGGTAAGAGCGATCGCCAGTATGCTTATGAGGGTGGCTATAAGTATCTCAAGATGACCTCGCAGGCTGTCAAGAAAGCTACTAAGAAGGAGAAAGAGATGTGGGATGAAGTGCGTCAGTTGACTGATTCCTATGAAGCGCTTACCGACATCACCAAAGTCGTGGAGCCAGAAGACGAGTGATTTAACCAAGTAAAAATTGAACGGATCAAAAGATATGAAAAAAATTCTTAGTCTAGCCCTCTTTCTCGCCGCCAGTTTCGCCCCTTTGTTTGGGGCAAAAGAGGCCCGGATTCTAATTGTCACAGATGAGGATACCTTCACCGGGTGGATGATGGATGCTACGAAATCAAAGTTCCTCTGGCGTGAAACCCAGCAGACTCTCGTGAAGCGGGAGCAGAGTCTCCTCAGTTGCTCGGTCTATTTCCTGCAAGCGCCTGAGTTTACTGAAGCTCTCGAGCTCTACAAAAGCCGAAACTATAGAGATGCAGCACCTAAGTTTGCTGCATGTGCTGAGGAATATGACAAGCTGATCGAGGTGAAAGGTAATCCCGCGACGATGGCGTCTTTTTACGAAATGGAATGTTATCGGCGTCTTGAGGATCTTGAAAAGCTCGCTGAGCTGGCTGCAAAATTTGCGCCCGACAACCTTCTCTACAAGTTCCAAAAAAAGCAGTATGAAATCTATGGAGTTTTTTGGGATGCAGTCCGCACTAAAAGCTGGAACCGTCTTGACGCGATTTGCCGCGATGAAAAATGGCGCGGAGCCAAGTTGCCTGGTAACTTGCGAGGACAGATTGCTTATTGTCATGGATTGGCGCTCGAGGGCGCTGGTCAACCGGTGAAGGCTCTAAATGCTTATAATAACGCCTTCGTTGCTGACTTCGCGGCCTCTGAGGAGATCACTCGGAAGTCGGCGCTGAATTGCCTCCGCATCATCCTTGATCACGAAGATGTTAAGACTGCTATGGAGCTTTATTCAACCGAGGATTACAGCGACGATTCAAATGGCGCGGCACTCATCAAGGAAGCGACCGCCCTCCTTAAGCTTTGGGATAAAGTCCTGGGTTCTGGCGAAAGTGTCCCGTCCAAATACAAGACCTTCCTCAAGTATCCTCCTAAGAATAGATAGAGCGACGGCTTAAGACTTAAAAAGAACGGCGGTTCCGAGGAAGGTCCGCCGTTTTTTGTGAAATGCGAGTGGTGAAGTTACGGTGAGATTAATTGCTTGATCTCACAGTGGAAGAGGTGCTAATTTCGGCGCTGATTTTGATTCGGAATAAACGAATTCCTTGCCTTCGTAATTACGAAGCACAGTTCGTTCATCGTTGGATTCGACGATATATTCAGGGTTGATAGGAATTTTCCCTCCACCTCCCGGAGCATCGATGACATATTGGGGGATGGCGTATCCGGATGTGTGCCCGCGTAAGCCTTCGATGATTTCGATTCCCTTGGAGATGCTAGTCCGTAGGTGGGCTGTTCCCTTTATTAGGTCGCCTTGATAAAGATAATAGGGTCGGACCCGACACATTAAAAGTTTGTGAACGAGTTCTTTCTGAACTTCGACCGAGTCATTTACCTTGTCGAGAAGGACGGATTGATTCCCCATCATCACGCCTGCGTCAGCTAAACGACCAAGTGCTTCGTGAACCTCAGTCGTAAGTTCCTTTGGGTGGTTGGTGTGGATTGAGATGAAGAGTGGATGGAACTTTCGGAGCATCGCGCAGAGCTCTGGTGTGATACGCTGTGGCAGAAAGATTGGGATGCGTGAACCTATGCGAATAAATTGAAGATGGGGAATGGCGTGGAGTTTTGAGAGAAGTTTCTCGAGCTTCGCATCCGAAAAGAGAAGGGGGTCACCACCAGAAAGAAGAACATCACGCACTTGGGGAGTCCTTTTTAAATAATCAATCGCCATGTCCCACTGGGTTTCCAGTTTTTGATCGGAAACTCCGGAAACGACGCGCGATCGAGTGCAATAGCGGCAATAAGACGCGCAACGGTCGGTCACCAGAAATAAGACGCGATCTGGATAGCGATGGACGAGCCCGGGAACCGGCATGTGTGAGTCTTCTCCGCATGGATCGGCCATCTCGGACGGATCAGTGTGGGTTTCTTCGATACGGGGAATCACTTGACGTCGAATTGGACAATCTGGGTCGGTCGGGTCAATGAGGTTGAAATAGTGCGGGGTAACAGCCGTCGCAAGTTTAGTGCCGGTGAGGAGGATCCCTGCACGCTCTTCCTCGCAGAGCCTGAGATGTTTTTCGATATCAGCGAGCGATGAAACGCAATTTTTCAACTGCCATTTGGCTGAATTCCAGTCTTCGTGGGGAATGTCTTCATTTGCCCAATATCCAGGCGCGGAGGAGGTGAAGGAGATGTTGCTCACGTTGCTTGTAGTCTAGGTAAGGATGGAGAGATGTCAAAGAAGCCGTTTCCTGGGCTTTAACAGATTGGCTTGGGGCCTAGCTCGCATTTTCGAGCGCTGACATCCTCCAAGATTTCCTATCAAAGGTGGAAGAATCTTTCTTCCATTAAGGCGCGTGGTTGTCTTCTCGACCCTCAGAGATCCTGTAAAGTGGCATCCCAAGCCTTAGAGCCCAAATTCCTTGAGCTTGGGCTCGATCGCCTCCGCCCAAATTTCGTAACCCTTCTGTCTTGGATGGAGGGCGTCTGGCATCACTTCCTTGGTGAGGATGCCATCAGCGGTAAGGAATTTATCTGAGATGTCTAGGTAGTGGATCCGCTCTCCATTATGGAGCCCTGAGATGAGCTTGTTGATTTCAAGGTTGTTCTTACGCTTGGCATCATCGGGATTCACCCCGCGAGGGAAGACACCTAGAAGAAGGATTTTTGCCTGCGGGCAACGGGCTCGGAGTGTGGAAATGATTCGCTCAACCCCATCACGAACTTCAGTTGGATCTTGCATGATGTGCCCCGTGTTATTCGTGCCAATCATGATAACGGCTGCCTTTGCTTTTTTCTGGTTTCGGAGATTCCCATTATCCAGACGCCAGATCACGTGTTCGGTGCGGTCCCCTGAGATTCCGAGGTTGAGCGCCTTGCGATTGCCGTAATATTTTCCCCAGGTCCCTTTACCCGAACCTTCCCAGCCTTGAGTGATAGAGTCGCCGATAAAGAGAAGGTCGTGTGGCTTCTTGGCGTTTTGATTCATCGATTGGTGACGTTTCATCCACCATTCACCCTCGCGTGGCTCGCCGATAATAGCGGAGTGGACGCGATATTTCTTGCGAGCAGAATCGAGCTCTTGCTTCATTTTTTTGAAGACGGCGGTATAGGCAGGATCATTGTGGACCGACTTCATTTCCTGTGGATCCTCCTTCATGTCAAAGAGTTGGTATTCTTTGGTCTTAGGAACCCAGAAGATCTTGTGATCTGCAGTCCGGACTCCGTCGTGAGCGGCTACGTTATGAGTGCGCTCGCCGGAGTAACGGTAGTAGATGGAATCACGCCACCCTTTAGGCTTTTTACCGGCCGCTTTAAAAATGGGAACAAGTGATTTGCCCTGCATGCTTTCCGGGATTTTAGCACCAGCGAGTTCTAGGAAGGTAGGGCCGTAGTCGATATTCTGAATCATGGCATTGGACACAGAGCCTGGTTTAATCTTTCCGGGCCAGCGAACAACGAAGGGCATCATAAGTGATTCTTCAAACATCCAGCGTTTATCGTACCAGCCATGCTCGCCAAGATAGAAACCCTGGTCTGACGAGTAGATGACAATCGTGTTTTTAGCGAGCCCGGAATCATCGAGATGCTCTAGGATCTTGGCGATCCCTTCGTCCATGGACTGAATAACGGCAAGGTAGTCCTTTATATATCGCTGATACTTCCATCTTGTGATCGCTTTTTGGTCGAGCTTGCCAGCTCTCATATCTTTGATGAATTGCTTGTTTTCGTCTTCGTAAGCAGAGATGACAGTCTTCTTATCTTGATCCGAAAGCCGATTGAATTGGCCGTTACCACGGCCAGTGAAGTGGCTTGGGAACAGGTTCTCACCTTGCATCTTCATGTCATTTCCCCAAGACATATGGTCTTGGATTCCCATTGCGTGTTCCTTGAGGACGGAAGAACGGTTCTCGTAATTATCAAAAAGAGTCTCGGGTTCTGGCATGGTTACATCATCAAACATGTT
>JAKMGP010000142.1 GCA_022424905.1 Akkermansiaceae bacterium | reverse complement strand
GGGGGCACACTTTTCGAGAGGCTTTCGCCAAACGAAACGGGCGTTGATTTTGAGAATGCAATTGTAGAAAATCATCCGCTTCGTCATCTTTATGCGACCGAAAAAGTCTGTGGTGGCGTGGCTGTAGGTGATGTTGACGGAAACGGGCTCCCTGATCTTTTCTTCACAAATGGACCTCGAGGAAATCGTCTCTTTTTGCAGACTGAAGAATTTAAATTCAGCGATCAAACGGAAGCGTCAGGGCTGGGATTAGGATCAGTTTGGAGCGCGGGAAGCGCGATGATCGATATCGATGGTGATGGCGACTTAGATCTTTATGTCGCTAACTACGCCGTTGCTAATCAGCTGTTTGTAAATCGAGGTGACGCTACTTTTGAAGAGAAGGCCGCAGAATTTGGATTAGCCCATCTGAGTGCGAGTCATATGCCGACGTTTTGTGACTATGATCGTGACGGTGACTTAGATTTATATCTTTTAACCAATCGCTTTCATTCGCCCAAGGGGCAACCGAAATCAGAAGATGTCCTACGCTTTGAGGTCGTTGATGGGCAAGGCAAAATTAGTTTTTCGGATCCGAGCTTAGGCGCCTACTTTCGACCTTACCAGGCGGGGACTGCTCCAAATGGTCGGCCTATTTTTAAGATTCAAAAAGTGGGGCAGCGCGATGTCTTGTTCAGAAATGATGGAGGAAAGTTTACAAATGTAAGCCGAGAGGCAGGGATCTATGGGGTGGGGTTTGGGCTTTCGGCGACGTGGTGGGATTATAACTCCGATGGTTGGACTGATTTGTGGATTGGGAACGATTTTGATGACCCGGACCGGGTTTACCGTAATAACAAAGATGGGACGTTTACCGATGTGGTAAAAGAACTCACTCCTCACACTTCATGGTTCTCGATGGGAGCAGATTTTGCGGATTTGAATGGAGATCAGCATCCTGACTTTTTAATCGCTGATATGTCTGGGACAAACCATTTTAAGCAGAAAACCAATATGGGTTCAATGGGTGCGAAAGCAGAGTTTTTGCGGACTGCGAATCCGCAACAGTATATGCGGAATGCCCTTTTCATAGGCACGGGTGGAGAACGTTTGATGGAAGCCGCTCACATGGCTGGATTGGCAAACTCTGATTGGACTTGGACAGTTAAGTTAAGTGATCTCGATTGTGATGGTCGCCCCGATGTCTACATGACAAACGGAATGTCCAAAAATTTTAATGAATCGGATAATGCTGCGGTAGTCGCGAAAGCGGGTGAGACCGAATGGGATCGTCACGTCCGGGCTGGGACCGAAGAGCTAAGGGAGCAAAATTTAGCTTTCCGGAATGAAGGGAATCTCAAGTTTGCCGAGGTGAGTAAGGAATGGGGACTCGATCATGTTGGAATGAGTTTTGGAACCGCGCACGCTGACCTGGACCGAGATGGTGATCTGGATCTGATCGTCTGTAATCTGGGAGAACCAGTGAGTGTCTATCGAAACCAAGCTCAAAAGGGAAATCGGCTCGTGATTTCCTTGCGAGGAAAAGGTCAAAACAAGTTTGGGATCGGAGCAAAAGTGCACCTAGCTCTCTCGGACGGAACAACCTTGCAGCGTCAGTTGATTCCGGTGCGAGGCTACTTAGCCTCAAACGAGCCGCTTGTTCACTTTGGGCTTGGAGAAAGAGAGCCAAGAGGTCTGAAGATTGAGTGGGCTGATGGCCACCTTCAAAACGTGAGCAATCTCAAGGCAAACCACCAATATACGATCATACAAGATGGGCAAAGCATTCCGGTAAAACCTAAAAAGGTTAATGAGACCCTCTTTGTTCAGTCGGATATTTTGTCTGGGGCGAAGCATGTGGAGAATGAATTTAATGATTTTGCGAGGCAACCTCTTCTACCTAACCAAATGTCTCGGCTCGGACCTGGGCAGGCGTGGGGAGATATTGATGGCGATGGAGATGATGATTTATGGCTTGGGGCGGCAGTCGGCTCGCCTGGAAAAATTTGGATGAACGATGGGGTAGGCTCTTTCAAGTCGGAGTCCTCTCCAGCGCTCCAAGATGATGCAGGATTTGAGGATATGGGAGGACTTTGGTTTGATGCTGATGGAGATGGAACGATGGATCTCTATGTTGTTAGTGGAGGTAATGAATTTCAGCCAGGTGATCCTGAACTGAAGGATCGCCTGTATTTGAATAAAAGTGGTGTCTTGACTCGTGCCCCTGAAGGGACGCTGCCTGAATTAAAAAATAGCGGAGGGGTCGTAGTTGGGGGTGACTACGATCGAGATGGAGATATTGATTTATTTGTGGGCGGCCGTCAGGTGCCAGGTGCCTATCCCGAGGGTGCTCAAAGCTCACTTCTCGTCAATGAAGATGGGCGGTTCGTTGAAAGGGAGCTCAAGATTACGGGTTTGATTACTTCGGCTCTCTGGTCTGACGTGAACGGAGACGGATGGGTTGATTTGTTGCTAACAGAGGAATGGGGGACACTTCGGGTATTTCAAAATAATGAAGGAAACCTCACAGAGGTGACGGAGGGCACGGGTATTGCCAATCTCACTGGCTGGTGGAATAGCATTGCAGGCGGGGACTTCGATGGAGATGGCGATATTGACTACGTTGTCGCTAACTTCGGGTTGAATACCAAATATCATGCTTCGCTAGAACACCCCGCATTGATCTATTATGGAGACTTTGAAAATTTAGGCCGAAAGAGGATTGTGGAGGCTGAATTCGAGGATGATATCCTTTATCCTGGCCGTGGTCGAAGCTGTTCAAGTAATGCGATGCCCCATCTCAGGAAGACCTTTACGAGCTTCCGGCAGTTTGCGGGCTCGTCTCTCACCGATATCTATCAACCTGATAAATTGAAAGGGTCCACTAAGTTAGCGGCAAGCGTTCTGGAGACCGGCATCTTCCGGAATGATACGTCCCCGGGAGGGGCTCCTAAGTTTGTCTTTCAGCCGTTGCCTAGGATTGCCCAGATCGCTCCTTGTTTTGGAGTGAGTGTTAGTGACGTTAATCTTGATGGGATTCTCGATATTTATCTTGCTCAAAATTTCCACAGCCCGCAGGTGGAGACCGGACGGATGTCAGGTGGGTTGAGCCAACTTCTACGAGGTAAAGGAGATGGAAGTTTCGAGGTGGTGCCAGTCGATGAAAGTGGCTTACTCGTAGCAGGGGATGCTGCTAGTTTGACGCAGGCTGATCTCAATGGTGACGGGCTTCTCGATTTTGTGGTAGCTCGAAATAATGGGCCGGTTTCTGTTTTTGAGAGCAAACAATCTAGCGAGCGTAATTTATCGATCAGGTTACAAGGATCTAAAGGAAATAAGAGTGCGATTGGAGCGCGCGTTAGATTGGTGTTCAAGTCTGGGAAAACGTCTCTTCTTGAAGCTTCGGCAGGCGGTGGATATCTTTCACAGTCAACTTCTGATCTCCACTTTGGGGTGCCAGATGGAGAGGTCCCAAGCAAGGTGTTGGTGTTTTGGCCCAACGGACGCCAGAGCGAGCATCAGCTTGAAAAATCACATGGGCTTTTTGTAATTGTTGAGGGAAAGTGATTTAGGGTTCTGCATCAGGTTAAATTCTTTGACGTGAAAAATAGAAAAGGGTAGGGTTTTCGATCCACTTAAATGAACAATTTAAAACTTAAACTATGGTCGTCACTTGTGGCGGCCAATTTCTTCTTTACCGGAAATTCCTCTGCCGATCTTCTGATCTACTATGCCTTCAATAATAAGAATGGGTCTAACGTAGTAAATAACGGCACTCAAGAAGACGGGACTCTTGTCGGTGGTGCGACCTATGGCGCCAGTAAAGATGCAACGTTTGGGCAGGCATTTTATGGGAACCGAACTGGCGCTAATGACGGCTACGTGCAAACCGGCCTCACTGGAACTGACCTAGGAATGGGGCCAGGCTCAGTCTACACTGCCATGGCATGGGTGAACTGGACTGGTGTTTCAGGCCAAGTCGACCACATGGTCTTCGGTCAGGAAGATGGCCCTGGAAACAATAGCATGCTGCACCACGGAATCCGTGCTGATAGTGATGCAAATGTTCACTACGGTGGTTGGGGAAATGACCTCAACGATGCAGGCACCGTCCCAGTTGGCCAATGGACTCACGTCGCCTGGTCCTACGACGGCAGCGATAAGATTGTCTTTGTCAATGGAGTCGAGACTTCCCGTGGAGCAGGGAGCACCATGGCAGGGCACGCTCTTCCAGTGATTGTTGGTGGTCACGGTCGTGACGCTGCCGATCCCGCAGGTCAGAGCTTCAATGGTCTCATCGACGAAGTTAAGATTTACGATCGCGTACTCGACTCCGAAGAACTCCAACTCGCGATGTCCCCCCTGCCTATCGGTCCGAAAATCGTTTCCTTTTCTCCGAATGCTCAAATCATTCCTACCGGTTCACCATTGATCTTATCATGGAATATCGACA
>JAKMGP010000246.1 GCA_022424905.1 Akkermansiaceae bacterium | reverse complement strand
TGGCGATACTTTCATTAATAATTTCCAGACCATTAACATCCAATGGAAGCCTACCGATGATTTCTACGTGATTATCGGTAAAGATAAGCAGGACATTACCCGTGAGGATATTCAATCCTCAAGGTTTATCAAAACTGTCGAGCGTGCTCCAATCGTAAACGAAATCGGGCAGCAACGTCCATGGGGAGCTCAGGTAGGGTGGGTAGCCAATGGGATTGAACAACGCCTTGGTGCCTGGGTTTATGGTGCTCATGATCAAGGTCCCGAGTGGGTTGACTTTAGTGCCAATAAAGGACTCTCCTACAACTTGACCGTTCCAGTGAATGATGACCTCGACTTCCACTTGGACTGGAATTACGTTAATAACGATGGGGGCCTTGAGCGTGCACGGGGAAATGCTGAAGTCGGTACCTTTGGGTCAGCTTACGAACATGCAGTTGCCGTAGGAATCGACTATGAAAAGGACCGACTCAAGGTCATTTCCGACTTCATCTACGGGGCCAACCGCGAACGATCGGGAGCCTATCGGGGGTCCGAAGAAATTCCGGCCGGAAACGACACGTGGGGATTTTACGTGATGCCTTCTTATAAAATTACTGAAAAACTCGAAGGTGTATTTCGCTACCAATACATGGATTCAGGTCGTGAACAACGTACTCAGCGATTCGGAAACGACGGCGGCGGGGATAGGAATGCGCGTTTTAATGTTGAAAACTACCACTCAGTTTACGGTGGATTTCAGTATTTCCTTTGCGGAGAAAACCTCAAACTAATGGGTGGCTATGAACATGCTTGGGGTGACCTTTTCGGAACAAATACCGAAATCGAAACCGGGAGCTGGCAGTTCGCAATGCGAACTTATTTTTAGTCGCTATCGCTTAGCATAAAAACTTGCAAAGCAATTTTCAAATGGCCCGGTTCCGGAAGGAGCCGGGCCATTCGCGTCAACTTAAGAAAAAATTTTCCCAAGCTAACGATTTAGTAAGCGTCACGCAGAGCACAAAAGAGGATAAAATAAGCGACACCACTTATTGGTTCGCCTACCGCACATTCTTCTAAGATTTACCAAGCGATTTCCATCATACGCTTTAAAGCTCCTCTTTGATGACGACACTGGGAATTCAACACAGTTCCATCCTCGTAGGTAAACCACTAGAAAGTACTGATCAAAAATTTCGCCATAATCCTTACCGGCCTCTAGCTGGCGTCCTCCCATTCCTTGAGCTTTAACTGGTCTTCGGCGATCAACAGCAGTGGTATTCGAGGCTCACAAGAGAGTGATGGGTTTAAGAAATTCACCCGAATGATCTCCAGATGGCTTACTACTCTAGCCACCTAATCCACCATATAACTTGCACTAAGTCCGACAAACTCCGAGCAGACGGAGCTCCAGATGACTGGAGGACGGTGAGGCCATAGATCTAGTCGCTCTCAGGCAGGTCGCCACCGTGGCGGATGTCCACCGCCGACTCGGTGTAGATTGTGTCCTGAGCGATATTCTTGGCGTGGTCACCGATGCGCTCAATGAAGCGGATAATAAACTGCAGGTTGAGGTAGTCCTTGACGTGTTCTGGGTTGGCCTCCATCAGCTTAATGAGCTTTTTTGCCAGTTTCTTGTGAGCGGTATCGACTTCCTTATCGCGGGTCTGGATCGCGATCGCTTCGTCGACGCTACCGCCTGAGTTAAATCCGGCGATGGCATCGTGCAGCAGCGAGGCGGCGAGTTGGTAGATTTCCTCGACCATACGCGTCTCCGGAATCTCGGCGTTCTTGTTAATCTTGCGAGCGCGCTTTGCGATTCCAACCGCTTGGTCGGCGACACGCTCAAGATTGTTCGACACCTTCATTGCGGATATGACCTTGCGCAGGTCGTGGGCGACAGGGTTGTAGAGCGCGATGATCTGCATGCCCTGCTTGTCGATATCTTTTTCGAACTGGTCAATCTCCTCATCATCGGCGACCACCTGGTTGCACAGGTCTGTGTCGCGGCGCACGAGACCGCGGACGGCGAGTTCAAAAGAACGCTCAACCTTGTTGCCCATCTCGATGATGTCATCGCTCAACTGGTTAAGTGCGCGCTCGAAATTTCCTAGAATATGGCTGGATTCGGTCATGTTGGAAAAAGATTTTAGCCGTAGCGGCCTTCGATGTACATGGCGGTCTGTTCCTCCTTGGGGTTGAGGAACAGCTCGGCAGTGGACGAGTGTTCAATGATCTTCCCAAGATACATGTAAATGCACTCGTCACTCGCCCTTTTGGCCTGGCCCATGTTGTGAGTGACCATGACGATTGTGAAACGTTCGCGCAGCTCGTTGATGAGTTCCTCGACGCGCTCGATACCGTCGGCATCAAGTGCCGAACAGGGTTCGTCCATGAGAATGATGCGCGGTTTGAGCGGCAGCAGGCGGGCGATACAAAGTTTCTGCTGTTGCTCCAAGGTCAGGGAGGTTGCCTTGTCCTTCAGCTTGTTCTTGGTGGCTTCCCAAAGCTGCACCTCGCGCAGGGCCGATTCGACGACGTCGTCGAGATTCATTCCTCTATTCAGTTCACGGCGAGGGGTATGGGCTCTGAGACCGAACACAATATTGTCATAGATCGAGATGGGCAGCGGGTTTGGCCGTTGGAATACCATCCCCACGGACTTCCGTAGTTCGGGGAGGCTAACGTCGGCATCATAG
>JAKMGP010000015.1 GCA_022424905.1 Akkermansiaceae bacterium | reverse complement strand
AATCTACTGTCCAAAAAGTGGCAAAAAAAGCTGCTAAGAAAGTGGCAAAAAAAGCTGCTAAGAAGGATCCGAAGTCGTAACGAACTTAGAAGTTAGCGCCATGAAGCTTCGTGCTTCTTGGCGTTGAATAATTCTGGGTGTGCTGATTTTTCAGCACACATGAGTCGCGCCTAACGCGGGCATTTGTGGGCCTTTTTTTCGCTCGAATTGGCTGGGACCTGCTGGACTCGAGGGTGAATTGGATCAAGCGGGGAGAGAATTCTTGATGCTTTGGAGAAGTTAAATATTCTCCCTCTATGGCCGCTGCCGTGAGTTACACTGAAGACGATATTAAAAGCCTCGATTGGAGGGAGCATATTCGGTTGCGCCCCGGAATGTATATCGGGAAGCTAGGAGATGGATCGTCGGCGGACGATGGGATTTACATCTTGCTAAAAGAAGCACTCGATAACTCGGTTGACGAGTTTGTGATGGGTCACGGCAAAGAGATTACGATTGATATTGATGACGAGAGTCGAGTTGAGGTGAGGGACTACGGAAGGGGGATTCCCCTTGGTAAGCTAATGGACTGTGCGGCCAAAATTAATACGGGAGCGAAGTATGATAGCGAGGCCTTTAAGAAGTCGGTAGGGCTAAATGGTGTGGGGATTAAGGCAGTAAATGCACTAAGCGAATTCTTCGAGATTCAGGCTTGGCGTGAAGGTAAAACGAAGGCGATTGAGTTCTCAAAAGGGGAAGTGGTTGAGGAGATGAAAAAACCGGCAATCGATGAGTCAGTGGGTGGAACCCGCTTGGCTTTTGAGGTTGATCGGACAGTTTTCCCCAAGCGAACTAAGTTCCGTGATCCTTTCGTGGAGAAAATGTGTCGCTATTATTGCTACTTAAATCCGGGTCTAGCGTTGATCTTCAACGGAAAGAAATTCCGATCAAAGAATGGTCTTTTGGATCTCCTGAAAGAGGAAATGGATGAAGCTCCGCTTTATGACCCGATTAATTTGACTGGTAAAGACATCGATGTGGCGTTCACTCATAGCCAGGGTGGAAGCGAGGACTATTATTCTTTTGTGAATGGTCAGAATACGACGCAGGGTGGGACTCACCTCGCGGCCTTTCGAGAGGCACTGGTGAAAGTGATCCGAGAATTCTATAAGAAAAGTTATGATCCTTCTGATATTCGTGCTGGAATTACGGGTGCGATTTCGGTGCGAATTGAAGAGCCGGTTTTTGAAAGTCAAACAAAGACGAAGTTGGGATCGGCTACGGTTGCTCCGGAAGGTGAGACGGTGCGGACCTTTATTGGGAATTTCCTGAAAGAGGAACTGGATAATTATCTACACAAAACCCCGGCGACAGCCGAGGCGATTCAGAAGCGTATTCTTGCTGCTGAGAAAGAGCGAAAAGAGCTAAGTGGGGTGAAGAAATTGGCTCGAGAGCGAGCGCGCCAGACCAAGGTTCATAACAAGAAGCTCCGTGATTGCCGTGCTCATTTTAATACCAAGCACAAGCGTCGCGCGGACACCACGGTGTTTTTGACAGAGGGTGATTCGGCTAGTGGATCAATCACGAAGTGTCGCGATGTGGAGTCTCAGGCCGTGTTTTCTTTGCGTGGAAAGCCGCTCAATACTTTCGGGCTGACCAAGAAGGTAGTCTATGAAAATGAAGAGTTTGCTTTGCTCCAGGCGGCTTTGGGAATCGAAGACGATATTAAATCGCTGAGATTCAATCGCGTTGTGATCGCAACCGATGCCGACGTCGATGGAATGCATATTCGTTTGCTCCTGCTGACTTTCTTTCTGCAGTTTTTTCCGGAGCTAATTCGTGAAGGACATCTTTTCATCCTGCAGACCCCGCTGTTCCGCGTGAGGAACAAAAAAAAGACAATTTATTGTTACGATGACGACGAACGAGAAGCTGCAATGAAGGAGTTGGGCCGCAATCCCGAGATCACCCGATTCAAGGGCCTGGGTGAGATTTCGCCTGACGAGTTTAAGTTCATGATTGGCAAAGACATGCGGCTGGATCCCGTACAGATGGAGGAAGGTAGAGGTCTTAAAGAGATGTTAACCTTTTATATGGGGAAAAATACGCCTGATCGGCAGGGATTCATCATCAAGAATCTCCGTGAAGACGTTGATTCTGCCGAGGTTTAGGCAGATTGCATCGACCTCTCTAATTACTGAATTTGCGATATCGGTGAAATGGGCATAGAACTCGGCAGGAAATCGCGACGGTTCTTCAAACTTCCATTCTGCTTATGAAAAAACTGATCTTCTCTTTAGCCGCTTTATCACTGACGCTGAGCGCCTCAGCTCAGCTAGTTATCAACGAACTCCTTTACGATCCCTCGCCGGGGAATGACGTCAACCAAGATGGTGAAGCGAATACGAGTCAGGATGAATTCGTGGAAATCGTCAATACTGGCAATGTATCGGTAAACATTGGCGGCTATCAGATTACAGATCTGAGCGGCAATTTTTTTGAATTCCCTGCCGGGACAATGATTAGCTCCAATGAGGCAATTGTCGTTTTTGGTGGAGGTAATCCAGCAGCTACTCTCAACGGGGTTTCGGTTTTTGTTGGTGCTCCAAGTCTCAACAATAGTGGTGACACAATTACTCTCCTTGACAGTTCTTTCACGCAGCTGGATCAAGTAAGGTATGAAGATAATTCCTCTGATGACGAATCATTGAACCGAAGCCCGGAATTGGTAGGGGGGGTTCAGCCCCATACGACCATCGCTGGTTCGGTGGGCTCAGAGTCGCCCGGCACCGACGTAACGGGTGCGAGTTTTGGAGATCCTTTACCTTCTATTATGTTATCTCCTGCCACTAGTTCAATTAGTGAAAGCGGAGCAGGTAATACGACGACTTTGACAGTCAACCTTCCGGAGGTCCCTGCTAACTATCCGCTAATTGTGAATCTCACCAGCGATGATTTGACGGAGGCTACCGTGCCTGCGACCCTAACGATAACGACTGGGTTGACTGCAACTTTTCTGGTGACTGGGGTGGACGACCCAGATCCTGACGGTGCCCGGGAGGTTTCGATTAGCGCGGTAGCGGAGGGATTTCGTGGCGCTGTGGCGACTGTGACCGTGACGGACGATGGCGATGTTGGAATAGAAACGGGCAGTCCACTTTTGATCACCCAGTATCACGAAGGGTTTTCGAATAACAAATACATCGAGTTGACCAATGTTTCTGATTCTGAAATTGACCTCGGTAACTTTATTTTGACTCGATGGTCTAATACTTCGACCGAAGACTTCAAGACTGACGGGAATTTTCCAAGCAGCCAGCTAGCCCTTTCGGGAATTCTACCCGCTGGTGCGAGTTTCATTGTGGCAAACCCTAGTGCGACGACACCTGTTTCAGCAGGCGCCGCGGATGTGACTTCTGATATCACCTTTTATAACGGTAACGATTCAGTTGTCCTTTACCAAGGGGATATTGGTGAGACTGCCAACATTGTCGATGCGATCAGCGTGACGGCTGATGGGAACGAGGGAAATGATACTAGTGTCGTGAGGCAGAACACTTTGACTGGATTCAATCTCGACGCTGGTTCGACCTTTCGTGATTTTCCTGTCGTTTGGCAGGAAGTCTCAATTGGAGAAGTAGATGATTCTGCATTAGGAACTAATAATTTTATCGGTTCAAGTGTTCTGGGCAAGAATTCGCCCTTAGTTGGTTTTAAGACGACATCAGTCACAGTTAATGAAGCGGACGGAACGGCTGATATTGAAGTTGAGATTTTGAATCCGGATGGGGCAGCGGTAACGGTTTCAATTCTGTTGGACGATATTAATAGCACTGCTGCTGGTGGTGATATTGGTAATTTTGTGAGCCGAACTGTGACTTTCTCGGCTGGTGCGCAGAGTGGAGACACTCAGATGATTACGGTTACTTTAGCTGATGATTCGGAGCAAGAGACCGCCGAAACCGCTATCTTTCTTCTCTCAGATCTTACGTCCAATGGAGATGCCCGCATCAGTGGAGCTTCCGCTTTTAATCTGAACATCCAAGACAACGACACGGTCATTCCTCCAGTTTATATTGCTGAGATTGCCGATCCAGGCGATAACTTTGAAGGGCGTTTTGTGGAGCTTTTCAACCCGACTAACGAGGATATCGACTTGGGTTCTGGAAATTGGAATATTGTTTATTATGTCAATGGTAGAAGCAATGGTCAGGCAATTCCTTTGTTTGGAACTATTCCTGCCAGAGGAACCTTTGTGATTGCCAACAATAGTGTTAACTTCGCTGCGGCATATCCTGATGCTCCTGCACCCGATCAAGAAAGTAGCACCATCAATTCAAATGGTGACGATAACATCGAGCTGCGATTTGGTGGAGACCAGTCTACCGGAGCTTTGGTTGATGTTTATGGGCAGCCTGGCACAGATGGGACCGGCGAAATTTGGGAGTTCTTGGATTCTCGGGTTGATCGCGCGGTTGGTGCTCCGAATGCTACCTTTACGATCGAAGAGTGGATCATTACCCCGGCGGTTGTGGCCGACATGACTCCTAGTGTGCATGGCGGTGGAGGTCCTCCGGTTGTGACTGGAGTAGAAGTTATGGGCTTCTCGGTTGACCCCGTAATTGGTCAAGCTGAGCTCATTGTTTCAGGGCTTGGAACTAAAGTCTGGATTCTCCAATCCTCGAGTAATCTCGGCGCAACTGACGCTTGGGAAGAAGTGCCGGGTGGTTTTGCGGAAATTGATAATCCGGATGGTTCAACGACGATCCGGTTCTCCGATTCCATTTCATCGACGCCGGCTCGCTACTACCGCCTGCTTGAACAGCCATAGGGTTGGTGTTCTCATAGCGAAATTTCAAAAGGGTGGGATTTCCCGCCCTTTTTTTGTTGGGGCTTAGCGCTTCGATTGTTAGCTTTTCTTAACAAACAATTGTTTGAGCCAAGACATGGACGAAACCAATGATTCCAATGAGCCGCGCGAGAATCTTTCGCTGGGCGGGATGTATTCCGACTACTTCCTCGATTACGCTAGTTATGTCATCATGGAGCGCGCTGTCCCTCATCTTGGGGATGGCTTGAAGCCAGTGCAGCGTCGGATCCTCCACTCGATGCGCGAGTTGGAGGATGGACGTTACAATAAGGTAGCGAACGTGGTCGGAAATACCATGAAGTATCACCCGCACGGGGATGCTTCAATTGGTGATGCGATGGTGCAGCTGGGTCAAAAAGACCTTTTAATTGATACTCAGGGAAACTGGGGAAACGTCTTAACGGGAGATCGGGCAGCTGCCCCCAGATACATCGAGGCCCGGCTTACCCCGTTCGCACTTGAGGTCGCATTTAACCCAAAAACTACCGAGTGGACTCGAAGCTATGATGGCCGAAATAAAGAGCCGGTCACCTTGCCTATGAAGTTCCCTCTCTTGTTAGCACAAGGAGTTGAGGGCATCGCTGTAGGGCTAGCTTGCAAGATTCTTTCGCATAATTTCATTGAGCTGATTGAGGCTTGTATTTGTGCCTTGCGGAAGCAGCCATTCGAGCTGTTCCCCGATTTCCATACTGGTGGTTTGATCGATGTGAGCGACTACCGCGATGGCTTGCGCGGTGGCAAAGTTCGGGTGCGTGCTGATGTTGAGATCGTGAAAGCAAAGCTGATTCGAATTGGCTCGATTCCCTTTGGAACCACAACTGGGGGAGTGATGGATTCTATCGTTGGTGCAAATGATAAGGGGAAGATCAAAATTTCTAAAATTGAGGATAACACGGCGGAGAATGTTGAGATCCTAGTCCATCTTCCGGCTGGGGCCGATGCCGAAACAACACGTGAGGCTCTCTATGCGTTTACCGATTGTGAGGTGAGTATCTCTCCAAATGCTTGTGTCATTCATGATGGCCGGCCGCATTTTATGCCGGTAAGCGAGATCCTCAAGAATTGCGCCTTTCGGACAAAGGATCTCCTGCTCAAAGAACTGGAAATTCTCCTGAGTGAACTCAATGAGAAATGGCACTTTAGTTCCTTAGAGAAGATCTTCATTGAGAATCGAATCTACCGCGATATCGAGGAATGCGAAACTTGGGACGCGGTCATCGAAGCGATTGATAAAGGATTGGGGCCCTTCAAAAAGTTACTCAAGCGCGAGGTGACTCGAGATGACATTATCCGTTTAACCGAAATCAAAATTAAGCGAATTTCAAAGTATGATGGATTTAGAGCTAATGAAGAAATTCGAGGTCTTGAAGACCGCATCGAAGAGACTGAAAAAAATATCAAGAATATCACACGCTATTCGATTGCTTACTTTAAATCACTTATCAAAAAGTATGGTAAGGGACGTGAGCGTAAAACCGAAATTACTGAATTTGGGGTGGTGAAACGTTCGGCAGTTGTGGTTGCTAGCGAGACGCTTTATCTGGATCGTAAGAACGGCTTTGCAGGTATTAGCCTGAAAAAAGAAGATGCTCTCGAAAAATGTTCGACGCTCGATGACATTATTATCTTCTCCCTCGATGCCGAGATGCGTGTCACTAAGGTGGCCGATAAGATTTTTGTTGGAAAGCGTCCCGTCCATGTTTCGGTTTTCCGTAAGGATGAGCCCAAGGTCTATTCAATGATCTACCGGGAGGGTCGTGAGGGCCCCTACTATGCCAAACGATTTAAAGCAGGTGGAGTGACTCGCGATAAGATATACAAAATGGGTAAAGGGACTAAAGGGTCTCGGGTGATGTATTTTGCGGTCCATGATACAGAGGAAGCAAGTGCTGCAAATACGGTGGTTGTCCACCTCAAACCTGCGCTTCGTCTAAGAAATGTTTCCCGTCCTTTTTCCTTTGGTGAGATTGCTCTCAAAGGGCGGGGCTCAAGGGGAAATATCGTCACCAAGTTGAATGTTGATAGGATTGTTCGTGCTATAGGAACTGACTTTGGTGAAAGTTAGTCTTGCTCACCTCTCTAAGTGTCTACATAGTGTTCAAATGAACACTAAAATGTATTGGCGGTTTCGATTGGGTTGGGCTCGTTGGCGTATGAAAATTCTGCGTAGCCGAATCGGGAGGGCCAGTTGTCGGTCGAGACTTCGTCGATCCCCGAGGCATGTCCAACAACTTGAATTACCATTTCGGTAAAATGACGGATACCGAGGTGAATCAGTCGTTGTTTGTAAAAGAGATGATGGGAAATTGGGGTGATGAGATAGGGGATTTCTTTGGTTTAAGAGACAGCTAGCAGAGCGCCTTGAATCCCTTGTGATTTAGAAAGATTGGTTGAGACCCAAATATCCCGACAAAGATCAATCTGGGTGAGTCCATCATGAGATGGAATTTCTCGAGAAATAGATAGTAGGTTAGCCGGCTATGATCAGTCGCTAGCGCTAGGCCAGGATTTTGAAGTTGGGGCTCTCCCTATGTTATCCCGAGGAATAGAGTTATGTTTGAGTAGGGTTAGAACCTACCATAGTAGGAGATAAGTTTAAATTCCTGCCTAATCTCATTGAAGTTCGTCTATGGAAGGCCTTGGCTTTGTTCGTAAGTATCCTAAGCTTCTCCGGAGCACGAATGAAGTGAGTGACAAAAGGAAAAACTTAAGTTTTGTGGCAAGGGTAGTGCGTGCGCTGGGTGACTCAAAGCCGAAGTGGTGGAAGCGTCTGTTGGCTGCTGTTCTGGCTTTGTTAATTTTGTTGGGTTGTGGTAAAATTGCTGGAAAATTGAGCTCGGCATCTATTGATTTGGTCCGCAGCGTTTGGTGGGAGGAGGCAACTGCGACCTTGTTGGATAGTCATGGGCAGACTGCGATTCGGTATTCGTATGAGGTTGGGGACGAGACCTTTTCAGGGAACCAGTTTTCATTTGGCGATATCAGCGGCGAGTTGATGGAGGCAGAAATAGCACAATTTATTGAGAATCAGAATTTAGCTGGAGAGTTTACGGTTTTCGTGAATCCGGATGCGGCAGGTGAAGCCGTGATTCTGCGCTCTCTAACCCCGAATGCTTGGATGTTAATTCCCCTTTTTCTAGTTTTGTTGGCTCTGGGTATCGCAATTGCAGGATATGCCGT
>JAKMGP010000217.1 GCA_022424905.1 Akkermansiaceae bacterium | reverse complement strand
TTGGTGGAATCGTCTGGATCAACAACTCGCAAAATCGCTCGCGGCTGCGGCGCATAGTAGGTCAGGGAATACTCTCCTGGCTCCCGCTTCTTAGAAATTGCGAGACCCATCAGAGTGTTTCCGTAAGTCGGAGCATAGTTTATTTTTCCCTCAAGAACCTCCTCCTGGATGAATTTTACATACTGTGGAGTCATCGTTGTCCCCCCAGCAAAAACACCGCGGATTCCTGCATCAGCGAGCGACATCCGTAACGAAAGGCTCTCGAGCAAACGGGGCGTAGTGAAAATACATTTAATATCGCGATGACGGATGATTGTCACAGCCTGATCAATGACATGCTCTTGATAAGCCTTAGCCATCTGCATTTCACCCATCCCGATTAGACGCTTTACCCAGCGGGGATCGAGATCAATGAAGTAACATGCACCCCCACGAATGTTGGCAAGATGCTCGATCGCCATTCGCAAACGGCGTGGACCGGTCGGCCCTACCATTAACCAGTTAGCACCTTGCGGGAAAAAATCCGGGCCATAGTGCTCCGAGAACTCAGTGTAGTCAGTTTTGTAGTCTTCCCAACCAATCCGCTGCTTCGGCATACCGGTGGTTCCCCCCGTCTCAAAAACATTGTAGGGGCGGCCTTCGTAGGCCTTTGGAATAAACTTAGCCGGATCCTCTTTCCGGAGCACCTCATCATCAAAATTATCAAAGTGAAGCATATCCGCAAAGGTCTGCACCTTCTCGCGAGGATCCCAGCCAGCATTCTTTGCCCAGTCCAACCAATAGGGGCAACCGGTCTCAGGTGAAAAGTGCCAGTTGATCAATTCTTTGGTATGGGAATCAACTTGTGCGCGGGCTTCTTCTACGGTTAGGGAGGAACTCATGGTCAATGACTGAAAATTTTGCTCCCTGAGAAGTAACCTAACAGTGAAAAGCCGCAAGAAGGAGTTTTTGTAATTAACTCCTTACCTCAAATTCGAAACCGAGGTCATCTTCCAAGCCCGTGATCCCAAAAGAGAAGCCGCCATAATCAATCCGACACTCAAACCCCACCAAACTCCCGCCGTTCCAACTCCACAAAAGAAGGCCAAATAAATTCCAAAAGGCACCCCGAGCAACCAGTGCGAAGCAAACATGATAAGGGCCGGTATTTTAACGTCATCCATCCCCCGCAGAACACCAGACGATAAAATCTGGGAATGATCCGACACCTGGAAAATGGCCGCGATCCAAAGCAAGCCTACGATAATTTTCATCGGCTCCACTTCGCTCACAAAACTTGAGGCTAAATCTTCATCAAAAATCAAAAAGACGCCCACAAAAAACAACGAAACCACCAAGCCCATCAGCCAGCCGCTCAAGACAATCGGCCTCATCCGCTCAAATTTCCGGGCTCCCTTCGCCTCACCAATCTGCACCGTTAAGGCCATTGATAGCCCTAAGGGAACCATAAAGGTCGTCGCCACACACATAATAGCAACTTGGTGGGCCGCCAAAGCTGCCGCCCCAAAACTTCCGATCAAAAGGGCCGCCATCACAAAAGCGCTAATCTCGGCCGACACCTGAAGGCTAGCAGGCCAAGCAATTTTCCAAAACGAAACCAACTCCTTACGATCGGGCTTTAAGAACCAACGATGAGGTGTCCAAGCCTTCAGATCAGGGCTGAATCGACACCAGAGCATGACCCCGATCATCGTCGCCAGCCTCGCCAGTAAGGTTGCCAAGCCTGCTCCCTCTAGCTCCATTCTTGGCGCTCCCCAATTTCCGTCAATGAACAACCAGTTCAGAAAAACATTCAAAAAGACTCCCGCTAGAACGATCCAGAACACAGGCCAGGGCTTCGCCATCCCGTCCGAATGATTCCGCACTGCCATCGTGATGATGGCTGGAGTCATCGAAGCACTCACCAAAAGATAAAATCCGGGCAATCGATTCACAACCTCTGGATCCTGGCCCAAAAGAGAAAGCAACGGCAGACTCAACCAGCTGACAATAAATGTAGCCACCCCCAGCACCAAACTGAGCAAGAATCCATCCCGTAAAGCAGCCTTCGCCTGCTGTGGATCTTCCGCGCCACGCGCCTGTGAGACCTTCACAGATACCGCAATCGCAATTCCAATCCCCAACATGAGCGGTAGATGTAAAATGGAATGCGCTAGCGTCGAGGCGGCCAGCTCAACGGTCCCAATCTTCCCGATCATATAGGTATCGACCAGACCCATGAGCATTTGGCTGACCTGCCCAGCCATTAAAGGAAGCGCAAGGACTAAGGTCGCCCGCCCCTCGCGAACGATAGAAGTCATAACGCGGTCATATCCCAAGACACCGAAAGCTCAAGATTGAACCAAGGCTTCAGAGCACAGCTGCTTTCGCCTCCTCCAAAGCAGCCAACAGAGCCAAAATGGAATCGCCCAATGTGAAGTTCGAACCATCGCCTCGGCAAACCAAGGGTCCATTCCGTTGTAAGGAAGAGCCTCATCGTAGTAAGCCAAAATACGAGCTAGAGAGGTTGCTCCCCCCCAACAGAACATATAGAAAAGGGCGGCCCAGCGAGTCCATCGGAACAAAACAAAGGGGACGACCAAAAAATCAAGCCACCCAAAGATTTCGAGAAACTGAAGACTCCCGCCCTCCGAAAGCGATAAAATCTCGGTTGTCATCATCTGAAAATGCAAAGGGACGCTGTAATAACCAACAGCATAAAGTCCGTGTCCCACAAAGGTCGCCGCCGTCGCAATCATCAG
>JAKMGP010000212.1 GCA_022424905.1 Akkermansiaceae bacterium | reverse complement strand
GCCAAAGATCTAGTCACTCCGAATATGGATGGGCTCGCAAAACGTGGGGTGCGTTTCACTCAATTCTATTCAGCCGCTCCTGTTTGTTCGCCCTCGCGGGTCGGCCTAATGACTGGTCGCACTCCGCAACATGGAGGGCTCAATGGTAACGTTCCGCTCGATTCGGTCGGAATGCCCTCACAGCAAATTACGATCGCCGAAAAGATGAAAACGGCCGGCTATGCTACCGCACACATTGGCAAGTGGCACCTCGGACACCATAAGGAAACGGTCCCAAATGCCCAAGGCTTTGATCACTCCTTTGGTCACCTCGTCGGCTGTATCGATAACTATTCGCACTTCTTCTACTGGAGCGGGCCTAACAAGCATGACCTTTGGCGTAATGGCAAAGAGGTCTTTCATAATGGTGAATTCTTTCCAGATCTCATGGTGAAAGAAGCAGGCGAGTTTATTGATAAAAACAAGGACCAACCTTTCTTCATCTATTTTGCTCTCAACACGCCACATTATCCATATCAAGGTTCACCAAAATGGCTGGAATATTATAGGGACCTCCCTTACCCCAGAAATCTTTACGCAGCATTTCTTTCCACTACCGACGACCGAATCGGAGCACTTTTAAGTGAAATCGAGAATGCTGGACTCACGAATGACACCATCATTATTTTCCAGTCTGATCACGGTGCATCAGAAGAAGTTCGAGCTCATAAAGGAGGCGGGAGTGCAGGACCACACCGAGGCGCAAAATTTAGCCTCTACGAAGGTGGTATCCGAGTTCCCGCAATCATTTCTTGGCCAGGTAACCTGCCGCAAAACGAGGTACGGAATCAAATCGCCACAGGTTGCGATTGGTTCCCAACCATCATGGAGCTCTGTAAAATTCCGGCTGCTGAACATGAGATCGATGGCAAAAGCCTGCTCCCAGTGATCAATTCAAAAAGCGCTCGTTCAGCTCACAAAATTTTTCACTGGAAATCAGGAAACTCCGTGGCCGTTCGCGAAGGCAAATGGAAGCTAGTGATGAGTGGAAAAAAAGCAGAGCTTTTTGACCTTCCTAATGATCTGGGCGAATCGCGTAACCTTGTGAAAGAGCATCCGGAGATGGTGGAAAAACTTCGCGGGAAGAGCGCTGTTTACTGGCAGAGTGTTGGTCAATCCAAGTAATGCCAGACTTACTGGAAAAGGCAGGACCCCTTCAAGCTCATGGGTGAAGGTGAACCCTAATTATTTGAGATGCTTTCGTTTGCCCTTAGCATCAACCATTGTCACTTGGCCACCAGTCATACCCGCCATGGTTTTGAGGTCTTTTTCCGCTTTGGGCTGCATGAGGGCCACGCAGTTGATGGTCACTCCCATTTTTTTGGCACGCTTTCCAATTTCCTCGGCCCACTTCGCCGATCCGCTCGCCAGACCATCTGTCATGAAGTAGATCATCTGAGGAGCCGGCTTCATATCGAGGGCCAGATTCAACGGAAGGTGCCAGACTGTTCCAGAATTTAAGGGAGCAGTCTTCACAATTTTTGTGATTCGCCCGACTTCCTTGTCGTTGATCCTCCACCACGGAATTTGTCGCTTGGGGCCATCGTGGATCCACTTGGCGTGACCCCCAGTGGTTTTATATTTATATGTCTTACCCTTGGGCGTCGTTATGACCCCTCCTTTGACTTTGTCGCCTGCCACCCACGCCGGACCCGCAAAAAAGATCATGCCCAACTGCAAGCCATTCTGCATCTTGCTGAGTGACTCGGTGAGCTCGGCCCGCATCAACTTATGGCGATTATCCCTTTTCATCGAAGAGGAGAAATCGATCACGTAGACAACCCGCTCGGCATTGGACCTTTGGCCAAAAAAAGTCGAGCCCCCGCCACCCCCAAAGCCGTCGCCGTTCCCCCAACCAGCTCCAAAATCATCACCCACCCCAATATCCAAAGAGATGTCCTCCACCACGATCTCTGGGACAGGAATCGATGTCGGGGCCTGGGCGTTCGCCACGATCATCTTGGCCGCGGCCATGCTTGGCGCAGCAGGCTTCCGCTTCACATTAGTCTGCACCTTGGGCTTCGTGATTTTCTTGGGCTTTTCCGAAACCCCTGAGTAAGCGACAAGGCTGGGCTGCTCGGTCGGAGCCACCGCCATAAGAATGACGGCGAGGATCAAGCCAATCAACACCATTAAAAGAAGAGCTGTAATCAAGCTGACCAAAGTCGCGGTCCGCTGCTGCTGCCTCAAAACCGTCCGAAGATTCGGCGCAGCGACGGGCACAGGGGTTGGCAATCGTTCACTCATTAAAACTGAAACGTTTTTGTATCAATGTTCTTAGCAAATACTCGTGGTCTTACGAAAAACAATAGGCTGAACCTTTATCGAAGCCTCTTATTTGATCTCTTCGCGCTTCCCGTTGGCATTCACCATAGTGAGCATCCCACCGGTCATCTCCGCTATCGTCTTAAGATCGGCCTTCGCCTTGGGATGCATCAAAGCCACACAGTTGATGACCACGCCCATTTTCTTCGCGCGTTTCCCAACTTCCTGGGCCCACTTTGCCGAACCACTCGCACTCCCATCGGTCATGAAATAAATGGTTTGGGGCGGCGGTTCCATATCAAGGGCCATATGAATCGGGTGGTGCCAAATCGTTCCCCAAACCAACTTCGTCTCATTCACAATCTTCTGGAGCCTTTTGACTTCACGATCTCCAATTTCCCACCAAGGAGCTTTTTGCTTGGGTCCATCTGGATGCCATCCATTCGCCCCACCTGTCGTTTTCCATTTATAATTTTTCCCCTTCGGCGGATCAATCACGGCCTCCTTTTGCTTGATCATTTTCACCTTATCTCCAGCCACCCAAGCCGGCCCAGCAAAGAAGATCATCCCGATTTGCAATCCGTTTTGCATTTTTTGTAAAGAGCTAGAAAGCTCCTTCCTCATGATTTGATCACGACCTTGCGACCTCATCGAGGCCGAGTAATCGATGACGTAAGCCAAGCGCTCAGAGGTCGAGGTTTGACCAAAAAAAGTTGACCCGCCGCCATTCCCAAATCCTTCGCCATCACCCCAACCAGCCCCAAAATCATCGCCTACCCCAATATCTATCGACACATCCTCCACCACGATCTCTGGGACAGGAATTGTGGTTGGCGACTCAGTATTTGCCACCAACATCTTAGCAGCTGCCATACTCGGCGCAGCCGGCTTGCGCTGCACATTAGTTTGAATCTTTGGCTGCTTAATCTTTTGCTCTGGCTTGGAGACTCCCGAATAGGCGACCAATGAAGGTTTTTCGGCCGGATTGACCGTCATCAATATTACTGCAAGTATGAGGCCGATGAGAACCATCAGCAGGAGCGCGGTGATCAAACTCACCAAAGTCGCAGTTCGCTGCTGGCGTTTCACAATTGATCGCGCGGATGGTCGCGGAGCTTCTGCTGCTTCGTTCACGGTATTGAATAGTGATTGGAAAAAACCATTGAGGTATTACCCTCATTTGATTTGTGACCATAACGATTAAATTTTAGCACTCACCAGCCCTAAATTCAGCCCTTCCAGAATTTTTTCAAAATCTAAAGCTCCTTTCGTGACTGTCTCATCAATTCGGAATAAGCTAGCAATGTCATGAAGAAGCGACTTCTAAATCTCACCACCGTTGGCGTTTTAGTCTTCGTTGCAGGAGGAATAGTTGCCGGACTTACCTTCCATTTTACAAAGCTTAATGACGAATTCCTTGAAAAAGGATTAAGCCGTCAAGGACGCATTATTAGCATCTACGAATCCAGCAGCGCTCCCGATACCAAAGTCCGCTACACCGCTCAGATTCAGGCCGATCTCGCGACCTCAGAGGAAAACACCCTCATTAGCATCGTGGAAGTCGATATCCCGCGAGATTTCTCCGCCGAACTCGCAATCGGCTCTCAAATCCCCCTCCTCGTCCTCCCTGGAAATCCGCCCTCCGTCCGGCTCAAGACCCAAACAAAAGAGACAAGCTATGAAGTCGGGTATATTCTCGCGACTACCCTTAGTATTCTCGGCCTAGTTCTCATCTGGATGAATCGTAGTAAAAAC
>JAKMGP010000014.1 GCA_022424905.1 Akkermansiaceae bacterium | reverse complement strand
CAACCTGAATTCTACCTTCGTGAAGAAATCCCAATGCCGGAAGGCGAGGTTCTCGAGCTTGGTGGAATCGCCATAATGCCTGACAAGAAGGTCGCAGTTTCCTCCCGACGCGGTGACATCTGGGTCTGCGAAGGCGCCTATGGAAAAGATCTCTCAAAGGTCACATGGACTCTCTACGCGCGAGGCCTGCATGAGCCTCTCGGAATGTTCTACCGAGACGGGTCACTTTTTGTCACTCAGCGCCCCGAAATCACAAAACTCACGGATACTGACGGTGACGGTAGAGCGGACAATTTCGAGACTGTCACTCACCACTGGGGAATCGATGGTGACTACCACGAGTATAATTTTGGCTCTAATCCCGATAAAAACGGGGATATTTGGGTCGTTCATTGCCTCACTGGTTCGGGTGGTGCGAGCCAGAAATCTCCGTGGCGTGGATGGTGTTATCGCTACAATCTCGATGGCACAGCTACTCCGACCTGCCCTGGTATTCGTTCTCCGGGCGGAATCGGATTCAACCAAGCAGGCGACGCATTTTACACCGATAACCAAGGACTCTGGAATGGATCTTCTTCGCTCAAATGGCTCAAGCCCGGCGGCTTCATGGGCAACCCAACCGGTAACAGATACGTTGATCTCGTGGACGGCATGGAAAAGCCCCCGAATCCAAAAAGCGATTCACGGATGGTCATCGAACACGACAAGGATAAGCGGATCATTCCGCCCGCGATCATCTTGCCACACGGCAAAGTCGGCCAGTCCCCAACTGCCGTCATCTATGATAGCACAAAAGGGAAATTCGGTCCATTCGAGGGACAGGTTCTCGTCGGAGAGCAGACCCACTCCCAAGTCCAACGCGTCTACCTAGAAAAGGTCAAAGGACTCTACCAAGGGGCTGTTTGGAAATATCTCGAAGATTTTCGCTCTGGAATCGTTCCAGCTCGGATGGGTGATGACGCGACGCTCTTCGTTGGTGGAACAAATCGTGGATGGGGTGCCCGAGGCGGCAAAAACTTCACCTTCGAACGGGTGCGCTGGACTGGTAAAACGCCCTTCGAAATGCACGAGATGCACGCAAAGCGAGATGGTTTCACCATCACCTTCACCGAGCCAATCAACGCAGCCTCTGCCAGAGATATAAAATCATACGCCTGTGAGGCTTGGACCTACATTTACAAAAGTGGATACGGAAGCCCTGAGGTCGACAAGGTCACCCCTAAAATTGACTCTATCACCGTCTCACCTGACCGAAAATCTATCAACTTGAAGGTTTCTGGACGCGTGCGCGGCCACGTCCATCACTTCAAACTCGGCGGACTAAAATCAGCCAAAGGAGATTCTCTCTGGCACCCGGACGTTTACTACACTCTCAACGAGATCCCTGAGTAACCGGGCGGCGCTTCAATCTTAAAGCCACACCTCGAGAGGGGTGTGGCTTTCTTTTTAAAAAGCAGCCCTGTTACCCAAATCCCATGTTGCACAGCCCCTTCTTTACTCCATCATCCTCCCATGCGTTTTGTCCTACTCCCTCTCCTTTTCACCCTCCTCCACGCCCAAGAAAATAATAAGGAAGAGAACAAAGACGATTTTCCAAGCGTTGTAAGCAAACAAGATGCTGTCACCATTGCCGGTAAAAAAATTGACTACAAGGTCACCGCTTCCACTCTCTCCCTCAAAACTGCAAAGGACGAAGACCGCGCTTCGATTTTCCACGTCGCCTACGAGCGCATCGGTATGAGCGATCGCCACAAACGCCCAATTGTCTTCGCCTTTAATGGAGGCCCCGGGTCATCGGCGGTATGGCTTCACATGGGAGCCCTTGGCCCGCGCATTGTTCCGACCACTCCAGACGGCACAAAAACCCTTCCTCCTCCCCTTATCATTAAAGAAAACCCCCAATCAATTCTTGATGTCGCTGATATTGTTTTTATCGACCCGGTCTCGACTGGATTTTCACGTGCCGAAGGCAAAACGAAGGCTGCCGAATTCCACGGAGTCAATGGAGACATCCGCTCGGTTGGCGATTTCATACGCCGATGGGTGACCGAAAACGACCGATGGGCCTCTCCAAAATATCTCCTTGGTGAGAGCTACGGTGGCATTCGCGCGGCCGGTCTTGCCGATCACTTGCAAGATGAATTTGGCATGTCACTCAACGGGGTTGTTCTTCTTTCCTCTCTCATCGACTTCCGAACTCTTCGATCCAACGTTGCCGATGACCTAAGCTATTCAGTCTTCTTTCCTGGCCTCACAGCTACCTCCCACTATCACCAAAAGATCCAAGGTAATCGGAATGAACTCGTCGAACAAGCCCGTGCCTTTGCGTTTGGCACCTACTCACAAGCACTTTTAAAGGGCGCCGCGATCTCCGCTAAAGAAAAAAAATCAGTCGCTGACCAAATGGCCAAGTTTACCGGTCTGCCTGCTTCCCTTTTCGTCGAAACAAACCTACGTCTCTCTTCTACGAGGTTTCGCAAAGAACTTCTTCGGGACGAAAGCAAAGTTCTCGGTCGCTTCGACGCGCGCATTGCTTGGCCATCAACTTCTCCAGAAAGCGATTATGCGAGTTATGATCCCTCCTACTCTGTAGCCTATGGAGCCTTTTCGACAGCCATTAACGACTACCTTAGCCGAGATCTCGGTTGGGAAGGCCACCATCCCTATAAGATCCTCACGAGCGACGTCCGTCCGTGGGATTGGGGAACCAGCAACAGTGTGGTCAATATGGCACGTAACCTTGAATCAGCGATGCGCGAAAACCCTGATCTTAGAATACTTGTAATGTGCGGCTACACCGACTTGGCAACTCCACCAGCCAACATGCAATATTCTATTGATCATCTTTTCAATATCCCCAACGAGCGCCGAAAGGCGATCAAGTTTACATGGTATGAGGCCGGGCACATGTTCTACCTCAACCAGCCAGACCTCGAAAAGATGCGCACAGATCTAGTCGATTTCATTAAATAGAAATCTTTGCCATCTTCCAGAATCTCTGAGGGAAGAATGGCAGTCCCACAAGGACTCGAACCTTGAATGACTGAACCAAAATCAGCTGTGTTACCAATTACACCATGGGACTGGATCCTTATTTACGCTTAAAAGCGTGCGGCGGAGGAATAAATTCAGTCCCGCGCCGTTGCAAGACCGAAATAGACAGAAATCCCATTTTTCTTCACCTCGACTGTCTTCCAAGGCACAACTTGCCCCGGTCCGATTGATTTATGTCGAAAAAGCACACCTACGCCTAATCCGGCTGAGCAAGCTTCGTCAAAATCCAAGCTAACAAAGCCAACCCTTGACCTCTTCTCCAAAAACCAAGAGGTTCGCACCCTCTCATGGATTACGGAACGCTCATCGAAAAACGCAAAGCACGCCTTACCGAGATTGAAAAACTCATGGAAGATCCGGGGTTTTTTAACGACCAGAGGAACTCGACTCAATACATGCGGGAGCACCGCTCTCTCAAAAAGCTCATGGGGCTCTGGGATGAATTCCAGCAAGTCACAAACGATATCGAAGGAAACGAGGAACTTGCCAAGGAGGATGATGAGGAATTTTCCGCTATGGCTGAAGAGGAACTTCCCGCTCTCCGAGAGCGTCACGAGGTTTTAGCCCAAGAAGTCCAATACGCACTCCTTCCAAAAGACGAAACTGAGGATCGCGACGCTCTTCTAGAAATTCGAGCCGGTGCCGGAGGCGACGAAGCTTCCCTCTTCGCCGGCGAGCTCATGAACCTCTATCAGCGCTACACTGAAAAGCGGGGCTGGAAATGTGAGCACCTTGAAAGCTCTCCTTCCGACGTTGGTGGTTATAAAGAGGTAGTTCTCAAAATCACTGGTGAGGAAGTTTTTCGCTACCTGAAATACGAATCCGGTGTCCACCGCGTTCAGCGCGTTCCCGCAACCGAAACTCAAGGTCGTATTCACACTTCCACAGTAACTATCGCGGTTCTACCAGAAGCCGAAGAGGTCGATGTTCAACTTAAGCCTGACGAACTACACATTCAGGCGACTCGTTCTGGTGGCCCCGGAGGGCAGCACGTTAACACCACCGACTCCGCAGTACAAGTGACCCACCTCCCAACCGGTATTCAGGTCAAGTCCCAGGATGGTCGATCCCAAACTCAGAACAAAGAAAAAGCCCTGCAAATCCTGCGTGCCAAACTCTTTGAAGCTGCCCAACGCGAAGCTCAAGAAAGCTACTCGGCTCAACGAAAATCTCTGATCGGCTCAGGTGACCGTTCCGAGAAAATCCGCACCTACAACTTTCCTCAATCCCGCGTTACAGATCACCGAATCAATCACACCTCCCACAATATGGAAGGAATCATGACCGGCGACATTAACGAATTCACCGACCACCTCCAAAAAGCGGAAATGGAGCAACGCCTTGCAGAAGAGGAGTTAGGATAAGCTCCTAACATTCATTCACAACTTATTCACATAAGAATTGCAAGCTTCACTATGACAACCATCCTCGATGTCCTCGAGAAAGGAACCTCCTTTCTAGACAAGAAAGGGATCGCCGAACCACGGCTCAACATGGAACTCATGGTCGCTTATGAATTGGGTATTAAGCGGATGGATCTTTACCTTCGCTTCGATCAACCCCTCGATAAAACAGCGCTAGCCTCGCTTAGAAAAAAACTAAAGAAACGTAGCGAAAACGTTCCACTTCAACATATAAACAAGGTTGTTCACTTTGGTAATTACGAATTCTACTGCGATCACCGCGCCCTGATCCCCCGTCCCGAAACCGAAGAGCTAGTCGACCTCGTAAAAAAGCAATTACTCACAAAACCTGCTCGTATTCTGGATGTCGGTTGTGGCTCCGGCGTCCTTGGACTTACCCTTTCAAAAGACTTAGGATCAGACTGTGAACAACTTACGCTAGCAGACTTATCCACAGATGCCCTCTCACTTTGTGAACAAAACCGCAAGGCCCTCGAAGTCAAGGCAACGCTGATTGAGAGCAATCTCTTCTCCAGTATCACAGGAACCTTTGATCTCATCGTGGCCAACCTCCCCTATATCGCAGAGGGCGAGCGTGCAAAACTCGAGCCCGAGGTCCTTCATGATCCCGAAATGGCCCTTTTCAGCGGTTCAGATGGACTCGATCTCCTCCGCCTCTTCTGTGCCGAGTGCACCACCTATCTTAATACCGGAGGGCTCGTAGCTCTGGAGGTCGGCTATGATCAAGGCGAAATCGTAGCCGGATTTCTTCGGGAGGCTGGACTCACCAAGGTCCTGATAGGAAATGATCTTAATGGAATCGCCCGCTTTCCACTTGCACAGCAGGCTTAAAAAGCTCACTTCATCTCCCCTAACCCCGACGGACTATGGACAAACTTCTCGTGCACGGCGGCACCCCTCTCTCCGGATCCATTAATATCTCCGGATCGAAAAACGCGTCTCTCCCCATTCTTGCAGCAGCCCTTCTGACCGATCAGCAAGTTGTGATTGAGCGCGTTCCCGATGTCTCCGACACGAATTATATGCTTCAAATTCTCAGCGCACTCGGCTGCGAAGTCGAACGCTACAGCGGCACTGTCAAAATTACCGCAGCAGACATTCACCCGGAGGCACCTTACGAAATCGTTCGTAAAATGCGTGCTTCCATTTGTGTGATGGGGCCTCTCGTAGCACGCCTAGGGCGCGCTAGCGTTTCTATCCCTGGCGGATGTGTCATTGGCGACCGACCCATCGATCTTCATCTAAAAGGACTTCAAGCGATTGGTGCCAACATTGATACCGAAGGCGGCAATATTCTCATCGAAGCAAAGGAAGGGCTCAAAGGTCAAGAAGTTGATCTGAGTGGAAAGCACGGCCCCACTGTCTTAGGAACCGATAACCTCCTGATGGCTGCAGTCCTCAGCGAGGGAATTACCATTATTGAATCCGCCGCGTGCGAACCCGAAGTCGTTGACCTCGCCAATTTTCTCATTTCCATGGGAGCCAAAATCGAAGGGGCCGGGACCCGCCGAATTACTATCCAAGGAGTCACTTCGCTCGGTGGAACCCATCATACCGTAATCCCTGATCGTATCGAGGCAGGAACCTTTATGGTTGCTGGTGCGATGGCAAGCCAATCAGGAATCACTCTAAACCGTATTCGCCAAGATCAGCTTACAGGAGCCACCGAAAAGCTCACCGAAGCAGGACACCTCGTGAAGTTTAACGAAACCGGAGACAGCGTCACTGTCACTCCAGGAGATTCGCCGAGCGGATGTTCTATCACCACCGCTCCACATCCCGGATTCCCAACTGATATGCAGGCACAATTCACGGCCATGTTTGCCACGACACCCGGCATTTCTGTTATTGAGGATACCATTTTCCCACAACGCTTTATGCACTGTGCTGAGCTTACCCGTATGGGAGCAGACATCAATGTCGACAATGGGACAGCTGTCGTTCATGGAATTAACCAACTCAGCGCAGCTCCCGTGATGGCCTCCGACCTACGTGCCTCAGCAGCACTCGTTCTTGCTGGATTAAGAGCTAAGGGCACGACTGAAATCAATCGTCTTTACCACATCGACCGTGGCTACGAAATGATTGACGAAAAACTTCTCCAGCTTGGCGCAAAAGTAGAGCGCATCCGCGGCAGCGCTTGATCCCCCCTCTTGCAATTACAGCTTCCCTCCCTCAATATTGCGAATTGCCCCCTCATCATGAAGAATTTTCTGTCTCTTTTTTTATGCAGCCTAATACCTGTAAGTGCGGATCTCGTGGTGCACTATGCTCTCGATGAAACCGACGCGGCCACAAGCGTCGTCCAGGACTCACTCCAGCAGAACAATGGCCTCCTCATTGGAAGCAGTAATCCCACCAAGAATTTTAGAGCTCTTCATGGAACTGGTTATAACTTCCCTCTTCGCTCTGGCTTTCGCGTTAACCCTGCTCCTGAAGTCCAGCCATCGGATCAATTTACGATCACTTGGTGGTTTCGTCCGACGACTCTCAATGCCTTCGATCGCTTTTACGAGACCCTCTCAGGAACCGGCAAAAACGGTTCAGGCATAAGGATCGATCTCGGAGGAAGCGGACGCCAAGTCCGCGCTCTTCTTCGCGATGGCAACGGCTCTACCGACACCGCGGTCACCAGTCCCCTCAACCTCACGGCCGGAGCCTGGTATTTCTTTGCACTCCGCTATGACTCACTAAATAATTTCTGCAAGGTTACTGTTCTTCGCGATACCGGTGATGACATTACCGCTTCAAACATCAGCTCTTCAACAACCACCAAGACTTCTCTTGGCACGAATACAATCACCCACAACACTGGAGTTTTTTTCGCTGCAGACGACGCCAGCGCAGCAGGTTCAAACGATTTTGGAGGTGCCATGGATGACATCGCGATCTTTCAAACTAAAGACGACTTTGGAGTCCTTTCTGATACTGATCTTGCCGAGGTTTTCAACAACGGGGCCCTCGCCTTTGATCCGCCGGACCCGCGTCCTACCATCAATTCCTTCACCGCAAGCCTAAGCGATTTTGACGCTGGCGACTCCGTCGTCCTTAGATGGGACATCTCTGATGCCGACTCAGTTGTAATCACGCCTAACATTGGATCCGTCAACGCGACTGGCTCAGTCAATTTCACCGCGACACTCACCGAAATCTACACACTCACTGCGACCAATGCAGAGGGTCCAACGAGTGCCACCGTGCAAATCACAGTCGATGGCTTGGCTCTCGCACCACAAATTAGTGAATTCGTTGCAAGTAATTCCTCCTTCGATGATGGAGATGGTAACGCCAACGATTGGATAGAGATCAACAACCGAAATACCACACCATTTGACCTCTCCGGCTATTACCTCACCGACGACGAGACCAATCTAACCAAATGGCCCTTTCCGGATAACACTATTTTGGATGGTAATGAATACTTCGTAGTCTTTGCTTCAGGCTCCGGTACGCCGGATTCAGCCGGAAATCTCCATACTAACTTTAACCTGAGCGCCAATGGCGAATACCTCGCCTTAATTTCACCTGATGGCGCTACTATTGTGCAGGAATTTTCGCCGACCTACCCTCCTCAAAAAACCGACGCCAGTTACACCTCACAAGGCTTTCTTCCCTTTCCAACTCCAGGATCTGAAAATACCGGGATCGCCCGACAAGGATATGTCCGGGACACCACGTTCGACGTCGATCGTGGCCACTATCAGGCTCCTTTTGAGGTCACCATTCAAACTGCCACTGCGAACTCACAAATTTACTACACCCTCGATGGGACCCGCCCAACCCCTGACAACGGCGACCTTTACAGCGGTCCAGTGACCATTTCCACCACCACTATCCTTCGCGCAGCTGGCTTTAAAGATAACTATATTCCTACCAACGTCGACACCCAGAGTTATATCTTCCTCAAGGACGTTATCAACCAACCTAAAAACCCTCCTAATACGACACCAATGTGGGCTGGTCGAATTGCTGACTACGAGATGGATCCGCAAATCATCGACGACCCGAAGTATGCCGATGAAATTATTCCGGCACTCCAAAAATTCCCCTCTCTCTCGCTCACGATCGCTCCCGATGACTTTTACGGGCCCAACGGAATCTACCAAAATCCTCAGAGCGAGGGTTCGCTTTGGGAGCGCCCTGTCTCAGCTGAACTCATTTCTCATGATGGCTCCGAACCCGGCTTTAAAATAAACGCTGGGCTTCGCGTGCAAGGAGGAAGCAGCCGAAATCCCGACACTCCAAAGCACAGTATGAGCCTTCGCTTTAGATCTCAATATGGTGCCGGAAAGCTGCGTTACCCTCTTTATCGCGATGCCCCGAGTGGTCGCAAAGCAGTAGAAAAATTTGACACCCTCCAACTTCGCTCAAACTACAACTACGGCTTCTCCCACCGTCACTTCTGGCAGTGTGATAAAGCCCAATATAATCGAGATCAATTCACCAACGATGTTTTCATGGAGCTTGGAAATATCGGAGTTCACGGACGGTGGACCCATCTTTACATAAACGGAATTTACTGGGGATTATACCATCTCCACGAGCGTCCCGATCAAGACTTCATGGAGGCCTACTTCGGTGGTGAAGACGCCGATTATGATGCCATCAATAAAGGCCAGGCGCAATCTGGGACAGTCGCCCGATACAACACTATGGCTTCCATTTCCCGCAACAACATAGCAAGCAACTCCGTTTACGAAATCCTGCAGAGCCATCTCGATATCGACTCCTTCATCGACTACATGATACTCAATTTCTTCATCGGCAATAACGACTGGGATGGCAATAACTGGCGGGCCGCGGGCATGGGTCCAACCGGCGTTCCCTTCCACTACTTCCCATGGGATTCTGAATTCGCCATCTCAACGGCCCGCAATAGTCCTGCTTACCTCAACATCGCCGGAGCCCTTAATATCAACGTCACCGGACGTAACAATCGTAACAACAGAGCCTCCGGCATTCATCAAGACCTTACAAAGAATGCAGAATACCGACTGCGCTTCGCCGACCGAGCACACGCAGCACTCTTTAATAACGGCCCTCTTTCCCCCACCGGAGCCACTGCAATTTGGCGCCGCCGCTCTGATGAAATGGACGATGCAATTGTTGCCGAGTCTGCTCGATGGGGCGACTATCGACGAGATGTTCAGTCCGCGGGTGGATGGCAAAATTCAAACTATGAGCTCTACACAAAAGACGATCAGTATCTCGCCACGCAGAACTATATTATCGAAACCCACCTCAAACAGCGACCCAACATTCTTCTAAATCAGCTTCGAGCCCGGAATCTTTATCCTTCTGTTGCCGCTCCTGTCTACGCCCAAAGCGGAAACTCACTCACGATCGAAAACCCCAATGGCGCAGGCTCGATTTTCTATACCACTAATGGTTCAGACCCCCGTGATCCAGGCGCTTTGACATATTCAAACGCTCTTACTCTCACCGTAAGTGCCACCTACAAATCACGCGTCTTAGAGAACGGTGTTTGGTCTGCTCTGCAATCGGCTGACATCGTAGCAGGGACTCCTGCCGACGCCACCAACCTCGTCATTTCCGAACTCTACTACAACGAGCCCGGATCCGCCGAGGAGAACGAATTCATCGAACTCACCAACATATCCAACAATGAGATCGACTTGAGTAACCTCACCTTTACCGCTGGGCTCACTTACACCTTTCCTCTCGACACTACCCTCTCACCTGGAGGTCGGCTTACGATCGGAACCAATGACTTCACTGGTAGTCTCGACAACGGAGGCGAAAAAATCACCCTAACCGACGCTTCCGGAACCGTTATCGAAAGTTTCGCTTTTGATGACGTCCCCCCGTGGCCTCAAGCCAGTGACGGCGAAGGGTTTAGCCTCGTTCGAATTAGCCCCTCCTCGCAACTTGACCCCAAACTCCCTTCAAGCTGGCGGACCTCAACCACCGCAGGGGGCAATCCTGGAGGATCGGACGCAACCACTTTCCAAGGCGGCGATCTTATTGCCTACGCTCTTCAAGGTAAAGAACTCACCCCAACTCTAACCGGTATACAGGTCTCTAAAAACCTCGCGGCTGACGACCTCATCCAAGAAGTTCAAATCTCCACCGATCTCAAAAACTGGGACACCCTTTCCAATCCTATCCAAGAATCACTGCCTGAAGATGGCTTTATCGTCGAAACTTACGAAGTCGGTCCGATCACCCAAGCAAGATTCTATCGTCTTAAGGTAACGGTCCGTTAAGAAACTCTTCATCATAATCATCACGAAGAACGAGCCCTTGCATCTTCAGCGTTGGAAGTTGTGCATTCAGCGTCCATGATCCCTCTATGCCACTCGCTGCAAGCGTACTCATCGACGGCCCTTCCGAGCTCGTCTTTGACTACGCTATTCCGGATCACCTGAAAATCCTCCCCGGCTGCCGCGTCCGCATCCCTCTTCGGAACCGCGACGCAACGGGGACTGTGCTCCGCGTCCAAGAAGCCCCTCAATCCGAATTCGATCTCCGTTACCTCACCGGCCTCGTGGATCCGGAACCACTGATCACCCCTGCTCTTCTAAAACTTGCCGAATGGATCACTTCTTACTACGGCACCCCGCTCGAGCAAGTCATTCGTTCAATCATCCCCGCTTCCATCCGAGGAGATAAAACTTCGGCCAAAATTCGCAAAGCTGCCATTCTTGCAAAAAAGCCAACCGAAATTGAACTCGCTAAGCTCGCCAAACGGGCCAAACGCCAGCACCAAATCATCACCCTCCTATCGATTGCAGACAAGCCAATCCCGATCACCGAACTCGGCGGAGCATCCACCTCTTCCTCAATTAAGACCCTTGCAGCGAAGGGCTGGGTCAAGGTTATCAATCTCGAAGTCCGCCGTGACCCTGATGCCAACGAAACCTTTTTACCGACCGACCCACTCACCCTGAACGAAGAACAAGACGAGGCATACCAAACAATCTCAAAAAGCCTCCATTCAGAAAAACCAAAGCCAATCCTCCTTCACGGAATCACAGGATCAGGAAAAACTGAGGTCTACCTCCAGGCCACCCGCACTGCCCTAAAACTTGGCAAAAATGTGATCATCTTAGTTCCCGAAATCTCACTTGCTCCCCAGACCGTCCAACGCTTCAAAGCTCGCTTCCACGATCTCACCGATCAAATCGCAATCCTCCACTCTAACCTCTCCCAAGGAGAGCGCTTTGACGAATGGCATCGAATCCGAGCTGGGAAAGCCCGCATCGTAATTGGGGCTCGCTCCGCCATTTTTGCACCCGTCAAAGACCCCGGGCTCATTATCGTCGATGAGGAACATGAACCTGCCTATAAACAGGAGAATCCACCTAAATACCACGCACGTGACCTTGCTGTTGTCCGCTGTAACCTCGAAAAATGCACCGTCGTCCTCGGCTCCGCCACTCCCTCACTTGAAACCTTCCAAAACACACAGCTCAAAAAATACCAAATCGTAAAACTGACAGAACGAGCTGACGGCGCCTCTCTCCCTCTCACTCGGGTTGTAGACATGCGTATTGAGGCTAAGAAACACAAAGGCCGCGATGCCATTATCTCAGATATCCTCCGCACTTCGGTCGAAAAACGCATCGAGGCGAATGAACAAGTTATCATTTTTCTTAACCGCCGCGGCTTCGCAAGATCCCTCCAGTGCCCGCCCTGCGGACATGTCATCGAGTGCAACCATTGCTCCATTCCGCTTACCTACCACCGCGGCGACGAACGCCTCGTTTGCCACGTCTGCGGTTTCCAATCCATTGTCCCCCGCCTCTGCCCCAATTGCCAAGACCCAGCTATTCGCTTTCAGGGATACGGAACCGAAAAGGCCGAAACTATTCTCCGCAAAGTCTTCCCCTCCGCAAAAATCGCACGTCTCGACACTGATACCACACGACGTAAAAACACGCTTCGCGACACCCTTCGAGACTTCCGCGCCAAAAAAATTAACATCCTCCTCGGCACCCAAATGATAGCTAAGGGACTCGACTTTCCGAACGTCACTCTAGTCGGAGTCCTCAACGCGGACCTTTCGCTTTACGCGCCTGACTTCCGAGCGGGTGAGCGTACTTTCCAACTTTTAACCCAAGTCGCGGGTCGAGCAGGTCGTGGGAAAATGACCGGCGAAGTGATCATACAGACATCGACACCTCACAGTCCCTCGATCCAGTTCGCAAGACATCACGACTTTGATGGCTTCGTTGGCCAAGAACTCAACGTCCGCCAACAATTTCAATATCCGCCTTTCACCCACCTCGCACTTCTCCTCGCAAGATCAAGCCACGAACGCCGCGCTGAATTCACGCTTCAAACCCTCCACCGCAAACTCTCGGAAGATCTTCCCGACCAAGTCATCCTAGGCGACCCCATCCCTTCACCACTCACTAAATCCCACTCTCAATTCCGATTCCAGCTGCTCATGCGAGGTCCCAACGCGAGGATCCTCTCCCACCACCTCAATAAAATTCTCCGCGCCACTCCCACACCAGAGGACGTTATTGTCACCGCAGATTTAGATGCCTACGACCTTGGGTGACCGTCATAATGATAAATTTTAAAACTCTGGGATCTCGCAAGAATCGTGCGCGGCGTTTAAAATTACGATTGGCTCCTGAGGAACGATCTCTAAGCTCGCGTAATGCCCTCAGTCCTTCTCGTTGAAGATGAGCCCGCCATAGCGGACACTCTAATCTATGCACTCGAAACCGAAAATTTCTCTGTGACTCACGTCTCGACCGCACAAGCCGGGCTTGATCACTTCGAAAATCACGCCCCCGACTTTGCAGTGCTCGATATTGGCCTACCCGACTTCACTGGCTTCGATCTCTGCCGAAAGATCCGGGATTTCTCACAAATCCCGATCCTCTTTCTGACAGCCCGCGATTCCGAGATCGATCACATACTAGGCCTTGAGCTTGGCGCCGATGACTACGTTACTAAGCCTTTTTCACCGCGAACCGTAGTTGCCCGGATCCGAGCTATCCTCCGCCGTGGCAAAGCAGCGCCTAAAGCAAACTCCTCTCTGCTTCACCACGATTCCGAAACGATGAGCATCACCTGCTGCAATCATCACCTCGACCTTACCGCCCACGAATACAAACTACTCGCCATTCTACTTGGACAACCTGGCCGAGTGTTCACACGGGAACAACTTCTAGAACAAGCGTGGGAAGATCCTGGCTCAGCTATGGATCGCACTATCGATACTCACATCAAATCCCTCCGAGCTAAACTACGCCAACATTCCGAAAACGCCGCTGAAACGATCCAAACCAGACGCGGCCTCGGTTACACCCTGGTTCTTTAAATGCGCCTGACTCGTGTTACCCTCCTCCTGATCACTCTCATTATGGGAGCTGGGTTTTATCGTCTCTCCGATTACCTTCTCGAAGATCTCGAAACTCAGACTTTGCAGGCAACCGAGGAATCGATGATCGACGCAGCTCACATCCTCGCAAATCTAGTCGAAAACGACTTAGATCTAGAGAAAGTTTTTGAACGTATCGACGAACGAAAACTCAGCGCCAAAATATTTGTTATTGCAAAAAAAGAGATCGGGTTAAATGCCTACCTTACCAATCAAAATGGCACAGTCCTTTTCGACAGCGGCCAGCCAGGAAATGTAGGCAAGGACTTCAGTAAATGGAGCGACGTTTACAAAACACTTCGTGGAAAATACGGAGCACGGTCAACACGAGAGGACGAATCTGAGTCTGACTCCTCAGTGATGTTCGTCGGCGCTCCCGTAAGCAAAGACGGAAAAATCGTTGGCTGCCTAAGTGTTTACAAATCCCAAAAGGACGTTCTCCCTTTCGTCCAAGCTCGCCGTCGAACCATTATCTGGTCCGTCGCACTTATTGGACTGGGTATTCTTGCTCTTATTATCGCTGTCTTTATTTGGCTTTTCCGACCGATTGGAAAACTCACCGCCTATGCCCGAGCCATCACGAGGAGTGAACGTCGCCCTCGGCCACAAGTCGGCCTTGGTCGCGAAGTCAATACTCTCGCGAATGCCCTCCATGATATGCGAGAATCACTAGAGGGTCGCCAGTATGCAGAACGTTACATCCAGACCCTAACCCACGAGCTCAAATCACCCCTAGCCGCGATTCAAGGAGCCGCCGAACTTCTAAATGAAGAAATGCCCCAGATAGACCGTGCGAAATTTGTAGACAATATTCGGAATCAAACGAAGAGATGTGAGGCGATGATCCACCAGCTTCTTGAGCTTTCGGCCCTCGAAGCGCAGAGCCATTTAGAGAACTCGCATCAGTTCAATCTCGCCGCTTGCGGGCGCAGACAACTTTCACAGCTAACCGGCTTAGCCGAGTCGGCCGGAGTAACCCTAGAATCCGACATTCCCGAGAATCTTCCATATTTTGGTAACGAACCCCTCCTAGGATCAGCTATTACCCACCTCCTTGAAAATGGTATTCAATTTTCCCCGAAAGAGGGAATAGTTCTACTCTCTGCGGTGGTTCACGATGATCGCATCATCCTTTTAGTTCGTGATCAAGGCAATGGAATCCCAGACTTTGCAGCCAAAAAGGCCTTTGAACGGTTTTATTCATTCCGTAGTGAAGAACGAGGGAAGGGAAATGGACTGGGCCTTACCTTTGTGCAAGAAGTTGCCGAACTTCATCAAGGAAAGGCGCGGATTTCTCGCCTAGAAGAAGGGGGAACTGAAGCCGCTATAGAACTCCCGATCAGCCTCACCTCAACTTAAGGACTTCCCGAAACCTTCACACTCCGAACATCATGACTCCACACTCCCAATCTAGATTCTGCAAGTAATCGAGGCAGATACAATTCGTTCCTACCTCTTATCTCTCCCATTTCTTAATGCGTCACGAACTCGGCATTCTTCTTAGAGGAGCTCCAGAAGATCTCCGTAGGTGGATCAATGATCCTGGAATGAAGAGCCTGCGATTGTGCCTCGTTACCATTATTTTATCCTTTGGAATTTATGGTATGACGCTGGGATTTTGGAGAGACCCCAAGATGGGGCTCTTCGTTGGAATTAAGATGCCAGCTCTTATTCTGCTCACACTGATCTGTAATGGGTTTCTCAATGGCATGCTGGGCCTCCTTTTGGGAAGCGGGCTTGGCTTTCGGCAATCAATCATGGCGCAACTCATGAGTTTCACTATAGCCGCTCTCGTGCTTGGAGGATTGGCACCCGTTACCTTTTTCATGTCCCTGAATGCTCCCGCACCGGATGCCGACAACGCTGCAAATGCCCATTCCTACTTCCTTGTCACTCACACCGTTCTCATCGCATTAGCAGGAATCATTGCAAACCTACACCTCGCCAAACTCTTGGTCGCAGTCACTCCCGATGCCCGCACCGCCATAGCAACATTAATAGCGTGGCTGGGCGGGAATGCTTTTGTGGGAGCTCAACTTTCATGGATCATGAGACCATTTTTTGGCACTCCATCAATAAAAGTTGCCTTCCTGCGCTCAAATCCATTTGACGGTACTTTTTACGAAGTTTTTTGGGGGAGACTTCAATCCATTAGCGGAGGAGCTGGTTTCATCGTCCTTATGCTAGTCGTAATCTTAGTGTTTTTACTTCATTTACCAGTAATCAAGCTTCTCTTAAAGGAGAGCCCAAAAAGCGTGGAATAGCGGAGTCCCAATCAATCCTTCATGTGAAAGATCATTGAAAAATTTACACCTCAATCACTCCTACGATCCAAAAACTTAAGCTGTAGACGAGGAAAGAAATCACGACTATTGCCGAGGGACGCCGAGACGATACAGGCGAGAATCACTTCAAAGCCCTCACAACATTCGTCGATAAACACGCGGACCTCACCAAGTATCATGGATTGATGAAATCATTTTTTCTTCTCCTTCTTTCATTTTTGGAACTTCAAGCAACCCAAGTCAAAGTCGCAATGCTCGGTGACTCAATCACGTTTGGCTCCGGTGCCACGCCCATCCAAGCCAATCGCTATGCTACGAAACTTGGCAAATTTTTAGGAGATGACTACCTCGTGAAAACTTTTGCGGCCGGCGGACTATGCCTCCTTCAGAAAGCCGATCGACCTTTCCTTAAAACAACTCACTTCACCAAAGTTCTTAATTTTAAGCCAGATATCGCTGTCATCACACTTGGAACCAACGACACCTGCCAAAATGACAAACGTAAAAACTGGGAACATCAAGATGATCTAACTAGCGATGCTATTTCCCTGATTAATAAACTACGAGAAGGGAACCCTAGAATGATCATACACCTTTGTTCTCCGACGCCCATGTTCCCGAACCAAGAAGGATTAAAAAAAGGACGGGAAATTGACCTCAAAACACGTGCAAAGCGGCTCCCCAAAATCCAGCAAGCTTACAAAAAAGCTGCTACCAACGATGAGAAGGTCTACTTCCACGATCTTACCCGGGCCCTTTCCTCTGGTCATACCACCGATGGCGTCCATCCCAATAATGAAGGGCACGAGCAACTCGCAAAGCACTATTTAGATCTTCTTTCCAGAGAGACTGGAAGACGCGCCAACTTTTCTGAAAGCTCTCGAAAAACTTCCAGTTGGAATGGCTTTGAGCTTCATGATTTAAAACTCCCTAAATCAGGAGCAAACGCACGATTGGTCGTTCCCCACACCGCCGCCAAAGGGCAACCATGGATTTGGCGGGCCCGCTTTTGGGGTCATCAACCTGCTTTAGATCTCGCCCTTCTTGACCGCGGCTACCATCTTGCCTTTGTCGATGTTGGAAATCTCTATGGTAACAAAATCGCCATGGCTCGCGGCGAAGAACTCTACGAAGTCCTCACTACTCAATTTCAGCTAGGCCCTAAGCCCATTCTCGAAGGAATGTCACGCGGTGGTCTCTTTATCTTTAACTTCGCCGCGAAACACCCCGATAAAGTTACCGCCATTTATGGAGATAACCCGGTTTGCAATTTTCAATCCTGGCCTGGTGGCATCAATGGGAAATTATCCAAGATTGACTACGCTCGCTGCCTTAGAGCTTATGGAATCACTGCAGCCGAAGCCAAAAGCCATTCGCAAATCACTCATCCAGATTTCGCCAAAAAACTACAAGGCATACCCGTTGCCCTGGTGATCGGGACGGCCGACACCGTGGTTCCACCAGCTGAAAATGCAAAACCACTCGCTGCGAACCTCAGCAAGATGAACTCTCCCGTAAAAATATGGCATAAACCCGGTCTCGGCCACCATCCTCATGGCCTGTCACCTGTCGAACCACTTCTTCGCTTTCTTTTAAAAAGTCAAAAATAGAACCAGCGGCCAGCTGATTTGATTTAGAAATCTACTGGCGAATTTTTCCTAGCACTCCATCTTCCCAGTATGGAGCGAACAGCGCGATTTGGATCTCTACTCAAATTGTTGGACGATCAAAACAAAGACGTCCAACAAGGAGTTCAGCGGGCCCTCTTGGAATTTGAAGGAGACGCCAGTCACGACCTTGCGGCCCTTGGAATCAATCTCAAGCCTGACGAGAGCAAGATCCTCTCCGAATCCCTTCACGCCGGCCGACAAAAGCTTCTTGAAGAACAATGGGTCGTGCCCGCCAGCAATCTCAGCTACCCCGATGGTGACTACGAATCATTTGAAGCACTTCTTCGCCTGATCTCGGACTTTCTCCACGATGGCATTACACTACGGCCCAGTCTTTCCGACGAACTCGACATCATAGCTCAGGACGCTCACCCTGAGGTTGGAACCGCCCGTGAACTTGCTGATTGGCTCTTTAAGTCGGAGCGTTTTTCCGGCAATCATTCAGTTCCCTTTGATCCACGCAATTCAGATTTAACCTGGTCACTTGACGAGGGAAAAAGTAATCCACTTGGCCTCTCCCTGATTTATATCCTCGTTGCTCAACGACTTGGGCTCACCGTTTATGGAGTAAATTATCCCGGGCACTTTCTCTGCCTCATTGACTCTCCAGACGGCCCCACTTTGATCGATGCTTTTCACAAGGGGCGTCCAATTATGGTAAAACAGCTTCTCAAAGAGCACCCCGAACTCTCCGCAGAGGCAAAAAAAGCAGTGCAACAGCCTTGTTCTCTAGCTGCCATGCTTCTGCGAATACTCGCAAATATGAATCTCGCCTTCAACAAAGCAGGCCGCTTTGACGACGCCACTCTAGTGCAAAATCTTATGAAAACCTTCCGTGTATGAGGATAGAGGCATCACAAGTCCATATTCAGAATCAGACCTTACACCGCCTCACCCTAAATCCCGAAGCCATGATTCGAGGAGGACTTATTTTCTTCCACGGACAAGGCGATTTTATCGACCGCTACCCACCTATACTCAGAAGCTTCGTAGATGCCGGTTATCGCTGTATCCTTACCGACATGCCAGGCCACGGTCGCTCACAGGGAAAACGTGGAATTGTCCCGGGACTCAGCTTCGCAGACGAGCTCCTTCATGATTCTCTCTCATCACTGGAGGGTGAAATTATAATTGCAGGACACTCTATGGGTGGCCTCATGGCTCTGCGTTTCCTCTTTCGAAACAACAACCTATTCAAAGCAGCCTGGATCAGCTCGCCTCTTCTCAATCCGATGCTTCAAGCCAAACCATGGATGAAAATCGCCCTCCCTTTAGCCGCGAAGCTTTTCCCTTCGGCAACGATCAGTACTGGAGTCAGCAGTTCAGACTGCAGCCATAAGATTGGCAGAGGCGAAACCGAGAAAGACCTAGCTCTTTTCCATAGTCGTATTTCAATCGGCTGGGGTCGGGATCTTCGTGACGCAGCCAAAGAAGTCCGCGAACAATTCACCAACATGGCCTTCGAAAAACCTATCCTATTTACCCAAGGAGATTCTGATTCCATTTGCCCCGTTAAAATCTTGGAGGATCACTTGAAGGCTCTCTCTTCGACTCAAATCTCATTTAAGAAAATCAAAGAAGCTCTACACGAGCCCTTTTGTGGTTCGACACGTGAGGATTTCCTGATGCACCTCAATTACTGGATCGACCATAAGCTAGGGTAGCCTTATCGGAATTGCACGATCTCGAAACTCTCCGGTATTTCCAAAACACTCCCACACTCGAAGGAAGTTTCCTTGCCTCCATCAATAGAAACTTTCTGCCAAGTCGCACCGTGAATCATGACGCGATAGACGGAGTATTTCGCCTGAAATTCACCACTGCGAGTTTGAATCAGTTTCTGCTCCTTAAGCTTAAAGGTCTTCTTTATGGAAGCGCCATAACCATCCCCAGCATCCTCATAAAGGCTCCCCTCACCCTCCCCATCCTCTAGGTAGACATGGAGCTCCATATGAGGAAGCTCAATTGATGAGCTCAAGCGCACCGGTGACAAGGGCAAAATCGTCCCGGCCTTTACAAAAAGCGGCGTCGAATCAAGCGGAACATCAACCCATCGTTCTTCAGCGCCAAGAACCTTCTCATTCGTCCAGAAATCATACCATAGCCCCTTCGGAGGGTAAAACCAGCGTCCTTCAACGCCCGACTTAGAAATCGGACAAGTCAACAAACTTGGTCCAACCCCAAACTCCTCAACACGGTTATGACACTCTAGATCATCTGCATCTAAATAGATCAGCGAGCGTAGGATCGGATCACCAGTGTGGGTGTGTTCTTCAAAAACGGTATAAAGGTAAGGCAAAATTCGATAACGAAGTTCGATAAACTTCTTAGCAATACTTGTGTAAGGTTCTCCAAACGACCACGGCTCCTGATCGTTCTCGTCACCCGAGCTGTGCACCCGGCAGAAAGGATGAAAAACGCCCATTTGCAACCAGCGAATAAAGAGCTCACCCTCCGCAATCCCAGAAAAACCGCCAATATCAGTGCCGACAAAAGAATAGCCCGAGAGCGCCAAACGTTGGCATTGAATATTACCAATCTTAAGGTGCTCCCAAGTTGATTCGATATCTCCGGTCCAGGCTGAGCTATAGCGCTGCGTCCCTGCAAAGGCCGAGCGCGTGATTACGAAGGGTCGATTTTCGGGAAAAGCCCTCCGAATACCTTCTCGCGTCGCACGAGACATCTGCATTCCATAAACATTATGCGCTTTACGATGAGAACATGGATGTCCGTCAAAATCATGACGAACATCACGCGGAAAAGTCTTTTCCTCGTTAAAGACCGCTGGCTCATTCATATCAGTCCAAATTCCGGCCAAACCACTCTCCTGCATGAAAGGTGGAAAAAGATCAGCCCACCAATCGCGAGTTTTAGGGCTTGTGAAATCGGGGAAATGACATGGTCCCGGCCAGACATTACCGGTCAATAAAGGGCCATCCATCCGCTTGCAGAACATATCCCCTTCTTTACCGCTCTGATAGATCGTATACTTGGGATCAATCTTAATTCCAGGATCAATGATCCCGACCATTTTTATGCCTTCCTTTTCAAGACGCTTTGTCATTCGCCTAGGATTTGGATAGCTCTCGTTGCTACGATTCCAAGTAAAGCAACGGAAGCCATCCATATAATCAATATCAACATAAATGGCATCACATGGGATTTTTCTTTTCTTAAAACCATCAGCAATAGCCATCACCTCGCTTTCACTTTTGTATGACCATTTACACTGATGGAAACCGAGCGCCCAAAGTGGCGGCAACTCTGGCTTCCCCGTTAAATGACTATATTTACGAACAACTTCGGGAACCGAAGGACCGTGCATAAAGTAGAAATTCATCTCTCCACCTTGAGCCCAAAAACTACTCACTGCCTCACGCTCACCACCAAAGTCGTAAAAGGAGCGAAAGGTATTATCAAAGAAGATTCCGTATGCCTTTTCGTGATGCACTCCGACAAAGAATGGGATGTTTTTATATAGCGGATTAGTTTCGGCATTATAACCATAAACATCACTCCCCCAAAGCTGACGACGTTGCCCTCGCAAATTCTTGTGACCAGGGATATCTCCTAAGCCATAAAAATGCTCTCGAGATTGAATCACCCGACTCATCATCACAACTTCTCCGCCATAAGCATCATTTTGACGCCAATGAAACCCTTTCTCATCCTCCGAGAGTAAATTGCCCTCATCATCCTCGATCCGAATTTTTAACCCATCACGTGAAATCAGCACGACCAATTCCCCGGTCTTAAGAACGTAGTGGTTCTTTATTTCTGACACCTCAGGCGGGAATGCTTTTTCTAAGGTTTTTGGTAGCACCGCATATGAAAAATCCTCCGCAAAAGCGCCAGTTGCAGAGAAGCGAAACCGAATGACACCAACCTCAAGGCATATCACCGAAAGAGCGCAAAAATTATCACATACGAATATCTGACAGGCGCCTTCATTTCGGTGCTCCACCACCTTCCCAGGAAAGACTTCACCGGCTTCAGCTGGCATACCGGTCTCAATATAGTTATCTTTCTCGAAAGTTTCTTCCTTAGCTGTTTGCATCTAACGGGAGAGTAAGCACACACCATGCCTCCCGCCACCGCAGATCCCAATCAGACGCAAAAAAATCCCCCTTTAAATAATCATGGCTAGAATTCGCATACTTATGCTTGGCTGGGAATTCCCACCATTCATCAATGGCGGCCTAGGCGTTGCTTGCGAGGGGTTGGCAAATGCCCTCGCCACCCGATCTAAGCTAAGTTTATTTTTGCCAAAAATTAGAAATTCCACAAAAAACAAGAAAGTCCAAATCATTCCAATCAACCATCTGACTCATTCAGCTGATTTCGAACCATATCTCGATGCCAATCCGAGTGAAGGGCTCTATGATGGGGACTTAGATGAAAGAGTTAAGATGTATTCCCGCGAGGCCATCAAGGCCTCAAGAGAAACTCATTTTGATGTCATTCATGCCCACGATTGGCTGACAGCAATCGCTGCTCTCAAAATTCGAAAACAATCAGGAAAGCCCCTCATTTTCCACGTTCATTCTCTCAGTTACGACCGAGCCGGGCCTGACGAGCAAGGTCGGATTTACAATCTCGAGAAACAAGCACTTCAAAAAGCTGATCGCGTCATTGCCGTGAGTCATTATACCAAGAAAATCTGCATAGATTATTACAACGCCGATCCGGAAAAAATTTCCGTTGTCCACAATGGCATTTCGCCTATCGCAGCCTACCGCCGGCCCAAACCGTTCCTCGATCACCTAGTAGTTTTCCTCGGCAGAATGACACGACAAAAAGGTCCAAGTCACTTCCTAGAAATCGCCCTCAAAGTTCTCTCCCAAAATTCAAATGTTCGTTTCGTTTTGGCTGGAACGGGAGACCAACTGCAAGCTTTGATGGCCAAAAGCATCCGACTCGGGATTGCAGATCGATGTCACTTTACCGGCTTCCTTGGCCGTGAGAAAATTCACAATCTACTCTCGATGGCCGATGTCTACTGCATGCCTTCTGTGTCAGAACCATTTGGTCTCTCAGCTCTTGAAGCTGCTCAATTTGGGGTTCCTACCGTGATCTCAAAACAATCAGGGGCTGCTGAAATCCTTACCAAAGCCGAGACCATAGATGCCTTCGACACCGAACAAATGGCACGTGGAATTCTAAAGCAACTAGAGGTGGGTATTTTAGGGAAACCGCTGCCCATTCGTGACTGGGAAGATGTTGCCTCTGATGTCGTAGCCCTATACGGAGCTCTTTTGAATCGCCCTACTTGATCAAACTCGAACCAGTCATTTCTTGCGGCTGTTCAAGGCCCATCATATCCAGCAAGGTCGGAGCAACATCGGCAAGAATACCATCGTTAACCTTCTGACCTTTAGAATCATTAGCAACATACCAAAGGTGCACCAAATTCGTGGTGTGGGCAGTGTGAGGGGAACCATCAGAATTCCGCATGAACTCGCAATTCCCATGATCGGCCGTGATGAGAAGTTTGCCTCCCAACTTTAACGTCTCTTCGGTGATCGCCCGAACGGCCGCATCAATTCGCGTCACCGCGATCTTCGCAGCCTCAACCACCCCAGTGTGACCAACCATGTCTGGGTTGGCAAAGTTGATGATCACAAGGTCGTAATCTTTCAGGTGTCCAAGGACAAATTCCTCAACCTCTTCCGAGCTCATTTCAGGCTTCAGATCATAGGTCGCGACATCCTTCGGAGAAGGGATCACCTTACGATCTTCGTTTGGATAAGGGGTCTCTTCTCCTCCATTGAAAAAGTAAGAGACGTGCGGGTATTTCTCAGTTTCGGCAATTCGAAGCTGCTTCTGGCCTGCCATTGCAACCGCTTCACCAAGCGTCATTTTTATTTTTTCTGGAGGAAAGATAGCAGGACAATCGTAAGTTTCGTCATATTCCGTAAGCGTGAAATAATCAACCTTGGGAATTACACCTGTTTCGAAACTATCGAATTCGTCACCACGGAGAAACACTTCTGAGAGTTGACGGGCGCGGTCCGCACGGAAGTTAAAAAAGATTACGACATCACCATCATTAACCCGTTGGGTTTCGTGATCGAAGAAGATCATGGGAGAAATAAACTCATCAGTCTTGTCCTTGGCGTATTGCCCGGCGATCGCTTCACTTGCGAGCAGTTCAGTCTCAGCCCCCTGTCCGTGAACGATGGCGTCCCATGCCAGCTTTGTACGCTCCCAACGCTTATCACGATCCATCGCGTAATAACGACCAATTACCGTGCCAATTCGCGCATCAAACTTAGCTAGCTCATCCTCAACGTAGTTAAGATATCCTTTTCCACCCGTCGGGGAAGTATCACGCCCGTCAGTAATCGCATGGACCATAATCTCTCCACAGCCAGACTCATGAGCAGCTTTAGCCAAGGCAATAAGCTGATCCTGATGACTATGGACTCCACCATCGGAAACGAGACCAATGAAATGAAGCCGTCGCCCCTTGGCCTTCTCAAAAGCTTGCTTGAGAATCGCATTGTCCTTTAATGTATCTTCGGAAATTGCCTTATTTATCCTCGTAAGATCCTGATAAACAACGCGTCCCGCTCCAAGATTAAGGTGCCCCACCTCAGAATTTCCCATCTGACCATCCGGCAGTCCTACGTCCATACCAGAAGCAGAAACGCAACCCTTCGGGTAAAGATCCTCCATTTCATCGTGAAAGGGAGTCTCAGCCAATTCGACAGCGTTGCCATCTTGTTCAGCAGTTTCTTTTCCACCAGGGTTAAGCCCCCAGCCGTCACGGATAATAAGAACGACAGGTTTGTGAGTCATTACGCCCCCGTGTTACGGTCTTACCATCAATCCTTAAAGAGAAAACGGGGAAAACTCAGGTCCAGTCTAAAAGCAAGCGCTTTGGTTGGCCCTGCGGCATTTGCACCATAGCCAGTCCTTGACGACAAGTGATTAATGGTTGCTCCTCCCCTTCTCGAACCACGGTGAAATTACACCAAAATCTAACTTTACCGACCTCGCTCACATGACCGTGAATTCTTAGAATGTCACCAAGCTTAGCGGGTTGCCTGTAATCGATTTCAGTCCGAAACACCACTGGAAATAGCTGAGTTTCGGCCATTCTTTGCAAATCCATACCCATGAGGCCTGCCAGTTTAGTCCGACAGGTTTCGATCATACGGAGATACGCAATATTATGGACTACGCCCCCACAATCCGTGTCGAAGAACATGACTTCCTCCTCGGTCGTTAACTTTAAGTCTTCAAGCTTCATCGTTCACTCAGCAAGTTATTTTCTTCATTTGGCAGGATTTAGATCACCCAAATAGTTTGATCCACCACCCTTAAACGCTGTTTAGACAAATAGTCTACCTCATCCTTTCCAACAAGCTTCTCAAGATCCCCTGTGATAAATCGTTTAGCCTTTCGGTGGAATCCGCGGTGACCCTAAAATTTTGCAAGCTATGTGATGAAAAATCAAAGCCCATTGTATGGAATAAGGGACAAGATCGCTATCCAATTTTCTAACACAGATGTCGACCTTCTCTCCAAAATAAAACTAATCTTAATCTCACTAATCCCTCCACCATTCTAAGTAATCTCATTTTTAGTTGATAATTTGGGAATTTCTAATTTTGAATTTCTCATTATTCTCTTTCCGTGACTGAATCTCCTCCACGTGCTTGGGCTGAAATTGATCGCTCTGCGCTCCATCATAATCTTCAGCTTGCTCGCCGCCATTCTGGCAAGGATGTCATGGCCGTGATCAAAGGAGGAGCTTACGGTCACGGTCTTATTGAGATAGCTAAGGAACTAGATAGGCAAAACCTTCCCTTCTTGGGTGTGGCTAATACCGGAGAAGCTCGATGCCTTTCCAAAGAAGGAATTAAGACCCGACCGTATATACTTGGCGCGACCCTTCAGTCCGAGCGCGAAGAGATCGCTGCCTGCGGCTGGACTCCCTGCCTTTGCTCTTTCGAAGAAATAGAGCACTTCAACCACCTAGGAAAAGACTCGCCAATTGAAGCTCACCTCGCACTCGACACTGGAATGGGGCGTGGAGGATTTTTGCCTGATCAACTTGGTGAGGCTTTGCAAAAGCTGAAGCAAGCTTCGGGAATCAGGCTAACCGGAGTAGGCTCACACCTTCCTGTTGCAGATGAAGATCCAGTGTTTACCCACAAGCAATTCGAACTCTTCGATTCAATGGTTGAGAGCATCCCAGGACGTGATGAGAAATTTCACGTTCACCTCAGCAACTCAGCAGGCCTTCTCGATTACGATAGTCGCACCACAAATCTTGTTCGTCCCGGCCTCCTTATTTATGGAATCTCTCCCCTTCCAGCTCATCAGGAATTCTTAAAACCAGTCATGACCTTCAAATCTAGAGTCTCGGTCATCAATCATCTCCCTAAAGGGCATGGCGTTTCCTATGGCCGGACCATCCTTGAACGCGATACTAAAACTGCCGTCGTGGGCCTTGGTTATGGCGACGGCTATCCTAGGTCGCTATCAGGAAAGGGAACTAGCGTTATCCTCAACAAAGCGGCCTGCCCTCTTCTGGGCCGGGTCACTATGGATCAAATCATAGTTGACGTTACCGAACTCGACACATGCCAACCCGGCGACGAGGCCGAGCTCTTCGGCCCCAACCTCCTCGTTTCAGATCTAGCCGAAAAAGCAGGCACAATCCCCTGGGAAATCCTTACTCAAATCACACCGAGAGTGACACGGATCTACCGTTGAAGCACAAACCGCCTTTCGTCATCGAGATATGATTGAATCGAAACTTCGTCTACTGAAAAATCCATGATGACGGCTCCAGTTTCTCGTTGATTGAAAAACTGATACCCCTCCTCGCTTAAATGCTCAACCCAACTCTCCCTGGGCATTTCATATCGAGGATAGTTAGCACCGCTTGAAATAATCACCTTAGCCCCAATCGCCTCAAAAAACTGATGTTGTCCAGAGAAACCCCATTTGTGGTGTCCCATCAAAACAATATCGGCACTCAAGTCGACGCCTTTAGCGATTAAATCAAGTTCAGCAACTATTCCCAGATCACCAGTCACGAGAATCTTCCAGCCCTTCCAATGAACCTTCATCACCATATTTCTATTATCGGCAATATTGCGAATCCCCTTCGCCCCCGCGTTTAAAATCTCGACCCAAATTCCCTCCGCTAATTCAATCCGCTCTCCGGCTTTTCCCAAGCGCACCTCACAATCCGAGCCTTTCACTTGCGAGAAAAACTCGCGATACTTGGGACTAAGAGCGTTATCCACTGGAAAAACAACCTGTTTTAAAAAGCCCTTACCTAGCATTTGCGGGAGGGCTCCGACGTGATCACCATCAGGATGAGTCAGAAAAGCGACGGGAGGCTCTACTTCCCAATGGCCTAGAATAGAGCGCAATTCACGCGTAAAAAACTCCTCACTCCCCACATCAATCATCACGCCATCTTGAACATCAAGAAATGATGCGGCACCCCCGTCATAAGTATCAAACACCACCCAATCGCCTGGAGTCAGACGCCTTGATCGCCAATGACCAAGCGGCACTTTTGAGAACCCCTTAGCGACATGGAACGCACTTGTTGCGACCCCCTCATTGATTCGATTAACACCGATTCCCAAGCGATCCTCTAGAGAGCCCACGATTGCTGAAAAAAAAGCGAGAGCTAAAATCACCATGGTTATAGGAATCAATACCAAGCTTGTTAAAACGGCAATCGGAGTGACAACTCCGAAGTGCCAAATCATGATGGGCATTGATCCCAACCAAGCCGCCAACGAACTAGCTCCAAGATGGGAAAAGTAGGTTCGAACTTTGAGAGTTTTCCGCTGACCGTCGCTCAAAAGGCGCGAAGGAAAAAATGGGTCCAACTCCGCAATTCTTCCTGTCAGCTTTAGTGCAACTCCTACCCCCACTCCAATCGCAAGTAACACCCCGTACGAAAGCTGAAATCCCACATCAAAAACTTGGGAGGGCCTCCACGAAACAACTAACGAAAAACTGAGAGCGAGCGCGTTAAAAACGGATGGCCTTCGCCGAAAGAAAAAGGCTCCTAAGAAACAGATTGCCATCAAAGTGGCTCGAACTGCCGGAGGCCTTAGCCCCGTAATCAGCGCGTAAGTCAGCATGGTCAAAATCACAAAAAAGACACCCACTCTACGAGGAATCGGCAGATGCATCAGAACCATCCAGCAGATAGCCCCCACTAGGGTGACATGAAGCCCACTCACTGCAAAAACATGCATGGCTCCACTCTGGCGGAAAGCCCTACTAATTACGGAATCACGGGGTGGTTTTTCACCCAGGACCATTGCGGTAATCACATCACGTCCAGAACTTCCGACCGGTAATCCACGAGTGATTAAGATCGACAATTCTTCACGAAGATTTTCGGCCCACCGATAAGGAGCCGAAGCCCAATTCACGGACACTAATTCACTCTCCTTAACCCAGAGACCGCCGAAGATCCCCTGCCGTTCCCAAAGCTTAGTCTGTGAAAAAAGACCGGGATTACGCTCACGGGATGGAACGAAAAATCTTCCCTTGATTTGCCTTATTTCGCCCGGTTGGAAATCTTCCACTCCAAAGATTATAACTCGACGTTTCACTCCTCCTTCGTCCAATACACCAAACCGCTTTGTTTGAGTTGGATTGGTTTTTCTTCCCACCGCAAGGACACCTTCAACGAATTCACTGGAAGGTGATGCAAGACTTTCTTTGACAGGAGATTCCAAAACCTCAGATCGCCATCCCACCGTCACCACCATCATAAAAATCCCAAACCACCAAACGACGGCCTTGCGAGCCAAAGCCAAAGCAAGCGCTATGAAAAACACAGCACAGACAGGAGACTTACCAAAAGTCGCTCCAGCCAAACACGCTAAAGCAAGCGGAACAAGAGGTGCAACTGCCAGTAAATGTCTCCATTTTTTGTGCACCCATTTCACAATTCAACCTTCTTCCAATTCACGTAACTTGTGAGCCGCATTACCCGCATGTCGAGTCCCTTTCAACTCCCTAATTACACGCTTCATCACCGCAATCACCTGATCTTTATCAGCAAGATCTTCCTCAGAAATCTCAGCAATCCGGAACATCAAAAAAGCAGCATCATCCTCCGACCACTCATGCTCATCCAAACCTTGTTCAAGCGTGCTAATAGCTCCGGCAGGGCTGCTCAGATGATCCCGCTGGATTTTTGCAATCTCAACCAAAGAGTGCCGGCTCTCAGGATTTTCAAGCAAGAACCTACGATACACCGCAATAGCATCGGCATACTCTCCTTCCGTGACGGCCGCACGTGCTTCATCTAGAGGATCATCATCCACCTCTGCCGTCGAACCCATCATTTCCTCGCTTACCTTATCAACCAAAACTGGCAAAACATACAAGACCATCAGAATCCCCCCATAAATCACCGTCACCAAAAGTGGAATACCTACCTTCACCATTCCCTCAGCAGCATCCTGTCGATTCTCAACAGACTTCACCTCGGACCAAGGATCAGGTTGACCATTTTCAGAAGCTTCTTTTTCTGCCTCTCTTAGACTACGCTCATCACGCTTGACACCCTCCCACGCGATAAACGTATAGATAATTAATACGCTAAGAACTACGCAATGAACTCTACCCAATTTCGACATCCTATCGGATACGTTACCCGATCTTGGTCTGTAATGCAAAGGAACTAATCACTTCAAAACCCCGCTGGATCGGATCCACCAGGATTTGAAAATTTGAATCATTCTTGCTGAACGATTAGTCAACCGGTCTCAGACGATAGAAAACCTTACGATTTTCGGCGTTTGGCGCGATGAAGTCATCAACTGAAGTAGCCATCGTCTCACCCTGAGGAATTAACTCACTATCGCTAATTTCCAACCAACTATCCGGAGTTAGATCAAAGGAATATTCAAAGAAGTAGTCACCTGGAGCTCCCGCCCAATCGACCTCAACATTTCCATTTCCGAGCTGACGGATTGCGGTAATCTTTAGCTCCTGTCCATTTCCCGGAGTGATTAGAGACAAAATTTCAGCTTCACTCAAAGCACGGTCATAGATTCTGATATCATCCATTTTCCCCGCTACGGCCCGGCCTGGAAAGGTCCGAGCACTTCCAATTCTCACTCCATTGCTAGCATTGGTATTGACGGTTGTTCCGCCCGAAGCGGTCAAAGCTTCTAGATTTCCATCAACATAAAACAGGGCATCTCCAATCGTAGTTCCCAAAACAGGGTCAAACACGACCGCGCAATGGTGCCACTCTCCCGTTACGATCGGAGTAGTAGTATTGGAGCCAGAACCAGCAACCTCCGTCCTCAGCTGATTTACGCCTGCTGTGTTAATCCGAGTATCAAACCTAGCACCAGTCGCGCCAGTTCCCCAAGAAACCAAAGTTGCATTCAGATTGGGCTGGACCAAATCTCCTTTGAACCAAAAAGCCAAAGTCCTAGCTGAATCTCCTCCGACACCATCGTAACCACTGACATCAACCCAACTCCGAGCACCATCGAACACAATCGATGCGGTGGACCCTCCGGGCACCGGAGCAGGATCATCGGCATCAAAAGATGGGGTTCCAACAAAGAGACCGTCAAAAGAAGAACCACCTTCACCAATCAACACTGAGCCATTTTTTTCTCCTGCGGCCTCCCCTACCCTCCAATGGGCCACTGGAAGTGAAGCATCAGCCAAGGCAATCGTTACCGACTCGGTAACGGGGCCCTGAGAATTATTCGCGGTCAAAGTAAATGTTGTTTCCTTATTTAGGGGAACAATAACGCTCCCCGAAATAGCATTCACCGCACCAATCTCATTATCGATCGTAACGCTTGAAGCATTAGTCACATCCCAGAAAAGGGTAACATTTGACCCCGGACTCGCTTGATCGACATTTGAGGTAAACGAATTGATAACAGCCCCTTCATCAACCGTTATTGCGATCTCAAGCGACTCACTGCCAAAAGAGCCGACCCCGATCAAGGTGTAAGTGGTCGTCGCTGTCGGCGAAACCATTATTGAGCCTTCACCATCAATTGTTTGCGCTAGGACATCAATCGGACCAGTTCCGTCATCGAGTGTCAACGAGCTTAGTTCGGGGGAAACCAGCCAGTTAAGCTCCGCACTCTGCCCTGAATCAAGATAGGTCACACTAGATTCGAAAGATCCTACCGTAATTGAATCGGAAAGAAATCCTTTGTAGTGTTCCGCAATCTTGGAGTCGGAGGAATCACCATCACCATCCGGATCGTCAAGACGACTTCCGTAGATTGCAACATCATCGACGATTCCGTTGAAAAACTGTGTCGTCAGAATCTTATTGGCACCAATAACCCAACTTCCATTAGCGGCCTCGGGAATCGCAGTCCCAGTCCCAGCCTCCGCACCATTGATAAAGAAACGAAAAGTGGGATCCACTCCCTCTGCAACCGCACTTTGATCGAAAGTCAAAATGACATGATCAAAAGATTCTCCCGTATTTATGACACCTGAATTAGTCGTCGCTCCTCCCGAAAAAGTCGTAATAAATCCAGCCCCGTTGACGACCAAATTGCTCCGCCCAGGCCCGAGGTCACCATCTTGATTAGCAATCACTACGCCCTCTGGAACTCCCGCTGTTCTTTTAATAATCGCCTCGATCGTAAAATCCCCAATCGATGTGTCCAAATCCAACGGTGAAACCAAATATCCATCACCATTAAAAGTCACTGCCGAGCCAACCGCTCCATCCGAACCAAGGACCGTAGTCCCAGCTGGAAAACTATTGTCGATATCCAACCCGTTACCGCTAGAATCAGCCAAGGTCGTCGCTCCCGGCGCTTCCTCGAAGCGATAATAAGCCAACGGATTTGAAGCAATTACCGTGGCCGGATAATCAGCCATAGCCGTGGGGCCGACTAATAGAGCAGTCAGACTTGCAAGTTTTATGGGTGTATTTTGCATTTTTCTTTTTATGTTTTAAGGATTACTAGTGACCTTCACACGGAGGAATTGCTGTGACCCCAGCGAAAGAGAAATTGGGCTACTATAAGTGACTGTCTCACGACCATTTACGTGTGTTTCAGAATCCGTGAGAATCGCCAAAGACGACCAATCCAGTAGATCAGTGGAGACCTGCACAGTCAGATTCAGATCGGGAGTTTTCATCAGCCTGTCAAATTGAAGTGAAATAACTCCGTCTTTTATCACGACATCAGCGAATGATCCAGACAAGAGAATCTTTGGATCTACCCCCAAAGCGTAGTGCATGAGATTATTAAACCCATCCCCATTAGCATCCGCCATGGGACCGCTGACGAACGGATCTTCAAGCTCACCCTCTGTAAAAAACGACTGCGTCCAAGACTCATAATCATTGCTGTATGGAACAGGATTATCAACCCCTGGCGACCCTCCCACTTCACTGCTACTTGCCCAGCTTAAGCGATCGTCCCAAGTAGACCAATCGGCCGTGTTATCTCGAAGAGCCAAACTATATCCGGAATTCCCCGCCGCCGTGAACCACTCCCCCACAAAGTCGAACGAGAGAATATTTTCTCCAGCGGTATCGCGCAAGGTAAGCTGCTCGCCTCCATTGTTCAGAGCCCCCGAAAAAATTCCCACAATCTTAAGTCCAGGAAAATGAGAGGGGTTAGAAACCACCAATCCTAATTCCCCCGGAGCAAGTAAACCCGTGAGCTCCGCTTCCAATCCGTCCGTAAAACGAACCCCGGACAAATCCAGTGGATCGGGACCAATATTGGTCAACTCAATGAATTCAAACTCCTTTCCTTCCAAAGGAGCAAAATGGATTTCGGTGATCCGGAGATACTTTTGAAGATCGCTTTCTTCCGAGGGCGTGAGCCGTTCATCAACAACAACCCCTTTAGAATTGGTCAGTTTAATAATTTCTCCACGCGCCGAAACTTGACCCGAGTAGTCTCCCTCCACATTCAGTCCCTCCCCTCCTGTCGGGCTTGTCGCACGACTTCGAAACATTGAAACATCTGGAGTTAAATAGACACTGCCTTCGGCCTCAAGAATAGTCCCAGATAGAAACTCAAACTCAATGCCACCAGTTACATTCCAGCCGCTTAAATCGATCGCCTCATCAGCGGCATTTTTAATTTCAATATATTCTTCATCCTGATTAAGGGAACTAGGATTCGCTTCGATTTCACCAAACGACACCGAGGTCACGACGCCCGCCGGCCCCGGCAATAATGCCGAACTCGTCTGAGGCGTTGGATAGCTGGCCGAATTAGTCGCCAGGTGAGTCACCGAAAGATGAGTTCGCCGAGGTATCAAATACTCGTCCTCGAGAACAGCGATAGCTTGAATCAGTGATTGCGATCGACCAAACTGCCCCCATTTTGCTCGATCAAGCACAGCATCGTTCTTAAGCAAAAGCTCCATTCCTTCGATCCGATCATCTATCACTTTACTCATCAGGATTTCGTCCACGAGAGTCTGTAAACGCCGCCGAAACATATTTTTCACCCGCTCATTCTCAAGTAGTTTGTCGATCAAGCGATTCCAGCTACGATTACCCTTCAGCTCACGGACTCCCACGAACGGATGACTCGGAGAGATTGGGCTATTTGCATTTCTACCACCCAATACATAATCCGCTGTGGCCCAAATCCCATCGTGAGAGATATTATCATTTGTCATGTAGTGGCTCCCCCACGTCAGGTCAGTATCCCAAGGCAACTGCGTCCATTCACCACTCCCTTCGGTATCTCGATAAAGATAGTAGTTCTTCGACATATTATCGTTATTTTGACTCAGGACGGTGGCGGCGAGGTAGTTGAGCTGACGAGGAAGATCAACATTGTCGAAAATGAAATTCTCAAGGGCATTACCACTCATACTCATTCCGCTCACGAAAGTTGAGAGGTCGGCGTTCGATTCGAATCGACGGTTCTTCTTTTCCACTCCCGACGTTCCACTCGTGCCTGCGTTAAACATTTTATAAAGTGCTCCATCATCATCGAGACGACGTTCACGGCGAAGCAGGCGTTTGTCCACTTGCTCGGTGTAAGCAGCCACGCTGAAGAACTGACCATTTTGTTCGACACGCATGAGAACGCATTCGGAACCCGGAGAGCCAGCCATGTCGTAAATTTCATAGCTGAGTGGCTGCCTGATATAGGCCTTGTCCGTCCAGGTAGTATTGAGATTGAACTCCTCAGCCCGAACTCCACCAAGTTGCTCGACGGTTCGAAAATGGTGCCCAGTATTAAAGTCAAATTTATAGCTCTTCTTCGAAAGACCTGCTGATGAACCACCCCGGATCCGACAGTAAACATTGTCGTAGAACTCACCCAAGTGCATCACGGCGACTCTCGTCCCAGTTCGATTATTGGCAGCATTAGGGTTTTCCAAAAACCACTCCAACACCGGGAGATCAGATTCAAGAGTAGGATCAAGGGCAACTGTCCCGTAATACTTGGGCGAATTAAGTTCATCAAAAAAGAATGGATTTGAGGAAGTCATCCCATTGACATCCCGGGACTCGACACGCCAACGAATCATCTCACCAGGCTGCAATCCCACCAATGAGAGATCAGCCGAATACACTCCGTCCCCCGCGAATTCATCTGGACCAGTTCCATTATCAAACATTTCAAGCGCGCTTTCCGCGAGGAACCCGCGACGATAAATCAAATTCACCTGCGCGACCGCCTCTCCGCTTGCCGAAACCTCCGCCGTAATAGTAAGGGAATTCTGGATGGCAAGATTCGGTCGCTCCGGGTTCTTTGTCACCTTTCGAACCACTGGGCCGAGATCGGCCACTCCTCCCCCGTTTTTAATTCCGGGAGATGGAATTGGCATATAAATTAACCTACTCGAACCATCACCCCTAACCTGTGCTGTGAGTTCGCAGTCGAAGAGGAAATCAGAACTTGTGAGGGAGCTATTTAAACCGTGCACCGCTAAAACATTTGTCCCAGCCACCAACTTTACCTGACTCAAATCAATCGTAAAAGACTCCAAAGCGGTAGCCTCGGTGTCGTTATGATTACCGCTCGCCCGTGCTTCAAAATCCCAAACCCCATCATTGGGCTCAAAGGTCGACACCAGAATCGGACTCCCATTAATATAAATCGCAAAGCCATCATCATAGCGAGCTCGGAATTGGAGAGAAGTGACCGCTGTTGGATCCTCAACCGTAAATGGAACCCTAAGGTAAAGCGTTGTATTCTGGCGGTATAAGTCATCTTGAATGTCACCACCATTGCCAATGAAATCATCGTAAGGATCGGCGTTTGTCGTTGTTGCATAACCTACACCCATCTCGGCAGAGCTCCACCCACTGTCATCAAATGACAACTCATGAAATGGCAACGCTCCCCCAACATCAGAATTTCCATTATCCGGAACCAGATAAGTCAACGGGGCATCGGGCCCGACCAGAGTCACTGAATTGGTATCGACCAACCCGATCCCAAACGAAATATCAGGATATTGACGCGGGAATAATGGCGCATACTCCGACTCCACCGAAACGCCATCGGGCCTGATCAAGGCCAAGTATTCTCCCGACGAACTGAGCTTAAAATCAGTGTGCAACTCCTGATCAAAAATTGCCCGGTCTTTTCCCGAAGCAAAGACCACTAACTTTTCTCCGGGTGCGAGGATTACCTCCGGGATTACCCATCGTTGTAAATCGTCAGCATTATCAGTAAGCGACCAACCATCCAAGTCGATCGTCCCACCCGATAGATTTGAAAGCTCAATCCAATCAGAATTCTCACCATCCTCATCAGTTAAACCGGAAACATTTGAAGCAAGAAATTCGCTAATGACAACTTCCTGCGCACTCAATGGAATAAAACACAAGCTGAAGGCCACAAATCCGGAGGAAAAAAATCGGAGAATCATAATTTACAGAAAAAGGCAGCCCCCAAAAAAGAGAGACTGCCTATGAAAAATAAATGAGCTGAGAAAGTCTCACCAAACTACTTCCGGCGACGCCCAAGTAAAACCAGAGCTCCTAGCGTCGCAAAAATTGACGAACTCAGTTCTGGGACAACAGAATTAGCAGTCGCAGTCGTTCCACTAAAGCTCAAGATAGAAGGATCCTCAGCAAAGGTCACCCCGTTCACAACAATATCAGCACCTTGTTCTGTAAATTCCGCTAAGGAAGGCAAGGTAAGCTGAGCTCCTGGGGACAAGTTAATTGTTGTCTTTTCAGTCTGGCTATTGATCGGATCTCCTCCTCCACGGAATCTGAGACTACTCGTCGAATCGACATTGACCTGAATTCCGATCGCAGCGAACTGGGCATTCATACTCGAGCCTCCAACAATATTAAGAGTCGAAGCGACATCACTGGCATCATTGACTCCCGTAAATCCATTGTTGTTAGAAAAAGTGAACGAAGTGCCACTCATTGTAACAGACAATCCATCGCCAATCTCAAGATTTGAGAATGAGCCACTAGGATCATTAATCGTAGCGCCTGTAATCGTAACTACATCATCAGTCGGCGAGGCCATTACCGCAGAAGCAGATTCAGAAAAATCCCAATTAGCAGCATCGTAAAAATCATCGTTAGCGCCACCACCGCTCCATACAATCGCAGCATGCGAAGAAAGACAGGTTGCGAGAACTGCGACACTCTTAGCGATAATTCGATGGTTCATAAATATGGGTTACCACGTCTGACAGATTAGGTAAAGCTCAAAGGTGATTTCGAATCATTAGATTAGTTTGAAACAAAAAAGCCGGACGGTCTCCCGTCCGGCTCTTGAATGATCTACGAGAGGTAAACCGGCAATAACTTACATCATGCCACCCATGCCACCGTGGTCGTGTCCGTGACCAGCATCAGCAGGCTCGGGCTCGGGAATATCGGTGATGAGAGCCTCTGTGGTGAGCATCAACCCTGAAATCGAAGCCGCATTCTGAAGAGCAGAACGGGTCACTTTGGTCGGATCAACGACACCCGCCTCAATGAGATCAACATAGTCACCTGTAGCGACATTGTATCCTTCATTGCCGGAAGCATTTTTCACCTTCTCGACGATAAGTGCACCCTCAAGGCCCGCATTAGCAGCAAGCTGGCGGAGTGGAGCTTCGATCGCAGAAACGATGATGTCGGCGCCAGTGGCTTCATCTCCGGAGAGACCAAGGTCACCAATCAGACCAGTTGCACGGATCAACGCGGTGCCACCTCCAGGAACAATACCTTCTTCCACCGCTGCACGGGTGGCGTGAAGAGCGTCTTCCACGCGGGCTTTTTTCTCCTTCATCTCCGACTCGGTAGCAGCACCAACATTGATGACCGCAACGCCGCCGGCGAGCTTAGCAAGCCGCTCTTGGAGTTTCTCACGATCATAGTCAGATGTAGTGTCAGCGATCTGCTTGCGAATCTGACCAACACGACCAGAAATATCTCCAGAAGCACCACCACCTTCGACGATGACCGTTTCTTCCTTACCGATGGTGATACGTTTGGCTTCACCCAAGTCATCGAGCTCAATATTCTCAAGCTTGATACCCAAATCTTCGGTAATGCAGCGACCTCCGGTGAGGATCGCAATATCATCGAGCATAGCCTTACGGCGATCTCCGAATCCAGGAGCCTTGACCGCTGCAATATTGAGAGTTCCGCGAAGCTTGTTCACGACGAGAGCAGCGAGAGCTTCACCCTCGACGTCTTCGGCGATAATGAGAAGAGGCTTCCCAGTCTTGGCAATTTTTTCGAGCACTGGAAGGAGATCCTTAAGGTTAGAGATCTTCTTTTCGTGGATGAGAATGTAAGGATTTTCAAGGTCACAATCCATACTTTCTGGATCGGTCACAAAGTAAGGAGAGAGGTAGCCTTTATCAAACTGCATCCCTTCAACGACATCGAGTGTCGTTTCGATACCTTTTGCTTCTTCGACGGTAATCGTTCCATCCTTACCAACCTTCTTCATGGCGTCGGCAATGATGCCACCAATTTCATGATCCCAGTTAGCAGAAACAGTCGCGACCTGCGCGATTTCTTTTGATTCGTCGACTTTCTTTGAAATTTCAGCGAGCTGGGCCACGATCGCTTTAGAAGCTTCGAGAATACCACGCTGAAGGCTGATCGGGTTGGCGCCGGCAGTGACGTTACGGAGACCTTCTTTGTAGATGGCCTCGGCGAGCACGGTAGCGGTTGTAGTTCCATCACCAGCAATGTCGGATGTCTTGGAGGAAACTTCCTTGATGAGCTGTGCGCCCATGTTCTCGTAAGGATCTTCAAGTTCGATCTCCTTGGCCACGGACACACCGTCCTTGGTTACGGTTGGAGAACCAAACTTTTTGTCGAGGATGACGTTACGACCGGCGGGTCCTAGGGTTGCCTTGACGGCGCGGGCAAGCTTCTCGACACCACGGAGGAGGGTCTGACGTGCTGCTTCATCGAATTGGAGTTGTTTAGCCATATCTTTATTGAGTGTTTAAAGTTTAAGAGTGGGTTAATTAGTCTTCTAGGACACCGAGGATGTCAGACTGGGATAGGATGAGTTGATCTTCCCCATTTACTTTGACATCGGTGCCACCGTATTTAGAGATAAGAACCTTATCGCCGACACTGACATCAAATACGATGTCTTTGCCATTTTCATCAGTACCACCGGTACCGAGAGCGGTTACTTCAGCCTCTTGGGGCTTTTCCTGAGCTGAGTCAGGAAGAACGATGCCTCCAGCGGAGACTGCTTCTGCTTCAAGCCGCTTCACGAGGACGCGGTTTCCGAGTGGTTTAATACTAGCCATGTTTTTCTTTATTTTGGTTGTTTGGTTGTTTCACACACCCCCTTGAAACAAGGAGACGAGTAAGATTCTTTCAGGAGTCTATTTATCTGCGTCCACGACTTCAGCGTCCACGACCTTGCCTTTCGCTTGGCGGGGCTCGCCATCCTCATCGTCAGCGGGTTCAACATCGGGGTTTCCAGCCATATCGGGCATTGGTCCTCCAGCTCCACCAGCGGCCTGAGCCGCCTGTGCGAGTTCTCCAAGTGATTTCTCGAGATCTTCGGTGCTTGATTTGATTAGATCAAGATCCTCAGCTTTGAGAGCACCTTTCACAGCGTCCAGCTTACCGGTAAGCATCTCCTTCAGTTCAGCAGGAGCTTCCTCGGGAAGCTCGCTAATTTGCTTTTCCACCTGATAAACCATCGATTCAGCCTTATTCTTGGTGTCAACAGCTTCGGCGCGCTTCTTATCCTCCTCAGCGTGAGCTTCGGCTTCGCGTTTTGCTTTCTCAATCTCCTCTTCAGAGAGACCACTGGACCCTTCGATCGAAATTTTCTGCTCCTTGCCAGATTTCTTGTCGGTTGCGGAGACATGGAGAATTCCATTTGCATCGATATCGAAGGTCACCTCAATCTGGGGCATCCCACGAGGAGCGCCATCAATTCCGGAGAGCTGAAAATTTCCGAGAAGCTTATTGTCAGCGAAGAGTGGACGCTCTCCCTGACAAATACGGATGTCGACGGCGGGCTGATTATCAACCGCGGTTGAGAAAACTTGTGACTTTTTCACCGGGACAGTTGTATTGCGTTCGATCATCGCGGTCGCACGACTGCCCTCAGTCTCAATCGAAAGTGTGAGAGGGGTCACATCGAGAAGAAGAACGTCCTTCACATCACCTTGGAGAACTCCACCTTGAATCGCAGCTCCGATTGCGACGACTTCATCAGGGTTGACACCCTGGTGAGGGTCCTTATTGGCCAATTCCTTCGCGGTTTCGACCACTTTCGGCATACGGGTCATTCCACCCACAAGGACTAGCTCATCAAGTTCACCAGCGCTCACTCCAGCCTCCTTGAGACAATCCGTGACTGGCTTCCTCGTGCGGACGAAAAGATGATCGGCAAGCTGCTCAAGCTTGTTACGACTGAGACCAATCTGAATATGTTTGGGACCCGTGGCATCCGCCGTAATAAAGGGCAGGTTGAGATCGTAATTCTGAGAGGAAGAGAGGGCGATTTTGGCCTTCTCTGCTTCCTCTTTGATTCTTTGGAGAGCGTCGGGCTGACCTGAGAGGTCAATGCCTTCCTTTTCCTTAAAATCAGCCACAATAAAATCAATCAGAGCGTTATCCCAATCATCACCACCAAGCTGGGTATCACCATCGGTCGCAAGAACTTCAAAGACGCCATCGGAAATTTCCAAGACCGAGATATCAAAGGTTCCGCCTCCCAGGTCGTAAATAGCGACTTTCTGGTCAGCCTTAGAATCAAGCCCATAAGCAAGCGAAGCTGCGGTAGGCTCGTTGATGATGCGACGAACTTTAAGACCGGCAATTTCTCCAGCTGCCTTCGTCGCATTACGCTGAGAGTCATTAAAGTAAGCAGGAACGGTGATCACTGCTTCCGTGATTGTCTCGCCAAGTTTGGATTCCGCGTCAGACTTCAATTTACCGAGCACAATCGCGGCGATCTCTTGAGGTGAAAAGACCTTTTTCCCACCCTCAACTTCGACCTCGATATGTGCATCACCATTTTCAGCCCTAACGATATCGTAAGGCACCCGACGGTCCTCATCGGTGAGTTCCTCGAACTTTCGCCCAATCAAGCGCTTCGCTGAAAACACCGTGTTCTTAGCATTGGTGACGGCCTGACGTTTAGCGGCCTGACCGACAAGCCGCTCCCCATTTTTTGCAAAAGCAACAACTGACGGAGTGGTGCGTGCACCCTCCGAATTTTCGAGAACAGTGGCTTCACCACCCTCCATGACAGACATGCAAGAGTTTGTTGTTCCGAGGTCGATTCCTAAAATTTTTCCCATGATTTTTTTCTTCCTAGTTAATTCGGTGTTGAATAGCGGCCCTCTGGCCAAATTGATTTGTGTTCCTATTGGCAAGAGATGTGCCAATCACTCAAATGCCCGAATTACCGGGAAAACATACGAGGAAACCATCTCAATCGCGTCACAATGTCGCACTTCACCTGCACCTAGAACGACAACCTGTCACACTTGGAACAACCCCGCCATTTCATGAAGATTTTTAGAAAGAGGCAGTTCTTGAGAATTCAGATCAGCTCAGATAGCCTTCACTTCATGAGTGATTCACCTTCCGAGGAAGAAACCCCGGACGAACGGTTTGCTGCATTTGTCTATTTTCAAGCCCAAAACGGAGGGCTTTTCCTGGGGCGAATCCCAAATCCCGCTACAGGCGAAACCAGTGTAAACATCCGGGCTGCCAAGAGCGTTGTCGATTCTTTGGAAATGCTCACCGAGAAAACCAAAGGCAATTTGAATCAAACGGAAGATAACATGCTCAAGGTTGCCACTGAAAACCTCCGTAAACTCCTGGACGAAGTCTCGACAGCCCCCCCCAACACCACAGACTCATGAATACCTTCGAGCTTGGAAACTTCACCGTCGGCTCTGGTGACCCATTTTTTATTCTAGGCCCGTGCGGACTTGAACAAGAAGACTTCGCTTGGCGCATGGCTCGGGCTTTAAAGGAGATCGCTGACCGACTTGAGATCAAATTCGTCTTCAAAGCCTCTTACGACAAAGCCAATCGAACTTCAGTGGATTCCTACCGTGGCCCCGGAGTTCAAGAAGGGTGCCGCATCCTTGGTGAAATTGGCAAAGATCTTGGTGTGCCTGTCACTACCGACGTTCACACCCCTGGAGAAATTGAAGTCGCTGCCGAGAGTATCGACCTACTCCAGATTCCAGCCTTCCTTTGCCGACAAACCGACCTCCTCGCGGCGGCAGCTCGAAGTGGTCGTCCCGTCAACGTCAAGAAAGGCCAATTCCTTGCTCCGTGGGATATCGATCCTATCTTAGGCAAACTTCGGCACTTCGACTGCAATCAATTCGCAATTACAGAGAGAGGAACCACCTTCGGATACAACAATCTCGTCGCTGATATGCGATCACTGCCATGGATGCGAGAGAAAGGAGTTCCAGTCATTTTTGATGCCACCCACTCTGTCCAACGTCCGGGAGGACTCGGAGGAACAACCGGGGGCGACGGCGAGCTTGCTCCCGTTTTAGCTCGAAGCGCTATCGCAGCCGGAGTCGATGGCGTTTTCATGGAGGTCCACGAAAACCCTGCCGAAGCTCTCTCCGACGGCCCAAACCAAATCCCACTCGGTCAAATCGAAAACGTTCTGACGCGCCTTCTCGCGATTCATCGCGCCGCTCATCCTGAATTATGAAGCCACTCCTTCTTATTTTGATTTTCCTCCTGCCCTCGTGCCAGGAAGAGAAAAAGCGTGTAAAATCCACCGTCCAGAAAGAAGCAAACACCCAAGATCCTAACGAGAAAAAAAAGCAATCACTTCTTAATGTGCCTGCAGGAGCCGTCATTGAAGATCTCACTCTCCCCTATTATAACGATGACCAAAAAAAGGTTTCACTCTTGACCATCGAAGAAGTCACAGTCGCGGACGACATTCGGACCGAAAAGACCATCCTGAAAGGTGAAAATCTAAAGGTTTGGCTTTTCGATGAAGAAGGAGCTATTCGCAGTACAACAGTGATCTCATCCGCTGACTACCTCATAAACAAGGAACAACTGGTTGCCAAAAGCGAGGTCCTTATGGTTGGATCCAATGGGAAATTTGCAGCCAAATCAAAAGGCGGAATCTTCTCACTCACAACCGGGCAGGCGATCTTACTCGGGCCGGCAACCGCGCAATTTAAAATTCCGCAAAAAAAAGATATTAAAGTCCCATGAAATTACAGCCACTCATTCTACTCGCTGTCATCCCGATTTTATTTGCAGCCCCCCCTCCCCGCGTAACAGATAAGGATCTTGCACGTTTTGAACGTCTCGTAACCCCAAAGGACAGACCTGATCTTGGAGCTGTTGAAAGTTACAAAAAAGCCGAAGCACTTAACCAAGCAACTGCTAAACGCATGGTGGACTTTTTAGATTCGGCCGGCCAATCCACCCTGATTTCCCAATCCGACTCTGAAGCACCTTCTCAAGATGAAATCGAAGACCCCCTAGAGGGACTTTTTGAACCAGAACCAGACACTCTGCTCATTTCCTGCAGCAAAGGAATCTATCTTGACGGAGAATCCTACGAAATTGATTACCTAGGCAAAGTGAAAATCCAAGGCAAGGGACTGACCATGACCTGCGACAAACAGCTCAAAGCTCTGTTCTACCCTCCTGAAAAGAAAGAAGCTGAAAAAAAACTTCCTCTCGAGGAATCAAAGAAAGATCCACTTGCTAAATTCGGTGGATTTGGAGAGCTCAAACAGTTTACTGCGGGAGGAAATGTCCGGGTTAATGGCAAGACTGAGGACGGACAAAAAGTCTATATGGGGGGAGACAACGCTCTTTATGAAATGAGTAAAGGGGGTGAGTTAGAAAACTCCACGATCACTTTTCGTGGGAAAAAAATCGGCTTTATGATGGGTGATGTCACCGACAAAAGTGATAAAGCCACTTCCTACGCCATGACTTCAATTTCAGATGACGCATGGATTAAAGCGGTAGTTAGAGGCCAAATGCTTTTCGTCGAATGGAGTCCTACTGGCTGGCTCACAAAGGTCGGATTCCCTCCACAAGCCCCAGAAAAAAAATAAGGAACACATGAGCACCCAATCCCCACTCCTTGAAGTCCAAGGACTCCAAAAATCATACGGTGGTCGAAAGGTAGTCGATGAAGTAGGACTCCGTGTAAATCCAGGAGAAATCGTAGGATTACTCGGCCCTAATGGAGCGGGAAAAACCACAACCTTTTATATGGTAGCTGGCTTGGTTCGCCCCGACCATGGTCGAGTTTCCTTTCTCTCAAAGGAAATCACCCGCCAACCTATGCACAAGCGGGCAAGACACGGGATGGGTTACCTTCCTCAGGAAGAATCAATTTTCCGGAAACTCAGCGTGAAGGACAACCTCCTTGCTGTCCTTGAGACCCGCAAGGGGATGTCAAAAACGCAACGTCACGAACGAGCCGACTTTCTACTTGAGCGCTTCGGGATCACGCATGTGCATAAATCGATGGCACTAGCTCTTTCGGGTGGCGAAAAAAGGCGCCTCTCTCTCGCCCGCTGTCTTTGCACCGAACCAAAGCTCTTACTGCTCGACGAACCTTTCGTCGGGATCGACCCCATTGCAGTCCAGGAAATTCACAAAATCATCCGTGAGCTCAGAGATACCGACGGCCTTTCCATTCTAATCACCGATCACCAAGTACGTGAAACCTTAGACATTGTTGATCACGCATCTCTTCTAGTCGAAGGGAAAGTAATGATTGAAGGGTCTTCAGAAGAATTGGTTAACAACGAAACTGCACGCAAACTCTATTTTGGATCTGATTTTCGATTTTAGAAAAGAATCTCAAACACGTGTCCAGTGAGCGGAGAAGATCACTTATGGCCAGCAACTTTAAAGTGGAAACTCGTCAAGATTAGGAACGGTCCAATCCGCTCCGCAGGCGACAAGTTCTTCTTCGTTAAAATCACCGGTCGCTACCGCGACACATTTCACCCCAAAAGCATGGGCACAAGCGACATCCTTAGGAGTATCGCCAATTACCAGAATTTCATCCTGCGAGAATCTCACCCCAGCCGATTTTTCGGCCCGCTCCAGAGCGATTGGACCTAGCTTATTTCGGTTCCAGTGATCATCTCCATAGGCTCCAAATCTAAAATAATCAGCGATCCCATAGTGCGTAACTTTGAGCATGGCTCCCCTTTCGATATTCCCAGTCAGAAGCCCTAGAAAATGACCTTCTTCCCTCAAGGAAGCTAAGAGCGTGTTCACGCCCTCGAGAAGGCGGCCTCCGTAAGTGGGATTTTGCAAATTTTCTCTAATTTGAGACAAGTAGGATTGATAAAATCTCTTTTCAATTACCGGGTCGTATTGACGCCCGAAGTATTCAAAAAATCCACGGAGAATCGCACCGTCAGTACTCCCGGCGAGATTGAGAGGCGGACCTGCTCCACCAAAAACTTCAACCGCAGCGTCCTGCAGAGCGGCCACTCCCGCGCCTCCGGCATCCACTAAAGTGCCATCGATATCAAACAGAATAAGCATCAGAGGATCTAGGGAAGATCTTAATCATCTTCCTCCTCGTGATTCTCTTCGCTTTCGTGGCCTTCATCTTTCTCAATGTCATCCGAGTCGTCAAACTCATGATCCTTAGCCTCATCCTCATGAATAAGCTCCCCGTGAGATAGCATGAAACGGCGCTCACGCTTTTCAGCTGCAATCGGTGAGAGAACCATTCCGATCGCACGACCAGCTAACTTTGGCTCCATATCAACGTGGGACATTCCAGCAAGATCATCTTTGACCCGCTCCATGACCTCAAACCCAATATCGCGGTGGGCATTCTCACGACCACGAAATTGAAGCTGCACACGAACCTTGTTACCTTCATCAAGAAACTTCTCAGCACGCGCACACTTAATATTATAATCATGTTCCTCGGTGCGGACGCGAAATTTCACTTCCTTCATCTTTACCGGACCTTTGCTCTTTGAAGTTTTTTTCAGCTTAGACTGTTCATACTTGTATTTTCCATAATCCACGATTCGGCAAACCGGAGGATCGGCTTTGGGAGCAATCTCAACAAGATCGAGCCCCACTGATTTGGCCTTATCGATCGCTTCACGAGTCGTCATGACACCGAGCTGTTGACTATCTTCACCGTAAACAACACGGATCTTAGGAGCACGAATTCGATCGTTCACTCGGGTCATATCCCGGCGTGCTCTTTTGAACTTTTTTTTCTTCTTAGCTATGGTCTTGGCAGGTTGTGGTTATGAGGGGAAGAACTCAGGCAGACACGAAGCCACCCTGAATCCGAAAGGATTAAATTCAGCCGAGGAACGGCACATGCCAGCACCATCTCTCATACGTGGGACACGCAAATGGATGACAGTCGACCATTAAAGCGATCGACTGGAGATGTCTTGGGAAATCTTACTGACGAAATCATTCGTTGAAATACTGCCGAGATCGCCTTGATCCCGATGGCGCACACTCACGGAGTTTTCTTCCACTTCACGTGCACCAAGAACGGCAAGATAAGGAATTCGATCCATGCGCGCAAGGCGAATCTTGGCGCCAATTTTGTCACCTGCATGGTCGACCGAAACACGAGCCCCAGCCTCAGAAAGCTCCATTGCTAGCTTATCAGCTTCTTTGGAATATTTTTCGGAAATCGGAAGAATCCTCACCTGCTCGGGAGCGAGCCACGTCGGAAACTTGCCCTCAAAGTGCTCAATTAGAAGTCCTACAAATCGTTCAAGCGAGCCAAAAGGTGCGCGATGGATCATGACCGGACGATGTGCCTTATTATCAGAGCCAACGTAGCTGAGATCAAAGCGCTCGGGCAAATTATAGTCGACCTGCACCGTCCCAAGTTGCCAGTCCCGGCCGATGACGTCCTTCACCACGAAATCGATCTTGGGGCCATAAAAGGCGGCCTCTCCTGGCTCCTCGGTGTAATCAACACCTAGAGTTTGGACGGCTTCACGCAGGGCTGCTTCTGCTTTATCCCAATTTTCGGGATCGCCCACGTATTTATCGCTGTCTGGATCGCGAAGGGAAAGCCTGACTCCATAATCACTCATGCCGAGAGTGTTGAGGACCTTTTTCACGAGACCGAGACAACCCTGGATTTCTTTTCCAACCTGCTCCGGCGTGCAGAAAAGGTGCGCGTCATCCTGAGTAAAGCTACGAACACGAGTCAATCCGCCAAGCTCACCAGATTGTTCCCACCGATAAACCGTTCCAAACTCTGCGAGTCGCACCGGAAGATCACGGTAGGAACGATGCTCACTGTCGAAAATCTTGATGTGATGAGGACAATTCATCGGCTTGAGAAGAAAGCCCTCGATTTCACCGGTCGAGATGAAATTGACTAAATCACTACACTTCGCCCCTTCTTCCCCAAGCTTTTTCATGGCATCTCGCTCCACGATAGGCGGAAACTGGCTATCCTCGTAATACGGGAAATGTCCAGATGTTCGATAAAGACCTAATTTGCCGATGTGCGGCGTAAACACTTGAAAATATCCCTGTTTATCGAGCTCCTCGGTAATAAAGTCCTGAAGCTCACGACGAATGATTCCGCCTTTTGGCTTCCAAAGTGGAAGGCCCTGCCCCACCGATTCATCGAAGGCAAAAAGATTCATCTCTTTGCCTAAGCGACGATGATCACGCTTTTTCGCCTCTTCAAGTCGCTCAAGATGCTCGTCGAGGAGCGTGCGATTCTTGAAACAAGTTCCATAAATTCTCTGGAGAGATTGCTGATCTTTATCTCCTTTATAAAACGCACTAGCGACTGACATTACCTTGAAGGCCTTACAGTTACCAGTCCGGCCCACGTGAGGACCGGCGCAAAGATCCCAAAAATCGCCATTCTTGAAGATCGATATTTCTTCGTCTTCCGGAATATCATTGAGGAGGTCCACTTTAAACACCGATTCGACCTCACGCTCACTAACCGCAGCCAAACGACCTGCCTTTGCCAAGCACATTGCTTCGTCCCGGCTCACCACCATTCGCTCGAAACAAGAATTCTCCTTCACTACTTTCTTCATCTCAGCCTCGATCTGAGGAAAATCATCGGGCGAAATCCGATGCTCTAAATCAACATCATAATAGAAACCACCTTCGACCGGGGGTCCGGCGGCAAACTGAGCATCCGGCCAAATCCGTGAAACCGCGGTCGCCAGCACGTGAGCACAGGAGTGGCGCAGGCGCTCCAGATCCGACATCTGGTGGCGCTCTTCAAGGGTTTTACGGTCTTTTTCGTCTGCCATGGAAGGCGGAGATAAAGCAGGTCAGTGGAGGAAATGCAAGCGTTGCTCACAGCAGAAATGCGAGTATCTATGAACTTCCAATGAGAATTCCGACCCTAGAGGACCGTCTCGCCGTCCGCGAAAAGCCCGCAAGCTCTCCTGTAATGTTTCAAACCTGGAGCAATCTCCTTTTCCTCCATTGGGAAATCGATGCACAGGAAATCGCAAAACGAATTCCCGATCGTCTTTCTGTCGATTTGCACGAAGGGAAAACCTACCTCGGTCTTGTCCCTTTTTTTATGAGGAAGGTTCGGCCACGCTTTCTACCAAGAATGCCAGGGCTTTCCAATTTTCTCGAATTAAACGTCCGCGCATACGTGCACGACGAGCGAGGGAAGCCCGGAGTCTGGTTTTTTTCGCTCGATTGCGACCAACCAATCGCGGTGGAGGTCGCTCGTAAATTTTTCCATCTTCCTTATCAACATGCTCAAATGTCAACCGAAGGATCGATCTATCGCTGTCAGCGTAAAGATTGCGAGGAGAAAGCCGTATTTGATTACGACGGCTCCGGTCACTTCCAAACGGCAGAGCCAGGGTCACTAGAATTCTTCCTCCTCGAGCGCTACCTCCTCTTTTCAGAGTCACGGGGCGGAAAAATCCACTGTGGTCAAGTTCACCACTCACCCTATCAATTCACTGAGGCTAGAGTAGGGAAGAAAAGTAAAGCCCCTTTGGAATGGGAAAAATTCTCAGTCGGAGACGAACCCATCTCACAACTCTACAGCCCGGGTGTTCCAGTTAGCATCCATCCGCTCCGCCCCGTGAATCGATGATTACGTGAGCCCCCTCATTTACATGGAAAAAGAGCGACAGGGTCACCCCTGCCGCTCTTCACACCTACGATCCCAATCGCAATGGATTGTGTTATCTAACCTCAAGAAGCCTTCCTCGCGAGAAAAACCTCTTTTGGCTTCTCTCTTATACGCAGGCTTTTCCGCATTTTATCAAGCGCAATATTTTGCAGTTGGCGGATCCTCTCTCTGGTGACCTTAAATTCGCATCCAACTTCTTCTAATGTCATTGCAGTTTTACCACAAAGACCATACCGGGCCTCAATAATCTTTGATTCGCGCTCATCGAGAACCTCAAGCAGAGAATCGATCTGATTGAGCATATTTTTGTCAGAAAGCACCTCAAAAGGATTTTCTGCATGCTCATCGCCAATGATTTCCGCGAAACTTGAGCGTTCCTCGTCTCCCACAGGCGAATCCAGAGAAGTTGGCCGCTGTGCAGCCCGTTTCAGGAGCGAGAGCTTTCTGGGAGCCATTCCAGTTTCCCCGCATAATTCTTCGTCGGTGGGCTCGCGACCATAAGATTCGGCGAGCAGAGTCATGACACGACGCAATTTCGCAATTTTATCCACCATGTGAACTGGAAGGCGGATCGTCTTACTTTGGTTGGCAAGGGCCCGCTTGATCGATTGCTTGATCCACCATGAACCATAGGTTGAGAGTTTCCCTCCTTTTGCCGGATCAAAGCGCTCGACAGCCTTCATTAACCCGATATTGCCCTCAGAAATTAAATCCATAAGAGGAAGCCCATAGTTTGCGTAATCCTGTGCAATTTTCACGACGAGACGCAAGTTTGCTTTAATCATTCGCGTCCTGGCATCTTGATCACCCTTTTTGATTAGGGCTGCTAATTCGACTTCTTCCTTTGAGGTGAGCAAAGGAGTATCACTGATCTCGCGCATGTAGAGCCTTAAGCTGCTGTCCGCATCATAGCGTGAAGAGCTGACTGTTGATGTTGGGGGGGGTGTTTTCATAGTTTTGTCTTTCGTAAAACGACTGGGACTTTGCTTTTCGCTGGAACATCGTGATCACAATGTAAACTCAAGCATCTACAAAGTGTGACGCGGCTATTCTCACTTGCGTTACTTCATTTGTATAAAAATTACATTTTTTCAAAATGCCCTTCGTTTTTCGGCCCTCTCATTTGGCCTCTCGTCCAAACCTTCTATGGCGAAATCGCTTGTTTATTTATTTTTCAGACTGTCACCAACTCGCTCGAAGTCGAAGATCCTAAACAGGCCTAATATCCACAAAAAAGCGGGACCGGTTGGGCCCCGCTTTGTGTCTTTAATCGTATCTTACTCCCCAAACTTAGAATCAAGCATCAAAGTTGTATGCCGTTTCACCATGCTCAGCAGAATCTAGACCTTCTGCCTCAACCTCTTCCGAAACCCGCAAACCAACAGTCTTTTTGATAAGCGTAACAATGATGATTGTTGCGACTGCAGACCAAACGACGGTTATTCCCACCGACTTCAACTGAACAATAAGCTGCTCGATACTAGAATAAGTTTCACCAGTTTCAGGATTCTCACTGAGCCCCAAGCCTCCGAGGACACCTTCGGCACCGAGAAATGCGACCATAATCGTCCCCAAAATGCCACCCACCCCGTGCACTGCAAAGACATCGAGTGAGTCATCAATATTCAATTTGTGACGCACAATTCCGCACATGAAGTAACAAATGACTCCGGCCGAAAGCCCGATCAAAAGAGCCCCCATTGGACCAACGTGACCTGAAGCCGGCGTTATCGTAGCTAATCCAGCCACCATTCCAGTCGCAATTCCAACGACCCCGGTTTTTCCTGTTTGGATCCGCTCGACTAGGCACCAAACCAGTGCAGCTGTAGCAGCAGAAATATGAGTCACTAGCATGGTCATCCCTGCCGCTCCACTAGCTCCGCCTTGGGAACCGGCATTAAAACCAAACCAACCCACCCAGAGGAGAGAGGCTCCAATCATTACAAGGCCCGGACTATGAGGCGGCTGAAGCTGCTTAGGAAATCCCTGACGTGGCCCGATCATCTTGGCTAGGACCAGCGCAGATACCCCAGCAGTCGCGTGAACCACAATACCTCCTGCAAGGTCAATGGCTCCCCAACCAAGCATGATTCCTCCATCGGCCCACACCCAAAAAACTGCGGGAGCATAAACTAAGGTCAGCCACAACGCAGTGAAAACCATCACCGCAACAAATTTCATTCTCTCTACAAAAGCACCCACGATCAAACCAGGGGTGATGATGGCAAAAGTCATTTGAAACATTACGAACACCGTATTCGGAACTCCATTGGAGTTATTACCCTCCACCCCATTCAAGAACGCATTACTAAGACCTCCCAACCAGCCACCTCCCAACAAACCTGAATCCTCGTCAAAGGCAAAGCTGTAGAGGAAGACCACCCACATAATCGACGCTAATGCCGCAATCGCGTAACAATGCATCAATACCGAGAGGACGTTTTTAGATCTCACCAACCCGCCGTAAAAAAGGGCCAAGCCAGGAAGAGTCATCATCAGCACAAGAACCGTGGCAGTAATCATCCAGGCTGTATTGCCGGTGTCGATTGGAGTCTCGCCCTGAGCCCAAAGAGAGCCCGAGCTAAGGAACAGCATCGCTAAGAATGCTCCGAAGGATTTCATGGAATGGCGGTATTTCGTCATAATTTATCGAATTGTGTTCCGGACCATCAGCCCGGCGGCTTGGAGAAAGCATCTTTCATGCCAAATATGAATTTCACTCATCAAAGCGTGGCACACCCGTTGCTCACCCTCTCTTGTTCAACTCGAACCCAATAAAAAAGATGCGAAAGCTAACACAAAAAATGACAAAGGCATGGCTGCTAACCTTAACAGTCAGTCTACTCGCCGGATTCGGCGAATCAAACGCCGCAATGGACTTTGATACTATCATCTCCAAGACGGAAGAGTTCGTCAAAGCGGCCAGCGAGGCTGGTGATGACGAAGACAAAGCACCTGCTTGGGAAAGCTATGTTACCGACGATGCCAACACTGTCTGGTCAACCATCTCTGACGCTGTTGGCGATGAAGAAACCGGTGATGCCGCGAAGGAAAAACTGACCGGAGTTGGCGAAGAAGGTAATGCGGCCCTTTACGATAACGTTTGGAAGTCGACCAACCTTTACACTCAGTTCTTGGTCGATAACATTTGGGTTCTTATCGCAGCCTTTCTGGTCTTCCTGATGCACCTCGGATTCT
>JAKMGP010000134.1 GCA_022424905.1 Akkermansiaceae bacterium | reverse complement strand
CAAGGGGTGATTTTGGCCAATTACTGCGAGTGGATGGGCCGCCATTTTGCTTTCGCTTCCAGTGACGAAGGTGGTTTTGTAGCCAGCCTAGTAGCGTAAGGAGAATGCGGGAGATGGGGGTGTCGTAATTGGGGTAAAGTCCACGCATAGGTTGGCGGAGCATTTTGCCTAGCGATTGATAGGGAGCCTCTCCAGTCGGGCCAGAATAGATAAAGTCGCCAGGTTCGATACCGAGAGCGATGCCCCGATAGACGCAGCCTTCCCAGCGGATCCCGCCCTCGGAAAAGCGATGAGGATGTTTTTTAAAGAGGAGGGCTTCAGCATGGCCATATCCCATTTGTTGTTTGAGATATTTCCAGGGAGTGGCACGGCGGTGGTGCCAGACAAAGGAAGCTCCGGAAAACCCGAGCGTGAATCCAGCGTCGCGAAGCCGCCAGCAGAAGTCGACGTCGTCGCCTGCGGTGTGGAAGATGGGATCGAAGCCCTCGATTTGAGCGAAGGCGGATTTTTTAACGGAAAGATGACAGCCGGGCAGGTGTTCAGCGTTGAGGTCATCAATCATGACATGGGTGGGAGCGCCGGGGGCTGCTGTGGTTAGGGCGACTGAGAGAGACTCGGGCCTAGGCGCGAGGTTTGGTCCGCCGATAGCAGCATAGTCAGATCCGGCGTAAGCGCAGGCGAGCCAAGTGAGCCATTGTTCGTCGGGGCGGCAATCATCATCGGTGAAGGCGAAGATTTCGCCGGTTGCTTGGGCCGCCCCGTGATTGCGGGCGGCGGAAAGTCCCGAGGGTTCAAGGTGGAAGGCGCGGATTTCTTTTTGTTGGTCCAGAAGTTTGGCTGTGTTATCGGTCGAGCCGTCGTTGACGACGATGATTTCGAAGTTGGGATAGTCGATTTTTTGAGAGGCTTCGAGGCAGGCTTCGATTCGGCCGGCACCATTGCGGGTGCAGATGATGACGGAGAAGTGGGGCGGGTTTGTGGGGAGTGGCGGCGAGAGTTCAAGCTCACGGAGAGCGGGGAGGGCGGATTTTTCCGAGCCATCACGACGAAGGAGTCCGAAGGACCAGTTATCCATGATTCGACCATTGTTGAGCCAGTGGTCCGACCAAGCGTAAAGGGTGGCTCCGGCGAATCCGGCGGCGCGTGTGGATTTGAGGGCGGCTGGGAGGAGGGTAGCTTGTAACTCCTCGGAGTTGCGGGTGGTGTCGAGGCCGAATTCCGTGAGGTAAACGGGGCGGTCGCCGGCGAGGTGGTGAAGGCGCGGGAGGTAGCTTTCTAGCGCTTCGCCGTCTTCGAGGTAAATGTTGAAGGCAGTGAAGTCTGCCGAGGGTGGTTCGAGGTATTCGGTGGTGGGAAAGTTGGCGTATCCGACGGGGATGCCAGGTGCCGCATTTTGGCAGGCGCGGATGAGGCCATCGAGGGCCCGGTTGACTTTCCACGGAGTCATCCAGCGGGCCATGTCGGAAGGGATTTCGTTTCCAACTAGAACGGCGCCAAGGCCGGGGTGTTCTCTGTGGAGTTCGAGCCACGCGACGAGATCGCGTCGTGCCTGATCGAGGAGCGAGGGATTTTCGCGGATGAAGTCGCAGCCGTGGCCCCAGGCGTGGGTGGCGATAACGATGAGGTCGTTTTGGGCGGCGTGGTCGAGCAGGTGGCGGTCTGGAAGGGCGTAAATACGGATCGAATTGAACCGAGCACTTCGGATTTCTGGGAAGTCTTTTTCAGGCGAGTGGCCGGAGGTCTCCGGAAAGGGGCCATAAGTGACAGTACGCAGAAAGTGCGGTCTTCCATCGAGATGGAAGTGCTTTCCGTGGACCGTGAGTCGCATAAGAGGAGATTGGAGGAAGAATCTGTAAGGCTCCAGTTTGGAGTTGGTTGAGGGACAATATTACCGGGGCTGAGGTGAAATCTTCTCGATGGATTGTCAGGTTTCGAAAAAAAAGCGGGAAGAAACTGGCTACCACGTCGCTCCAATGGACAATCAGCCAGAACCAATGAAGCATCGATTTCTCATTTTTATCTTCACTGCAATCCTCGCGCCGCTTGTTTCTGCGCAAGATCCCTTTGGCGAACCGGCGTTTCTGACGAAGGAAACGACGGCCACGATTAAGCCGCAGGTTACTCAGATCGAGCCAGGCGATTTTTTTAGGGTGGCATTCGTTCTAGATTTGCAGCCCAAGTTCCATGCCTATTTTAAGAATGCGGGAATGGTGGGGGATCCTCCGTCCGTCGAGTGGGAGCTTCCTGATGGATTTACGGCTGGGGACTTACTGTTTCCTCTCCCTAAGGCTTTCAAATCGATATCGACCGGAATCGAGTCGGTGGGTTATGGATATCAAGGCAAAGCGATCTTCGTGACCGAGATCGTAGCCGATGAAAATCTTGAACAGGGCAAAGATTTCACCATCAAGGGCAGCTTCAATTGGCAGGAATGTGATGAGACTTGTATGCTCGGAGATCAGGACTTCTCCTTCACGATTAAAGCGGGCGACGAAACCTTGATGGTTGAAGCCGACGAGGCTCTTTTTGAGGAGGCCGGCGAGAAGCTTCCAAGTGATAGTTCGGCATGGGGATTCCTCGCAACTGAGAAAAGTAATGTAATTACGCTGAAAGCCATTTATCCGGAAGGTCTGGAGCTCAGTGAGCCGGTCTATTTTTTCTCGACGGACAAGCAGATTGATTCGCAGGCCAATCAGAAGGTTGAGATTGGCAAGAGTGAAATCATCGTGACGCTCACACGGAATGAAGGGAATGAAGATCTCTTCATTGATGCCGGGGAAGTCCAGGAGACCTTGTCCGGCTTACTGACTGTTCAGGCCGATTATGGCCCCATTGGCTTGGAGGTCGCGGCTTCGTTCATTCCGGATGCCGATGTGCAGATGAATGGTCCGGGCGAAAAAGTGATCAAAGCGTCCAAGGAGGACCGCGAAGCCGGTCTTGCGCTTTATGATGCGGATGCCCGGCCCGAAGTTGTTCTTTTAGGCGGCGAACAAGAGAAGCAAGTGACCTTTATTTCCTCGCTTGGTTTGGTCTTTCTCGGAGGGCTAATCCTTAACCTTATGCCCTGTGTCTTTCCAGTATTAGGGCTCAAAATCATGGGCTTTGTTTCGCAAGCCGGAGAGGATGAAGATAAGATCAAGCTACATGGTTTGGTGTTCGGTCTTGGGCTTCTAATTACGATGTGGATCCTTGCCGCGTTTATCATTTCCCTCAAACTTGATTGGGGGCAGCAATTGGCCAATCCCATCTTCCTTGGGACGATGATTATCGTTTTTTTCCTGATGGGCCTTAATCTTTATGGGGTTTTTGAAATTGGAACGAGCATGACAAGCGTAGGGGGAGAATTGCAGGGGAAGAAAGGTTACTCCGGGTCGTTCTTCTCCGGAGCCTTGACCACCCTCGTTGCAACCCCTTGCTCTGGCCCTTTTCTGGGAGCGGTGATGGCTTTTGCGCTTTCGCAGGATAACAAGGTAATCCAGTTTGCAGTGTTCACCGTCTTTGGACTCGGAATTGCCTCGCCTTATATTTTGTTGTCCTTCTTCCCTGCGCTTATCAAGAAGCTTCCTCGCCCGGGAGCCTGGATGGAAACTTTTAAGCAGGTCATGGCCTTCTTTGTTTTCGCAACCGCTGTCTTTTTCATGAAGGGATATCTCAAGTTGGTTGGTGACGATCACTTTAACGTCTTCCTCTTTGCGCTCTGCCTGATTGGTCTCGGAGTTTACATCTACGGCCGTTATGGCAATCAAGCTATGACAAGGACAAAACGTTACGTTACCGGGTTTGGTCTTGCCGGGCTCATGACAGTTGGTGGGATTGCATGGGCCTACTCAACGGCGAAGCCTCCTGAACCAGGCCTAGCGTGGAACGAGTGGTATCCCGGAATTATGGAGCAGTCGCGTTCCAAAAAACGAATAATATGGGTCGACTACACTGCTGATTGGTGAGCGACTTGCAAAGTGAACGAGGGCCGTGTGTTCTCGAATCAGAAAGTTCTCGATCGTTTGGAAGCATTAAATGTTCTCCTCATCCAAGCTGATAACACCGACAAACTTCAATCGATCAATGATGACCTCAAGCGCTATGGTCGCGCCAATCTGCCCGTGAATTTGGTGGTGCCAGCCGATCCGAGTGCTCCGATTATTGTGATGCCCGAAGTGTTTGGTCCGGATGAGGCGCTACAAGCGCTTGAAGAGGCGTCTGCTTTAAGCCAATAAAGCTTATGAAGGAAGTCACTCGGTTTTGTCTAGTCATGGTAGTGAGTCTTCAGATCGCCAATGATGCCGATAGACGATTGTAGGACCATAACTCCTTGGGTTTGCCACGAGGACAAACACTTTTATATTTTAGCCCAGTAGAATGAAGAGCACGGGATTTATTTGGAAAGGGATTCGCCATTATCGGTCTGCTTATTGGGGCGTGCTTGCGGGGTCAGCCGTGGGGGCCATGGTCCTTTTGGGTGCTCTGATGGCAGGAGATTCGGTGCAGGAAAGCCTCACGAAGTCAGGAGAGTTACGGACAGGGAAGGTTTCGAGGATCTTTTCAGGCGGTGAACGTTTTTTCTGCGACGATTTGGCTGGGCGAAATGGTGGTTCGGCCATGATTTATCTCAAAGGACAAGTTAATGTGGAGGAGCGGGCCGAGGGGCAGGTTCAGGTGATGGGGGTTTCGGAAGATTTTTGGGACTTCGCACCGCAAGAGACTTCGGTGGATCTATCGAATTTTGACGCAGCCATCAGTGGGCCGTTAGCACGGGCGTTGGATCTCGAAGAAGGTGATTCGGCGGTGGTGCGTTTGCAAAAGCCAGGGCTCCTTTCACGCGATGCTCCCCTCTCGGGCGAAAGCGAATCGGTCTCTTCGATGCGCATTACGGTGGCGAAAATCTTAAGTGATGAAGAGTTCGGAAGATTCAGTCTGGAGCAAACTCAAGTCCCGCCGTCTTCGGTTTTCGTGCCTTTAAAGCGATTGCAAAAAGTCCTCGATCTCAGAGGGAAGGCCAATGCTCTTTTGCTAGATGAAAATGAATCCTTTGATCCGGGAAAACTGGGATTGGCAGATTACGGGATTTCGGTCGTGGAAGTGCCGGATGGCGTCGAGGTGCGTTCCGATCGGATTTTCATGGAGCCGAGGATTGCGGAAAAAATCGAAGGCGAGCCGGTGCTGACTTATTTGATCAACACGCTGGCGACTGAAGTCCGAGAAACTCCGTACTCTATGGTGACGGCGGTGAGTGGGAAGTCCGCGATGTTTCTTCCAACGCAACCGGGTCAGGGGGAAGTGGTGATTAATGACTGGTTGGCGGAGGATTTGCGGGCTCAAGTCGATGATGAGCTGACGATGGATTACTTCGTCGTGGAGTCCGGCAGCCAGCTGGTTGAGAAACGCGTAGTATTTACGGTGAAGGCGATCGTGAAGATGGAAGGTCCGGCAGCTGATAAACGATGGATGCCGGATTTCCCTGGAGTGGCCGATGTCGAGAGTGCCCGCGATTGGGAGCCGGGCTTGCCTCTCGATCTCACACGAATCCGGGATAAGGATGATGAGTATTGGGAGGAGTTTAAAGGAACACCAAAGGCCTTTGTCTCTCATCAAACTGGAGAGGAACTCTGGGCCAATCGTTGGGGAAAGGTGACTGGGATGAGGAGGCCAGGGGGGCAGGTCGATGAGGTGACGAAGTCAGTTCGCGAGATACTGGAACCTTCTCTGGCGGGAATGGAGGTGATGGATTTCTCGGAGCAAGCGAAGGAGGCAGCGAAGTCGCCGGTAGATTTTGCGATTCTATTTCTTGCGATGAGCTTCTTTTTGATCATCGCGGCAGTTGCCTTGGTGACGATGTTGTTTCGCTTCAACGTGGAGCAGCGAGCGGAGGAGGGGGCTCTGCTTTCGGCGGTGGGGATTCCGGTCAAGAAAATTTCCAACTGGCGAATGGGAGAAGCTTTCTTTGTCGTCCTTGCGGGTGCGATCGTTGGGGCCCTTCTCGCGGTAATTTTCTGCACGATTGTGCTTAAGGTGATCAGTTCGATTTGGGGCGATGGCACAGCTTTTGATCTTCACTTAAGTGGCTGGAC
>JAKMGP010000119.1 GCA_022424905.1 Akkermansiaceae bacterium | reverse complement strand
GAAAACTTTCAAAAGTTTTTAGGGTTGATTGCATTGGCTTCTCTTGCGCTTGGAGCGATTGGTGTTGCGGGCGCAGTTCATGCTCATGTGACGAGGCGGATCGCGACAATATCGGTTCTGCGTTGTTTGGGATGCCCTGGGAATTTGGCATTTGGAATCTATTTTGCGCAAGCGATTGCTCTGGGTTTACTTGGGGCGCTGCTCGGAGGGGGGCTAGGGGTTGGGATTCAAGTGGGTGTGCTCGAAGCGCTTGGCGATCAATTGCCTGTGTCTGTGAATCCATCACCAGAGTGGAAGGTTGTTGCGCAGACCACTGCAACGGGGTTTCTTGTTTGTTGTGGGTTTGCTCTTTTACCTTTGGTGAAAATCCAGGGGATTTCGCCTGCGATTACGCTGAGAAGTGGTTCTTGTTTAAAGGGAAATTTTTGGCAAGCCTTGCCGATTTATCTTCTGCTGGTCGGTTTGCTCTTCATAGTTGCGCGTTCCAATGGTTCTGATTGGAAGCGCTCTCTCGCCTTGGTGGGTGGAATGGTCGTGGCTTTTTTGATGCTGGCGACTGTCGCAAGGATACTTATGGCAGTGACACGTCGGATAGTGGGAAAAGGGTGGCCGTATCTTTTACGGCAGGGAGTTTCCAATTTGCATCGTCCTGGGAATCAAACTCTTCTTTTCCTGCTCTCGCTGGGATTAGGCGCCTTTTTGCTGGTGACGATTCTTTTGGTTGGCAATCTCTTGAACGACCGGCTGACTCTTCAACAATCGGATGAGAATCCAAATCTTTATCTCATCGATGTCCAAGCGGATCAGGTTTCTGGGGTGGAATCGCTTTTAAAAGATAATGATCTACCTGTTCTTGAAAATGTTCCGATGGTAACAATGAGGGTTCAATCTATCGGCGGGGTCGAAGTTGGTAAAGTTGAAGGTGTTCCAGGTTGGGTGGGGAGGCGGGAGTTTCGATCGACCTACAGGAATCGCTTAAACTTTACTGAGACAATTATCGAGGGGGAGTTAGCGACTGAGAGAGCGGACCCTTCAGGGATCGTTCCTATTTCGCTGGAGGAGAAGATTGCTCGGGACATGAAGGTTGGGATTGGTGATGAGATCATCTTGGACGTTCAGGGAATTACTCTTCAGACAAAGGTGACCAGTATTCGTAAAGTGGATTGGAGTCGTTTTAATCTCAATTTTTTCATGGTTTTTCCGCCGGGTGTTTTGGAGGACGCGCCGGGATTTAATGTCATTACGACTCGGACGCCATCTCCTGAAGTTTCGGGCGAGTTTCAGCGCGAGCTGGCAGGGGGATTTGCGAACGTGACTGCGATTGATTTGACTCAGATTCTTGAGGAGGTCCGGGATATTTTAAGTGATATTTCGACAGTGATTACGGTGTTGGCCGGTTTTACGGTGCTGGCTGGGTTACCTATCTTTCTTGGAACTCTGATGAATGGGCGGGAGGTCCGCTTGAAAGAAAGTGTTCTTCTCCGGACGCTTGGAGCGTCGTCCCGACAAGTGCGGGTGATTTTGGTGATTGAGTATGCTACCCTCGGCTTACTCACTGCTTTAACTGGCGTGCTGTTGGCTATCGGCGCAAATTACGCTTTAGCGATCTTTGTGTTCAAAGCTTCGCCTTGGCCAGATTTGATGCTTATTTTTTCAGCCCTAGGATTAGTGTCCTTGGGGTCTGTGCTTGGTGGTCTCGTTTTGAGTCGAGGGGTATGTGAGGACTCGCCGCTTGAGATTCTTCGAGGTGGAAGTTGAATCCGATTAAACTCGGCGGCGTCTGCGACGGTTGCTTCCCGAGGGAGCGCTTGACCGTCTTTGGTCTTGTCCTTTGGGCTTGCGATTTTGCCCACCTTGGTGCCCACGGCCTCTGCCGCCTCCACCCTTGCGGGTCTTGCCTCCATTATCGCGGGTTGAATGTGGCGACTTAAGACCTCGGGCGTGTAGTGCAGCGAGCTCTTCGTGATGATAGTCGTGATTTATATTAACCGGAAGTTTTTGCTGAATAAGCTTTTCGATGTCCATGAAGAACTCGTGTTCTTCGGGAGAGCAATATGAGATCGCATGTCCGGCTGCGCCGGCTCGTCCGGTTCGGCCGATACGATGAACGTAAGCTTCCGCTTCATTGGGAAGGTCCATATTGATGACAAGAGTGACATCTTTTACGTCGACTCCCCGAGCTGCAACATCGGTTGCCACGAGGATAGGGAGAGTTCCTTTTTTGAACTTTGTCAGGGTGCGTTCACGCTGCGGTTGGGAGCGATTGCCGTGGATTGCCTCGGCTTCAAACCCGTGTGAGTTGATGGATTTGCAGAGCTTGTTAGCGCCGTGCTTAGTTCTTGAGAAGACGATGGTAAGCCCTTTGCCTTGTTGCTCTGCAAGGTGATTGAGTAAGAGGTCTCTTTTCGACTCTTTATCGACGAAACAAACAGCTTGATCGACCTTTTCAGCCGTTGTTTTCTCAGGTGCGATGGAAACCGAGGCCGGGTTCATGAGAATCGTGTGAGCCAATTCTTTAATCTGGGGCGCAAGAGTGGCGGAGAAAAAGAGCGATTGCTTTTTCTTCGGCAGCGCCGCCACGATCTTTTTAACGTCTCGGAGGAAGCCCATATCAAGCATGCGATCGACCTCATCGAGAACGAAGTATTCGACTCCAGAAAGTTCGATATCACCTTCGTTCATGTGATCAAGTAGGCGTCCGGGGCAGGCTACGAGAATGTCGACACCAGGTTGCATGGCTCGGATTTGCGGATTTTTTCCGACCCCACCAAAGACTAATGTTTTTTTGAATCGAAGGTGGCGGCCGTAACTGTCAAAGCTTTGCGAAATTTGCGTGGCAAGCTCGCGGGTCGGGGTGAGAACAAGGACTCGCGCGGATTTGCGGCGGGTTCGCTGGGGGTTGTTGTGAAGGGCGTGGAGAATGGGCAAGGAGAATGCCGCGGTTTTCCCTGTGCCAGTTTGAGCGATTCCGAGAAGGTCCCGTCCTTCAAGCAGGATGGGGATGGATTGCGCCTGAATAGGGGACGGAGTCGAATAGTTTTGTTCGGCGAGCGCCCGTTGAATGGGAGCTGCTAATGCAAGCTCCTCGAATGAGGTTGGAGTCATGTTTTTGAGAGTGCCGTTTGGCAAAATGCTTACGGGCTGGGTTCGACGAGGGTGC
>JAKMGP010000104.1 GCA_022424905.1 Akkermansiaceae bacterium | reverse complement strand
TTCTTCGCCGCTGGTCCGAACGCGATTCAGGCTTCTTGGGCGATTTGGTCAGTCCTCCCATTCAATCTGCCGTCGAGAAGGCATGGTATTTGGCTAAGACTTTAGAGATTTTATCATTGCACTTGTTTCGTCAGCCCAAGGAAGAACCAAGGTTTTTTTGCTCGATGATTAAATCAAATGCCCACCGTCATGTTCGCGAAGCTTTAATATTGCTGGAGGGAAGGCTAGAGCAGGCCCTTGATTTGAAGAAGCTAGCTAGAGATGTGGGATGTGCGCCTCCTTACTTGAGTCGTTTAGTGAAGCAGGAAACTGGGAAAACGCTTCTGTTGCATCTAAGATCACTACGAATTTCTAAAGCGGCTGAAATGCTTTCGGAGAATCGGCTCAATGTGACCGAGGTTGCATTAGAAGTCGGATATCAATCGCTGTCTCACTTCTCAAAAGCATTCTCTCTGGAAAAGGGGATGACGCCGTCCCAGTTTCTTAAAAGAAGTTCATAGGGAGTGATTGCGTTTTTAAAAACGAATGGAGCTCAGATCTTAGAAATCCCGTTAGCCTGCTAGAGATATTTTGATCTGACCACTCTTGTTATTTGCGAGGCAAGTGCGACCCAAATCGGCGATCACGATTAGATCTTGATGCCTTTCACTCATTCGGACGGTAAGGCCATCAAAGTCAATAAACCGAGGAGAGATTGTTGTGTTTGAGAGGACACAGCCACGATCGATGTGAATATTGATTGTGTGGCTGTTTCGGATGAGCTGAATGTCTTTTTCGCGTGGAGAAAGATTAGATGGAGGGTCGTAGTTTGACCAGTCATCCAACCATTTTGAACATTCTTCGACACAGTGGTTGTTGGCAGGTTTAGGAGTTGCTTGTAAGGTTTGGCAGAGAATATCAACGGCTAGACTGTCCCAAGGTATTTCGCGAAAATTTAGAAATGATATTCCTGATGTTTTTGGAGCGACCAGGCCGACTCTAAGAGTTTTTTGGAAAGGGCAGCGGAAAAGCGTTAATTGGGTCGTGTCAAGAAGCTGGATCCCATCGCAGGGCATTATGAATGAACCGGTAGAGGGTTGTAGTTTTTTCAGTTGGATTGGTGAAATCGATGTTAGTCCAGCCTGTTTAACAAGAAGTTGGCAGGGACCGAGTCTTTGCAGTTCTGATATTGCGACATCGAGTCCTACATTTACCGAGAGGCAACCTCGGTTGCCGAAAGGGCAACTATTGCGACAATCAAGTGCCTTACAGGGGGCTTTCGCATTCACAATTAAATGATAGCAATCCCACTGCTTTGCGCTTGCGGTCTTTTGTCATTCTTTGTTCTCCAAACGACATCTTAGACTAAAGTGGCCCTGAAGTAGCTTATGTTTTTCAGGTGGGTTTTCTCAAAAATTTTGGGCATGAGACGATTTCAATCACCGAGATTGTTACCTTGCCATCGGAGGGTAGAAAATTGATGCTTCCTCTGAGCATGAAATTACTCCAAGCGGGAGATCGGTCGATCTTTCAGATGATGAAGAGCTGCCTTGGCAGAATCGCGATTTCCACAACAGCGCTGCTGGTTGCTAGTTGTGGGGATGAAGAAAGACCAGTTGAGGAAGGCGAGAGGGAGAAGGCTCTCGTAATTACCGCGATTCCTGATGAAAAGGTTTCGGATCAGGAAGCGAACTATAAAGCCTTACAAGAGTATTTGGCCAAAGAGCTGGATATTGAGGTGAAGTTTTCGATTTCGTCTAGTTATCCTGCCGCGGTTGAGCGCTTTAAGAATGGGGAAGTGCATCTTGCTTGGTTTGGAGGTTACACTGGAGTGCAAGCTCGTTCGGCGGTGCCAGGCGCACGTGCCATCGCGCAGGGAGATGTGGATCCAAAATATAAGAGTTATATGATCGCGAACAAGGAAACGGGGCTCACTAAGTCGGATGAATTTCCGAGTGGAATTAAAGATCTCGTTTTTAGCTTTGGTTCGAAAAGTTCTACGTCCGGGCGACTCATGCCGACATACTTCATCTTAAAGGAAACAGGCATGATGCCTGACAAGTTCTTCACAAAGCCTATTCAGTTTCAAACCGTTGGGGGTCACGACGCCACGGCTAGAGCGGTTGCCGGTGGATCGGTAGATGTGGGAGTGTTGAGCTATAAAAAGTATGATTCCATGGTGGCAGCTGGGGACATCAAAGCGGAGGATGCTCCGATTATTTGGGTAACTCCGGACTATGCCGATTATAACCTTACTGCTCACCCTGCACTCGAGGAAATATTTGGGGAAGGTTTCATCGACAGGTTGCAGAAGGTGTTGGTGGACTGCACTAATAAGGATGTCCTAAAGGCCTTTAATCGAGATGATCTTATTCCAGCTTCGAATCGTGAATTTGAGGGGATCGCCGAGGTTGCAAAAGAGCTGGGGATGATGCGCTAGTTCTCCGATAAACTTGTAAATTTGATAAGGGTGGTGTTCTTGTCGAGAGACCCACTCTCTTTTTTGATGTTAAAAATTCAGTCAGCGACTTTGACCTACGATTCGGTTGTTGCGGTCGATTCGATCGACCTTGAGATCAGACCGGGAGAACAGGTGTGCTTGATCGGCCCGAGTGGTTGTGGAAAGACCAGCTTACTCGGACTGATGAATGGTCGATTGGAGTCTTCGTCGGGAAGAATCATTTTGAATGGTGAAGAGTTAAAAAATCTTTCCGGGAAAGCTCTTAAAACAGCGAGATCAAAGATTGCTTGGATTCCGCAGGACCTTGGGTTGGTCCCTAATTTACGGGTAA
>JAKMGP010000102.1 GCA_022424905.1 Akkermansiaceae bacterium | reverse complement strand
CGAACGATAGCGTATTTGATCCAAGAAACGAGGCCGTCGTTGACGAGTTCGGCGACGGTTTCTGGTTCGAGGTAGCCTTCAAATTTGATATAAAGAACGGCTGGTTTTCCCAGAGTTTCGACAAACTTGCGAAAGCCAGTGGCTACGCCGGTATCAGTCGTAAGGCCCTGCATAGGAAGAATCATTACGGTGGGAAAGTTGAAGTTACGAAGAGTGGTGATTTGATCCATCATCGTGCCATAAGCTGGACCAACGGATGGGACAATAAGGGTATTCTCTGCGCTTTCTGTAGAGATGATTTCGAGGGCTTCTGCGTATTCGCTGGGGGCGATGTGGTAGAAGTTTGCATTGCCTCCGTAAAGAAGTGTGGAGATGCCTCCGGCTTCAATATGACGGATGATTTTTCTGTTTTCCTCGCGGTTGATTTTGAGTTCGGCATCGCGGGCCAGAGGGGGGACCGCAATGACAGAAGAATTGAGTTGCTCGGGAGTAACTGGTGAGGTTTGCATGATGTTAGAACTTTAGTGGATACCGGGGTCGGGAGTGCAGGAACCATCGTTATGAAGGAAGCGGAAGTCGCAGCCTTCATTGGCTTGGGTGACTTCGTCTTGAAAAAGTTTTCCGTATCCGCGCGAGTAGTGTTTTTTGGGTGGGGTCCAGGCCGCGTGGCGCTCTTCCAAGTCTTCTTCGCTCACGTGTAAAGTGATTTTTCGGGAAGTAAGATCAAGTTCTACGAGATCCCCATCTTTGACCAACGCGAGTGGACCACCAACAGCGGCTTCGGGTGAGACATGAAGAACACAGGTGCCATAGGAAGTACCGGACATTCGGGCGTCAGAGATGCGAAGGATGTCACGCACTCCTTTTTCGAGAAGGTATTTTGGGATTGGGAGCATACCAGATTCGGGAATTCCAGGAGCGCCGATGGGGCCTGCATTTTGCATGATGAGGACATGTTTTTCGGTGATACCGAGGGCAGGATCATGAATCCGTCTCTGAACGTCGGGGTAGTCTTTAAAGACGACGGCTGGTCCTTTGTGATGCAGATACTCTGGCGTGGCAGCCGAGGTTTTTATGACGGCGCCATCGGGAGCTAGGTTGCCACCTAGAATTGCGGTGCCGCCTTGTTGGGCGATCGGGTTGTTGAGAGTTCGAATCACGTCGTCGTTATAAACTACCGACCCATCAAGGCATTCGCCAATTGTCTTGCCAAAGACGGTGGGGGTGTCGAGGTGAAGGTGGTCACGAATACGATTGAGAAGAGCGGGAAGTCCTCCAGCATCAAAGAAATCTGCCATCACATATTTCCCGGACGGCCTCAGGTTAGCGAGAACGGGAGTTTTGGCTGAAATTTCATCGAAAAGCTCAAGTGGTAGATCAACGCCGGCGCGCTTCGCGAGTGCGGTAATATGGATAATGGCGTTGGTTGATCCGCCGATCGCCATGTCAGCAGTGATGGCGTTTTCAAAGGACTTACGCGTGAGGTATCTGGAAGGTTTGAGGTCTTCCCAAACCATTTCAACGATGCGGAGTCCGCAGGCTGCGGCCATGCGTGAGTGCGCAGCGTGAACCGCCGGGATGGAAGAGGCTCCAGGTAGAGTCAGTCCCAGGGTTTCGGTGATGGACGTCATAGTCGAAGCGGTGCCCATCGTCATGCAGTGGCCGGGGCCGGGAGTGATATGGTCTTCGAAGTCTTCCCAATCTTCGCAGGAAAGATTGCCTGCTCCGCGTTCGGCCCAATATTTCCAGACATCTGACCCCGAGGCTAGAGGTTTGCCACGCCACGAGGCCCGCATCATGGCCCCGCCAGGCATGAATACGATGGGGGTGTCGACCATTATGGCACCCATCAGAAGAGCGGGAACGGTCTTGTCGCATCCCCCCATAAGGACGGCTCCATCCACAGGATGGGCACGCAGGGTTTCCTCTACCTCCATCGCGAGCATATTGCGATAGAGCATGGAAGTGGGCTTCATGAAGGTTTCGCTTAGGCCCATGACTGGCATTTCGACGGGATAACCACCGGCTTGCCAGATCCCACGTTTGATTTCTTCTGCCCGCTGTCGGAAATGGGAATGGCAGGGGAGGAGGTCGTTCCAGGTATTGAGAATGGCAATTACGGGCTTCCCTTTGTATTCTTCGTCGTTGATGCCGAGTTGCTTGTGCCGGGAACGGTGGCCGAAGGCACGGAGATCGTCCGGAGCGAAAAATCGATGTGAGCGAAGTTGGTCGGGTGAGAGGCGGCTCATGTGTTGGACGAGATTGGAGGAAAGAGCGTGTGGGGGAAAGAGAGGAATTTTTGAATGGCTCGATGAGGAAGGATTGATGAGGGTGGGTAGATGGGATCGATTGAAATTTGCTTAGTTGGTTTGGTGGTGGTGATTGTTTCGATTTTATGGCTCCGGTTGCACGCTTTTCTTGGATTGTTGATGGGAGCTTTCGTGGTATCGATCCTGACACCTGGGGTAGGTGTGGAGGCGATGAATCGGGTCGCGGAAGGGTTTGGAACGGGCTGCCGGAAGATTGGAATCTTGATCGCGCTTGCTGCCATCATTGGGCAGTGCCTCTTAGTGAGTGGGGCGGCGGAACGAATCGTAAAAGGGTTGCTTGCGCTTTTTGGCGTGAAGCGGGCTCCAGTCGCTTTTCTGGGAAGTGGATTTGTGCTCGGAATCCCAGTGTTTTTCGACACGGTTTTTTATCTTATGTTGCCTTTGGTCCGAGCCTTTTCTCGTACGAATCCAAAGGTCTATCTTCTTGCGCTTTTGAGTGTAGTGGCGGGGGCGAGTATGGCGCATTCGCTGGTGCCGCCTACCCCGGGGCCTCTGTTAGTTGCGGATCGTCTTGAGGTGAGTTTAGGAGTGTTAATCCCGGCAGGGTTGATGCTGGGAGTGGTGACGATTTCGGTGGGGTATGGTTATGCGCGTTGGGCGAACAGAAAGTTTGAAATCACCTATCGCGAGATTGAAGCTCCTCAAATTGAGTTTGAGGAGCAGAAAGAATTACCCGGGCTAGGTTGGTCTTTACTGCCGATTCTTCTGCCCTTGGTGCTGATTAGTTTGGGCACTTTTTTAGGAGTGAAGGGAGATCTTCCAGAATCGCTTCAGATCGTGAGTGGAAAAAATATAGCAATGGCATTGGGTGCGGGAATGGCACTTATATTGGCTGCCAAATATTGCGAATTGAAAAAAGTGATTAACGAGGCGCTATCGAGCGGTGGCGTGATTATTCTCATAACGGCGGCCGGTGCGGCATTTGGAGCCGTTTTAAAAGACACTGGAATTGGCAGCGAACTTTCGGGGATTGTGGGAAGTGGAGGTGGAGTGCTACTACTGGCTTTCGTCCTGACAGCTTTGGTTCGTTTTGCGCAAGGTTCGGCCACTGTAGCGATGATTACGGCGGTAGGAATTGTTGCTCCTATAGTTTTGGAGGCCGAGCTGGGGTTCCATTCGGTTTATGTGGCGCTTGCGATCGGTTGTGGTTCGAAACCCTTACCGTGGATGAATGACAGCGGGTTTTGGATCGTCTCGAAGATGTCTGGTATGAATGAGATCGAAACTCTGAAGACTTTCTCGGTGATGTTGTCCCTGATGGGAGTTGTGGGATTCGCAGTGGTTTGGCTAGCGAGTGTTTTGATGCCGATGGGCTAATGCTTCACTAGTTCGTAACCCGAAGCCGGACAAACTGGCTGGAGTCTTCGTTTAAAGGGAGGGGCGCGCGCCAGACTTCGGTGGCGGTGCCATCGCCATGGTTGGTTACCAAAACTGGGATGGCTGTATTATCATTCCACCCGGTAAGGTCGTCGGACAGCTCCACGGTAAAGGTGAGTTCGGGAGCAGCGAGATTCCGTCGGAACGTGAGAGTCAGATAGCGATCAGTAACTCCATCGACCTCGATCAACTCAGTTGCTCCTGATGGAAGGCGATGGCTCGAACCGCTCATGGGGTCGGAGTCCAAGGCATACTCGAGAAGGTTATTCATACCATCGCTATCATTGTCGCCGGTCATGGAGGCTCCGGCGCCTAGGCCAATGCTCTGAGCCCACAACTCGAAGTTTGAAGTGTCGGGCCCGGCAACACCAGGGGTGCCACCGGTCTGTTGACTGGCTTGCCAAGCTAGTGGGTTTGAATGATCTGCGGGAAGGGTTTCGGTGGGTAGGATGAGAGTGAGGCTGGAGCCTCCTCCGTCGGGAGAAGTTGGCCAAGGGGTATTGTCATCATAGGCAAACTCGATGATGGCGGTGCCAGAGCCGAGCGAGAGTCTGATGTTCTCTCCGCCGTTACTTAATTTGTCGTTGAGATCCCATTCGCCGGCGATTGGAAGCCCGGCTCCGTAGCGTGAAGCAAATGCTGCCTGGTTTTTTACGATGAGGAGAAAAGCCCCTGGTTCAATGATGGTCTCCGGCGAAAAATCAAAGTCGATCCCCTTGGTAAAGCGAACATCGGCCATATTGATGGGAGTCGTTCCAATATTTTGAAGCTCGAGGTATTCGAAATCTGAGTCAGTCCATCCCATAGCTTGTTCCGTGGCACTGGCTGGGGCCGGGTGGTAGTGAATTTCGGTAATGCGTAGATTGTTGACGAAGAGGCTGATGTCTGGAGATGAAACCATAAATTCGACGGGTTCCGACCAGTGACTCCAACGACCAGCGGTGTCTTGATGGCGGACCCGAACACGATAGGTTTGGCCGGGTCTGGCTGAAATTGTCGGGAAGAGGTAGTCCGAATCGAAGGAGGTCAATTCGCCTGATGTGTCAGGATTTTCGATCTCATAGAGATAAGGATCTCCAGGAACATAGTTTGCTGTGGTGGGATCGTAGATCTCGGAAATTCGCCATTCCATTTTTGCAAACGAAGTAGCTGAGTTGTAGTTGCTGGAGGTGAAAAGCAGTCCATTACTAGGAAATCCAGCTGCCCCTGAGTAAGTTAGGATTGGAGTGGTTGGAATACTATTGTTTTGGGTGAGGAGGCTCCTTTCCATCCAGCTTCCGCGGGAGACAATGTAGTTTTTAGCGCCCTGAACCATTCCTCCGAAGCCCTTATCAGAGGCGACGTCGTAATAGCGGTCGGGGTGATTGATCCGTGGGTTGTTATCCCATAGACGACGATCGGCGCTGACTAGGGAAGGGGCTCCCGGAGTCCAAACGTCTTTCACCATTTCATCGATTAATTTATAACCTTCATCTGAGTTATAGAGGAGGTCCATGATTTCGCGGACGCGATTCTGGTAGCGGGTGTTGAAAGCCGGGTTTTGCGCGACCTTTGATTTGAAATCATGGTTCCCATTCCCATACATGTTATTCGCCCAGGTAAGGTCGAGGTCCCATGGGTGCACTTCGAATTTGGAGGTTTCCGGATTATGATAGTAGAAATAGTTTTTACCGTAGGCGATGTCGTAGTGATGGATGCCTTCGACAATGGTTCGGTAGCTGAGATACTTTTCAATATCTAGATTGTCTTCCCACCATTGAGCGGTTGGCGTTCTGTTTCGATAGCCACTGATGAAACTGCTAACATCACTGCGGTTATCAACTTGGGTTGGGCCTTGGTTGTTAGAGCTACCGCTATGCCCTTCAATTTTGTAAAGATTACCGTCGGGAAGGTCGTGCTCATCAAGATACTGGCCGTCTAATTGTTCGATGGCGAGATAGAGGCCGTAGTAGTCGCCTTCGTATTGATTTGCTCCAGTCGGGCTGGCTTGATCAATAACATAGAATTGAGCGTAGTGTGTGTTGCATGCCTCTACTCCGCTGAGTTCAAAAAGTTTGAATCCTACCCCTTCGAACAAACCTTGCTCGCCGCGATGATTGAAATTCACTTGTTGGACGAGTGATGAAAAATTTAGTTTATCCCAAGGCTGCGAATATTTTTTACCGTAGCGATCGCGTGCTTCAAATCGTTGGCCACGACCGAAATCAAATTTCCAGAAATTTTTGCCATACTGGTAACGGTGAACGCCACCACGGGGGCGGTATTGAATGTGGTCGTAAACCCGTCCGTCATAGACCATGGTGCCGGGCCAAAGGTATTCCGAGCCTCCGTATCCCCCGAACTGGGAGTCATCGACCCAAGTGTTTTTGCTCAGGAGGAAGTAGGTCGCAATACTCGACATCAACGAACCCGGGTAGTTCACAGCTGCGTCCCCTCCACGGATGGAACCGCTCCAGTCGGGAGTCCCATCATAAATAAAGTAGGCAAAATTAGGTTGGGGATCATCCTTATAGGGCACTGTGATTTCGGCGCCGGGATTGTCGCTGGCCAGAATTCGATAACGAATCAGGCGACGATTTGTTTGTAGCGTAGCGGGTAATGTGACCGTAAAAATAGAGTCGAAAGCGAGGGCGTCCCCACCCGTTCCATCGTCGGTCATGATGACCTCGTTCCATTCGTCAGGGTCTTCGTAGCGGGGGTCTTCATTAGAGGTTCCGTTGCTGTTGAACTTGAGATAGCGGGAGAAGTAGTCGCCTGGATTCACGACTTGATACTGCAAGGTTACTGAACCGACGCCGTCGGGGTCGGAGATCTTGGCTGTAACCACGACGGCTTGGCCTGAGGTTGGCTCCTTAGGGAGATGATTGACTTGCCGAACCTGAGGTGGCACGGCCGTCGTGTAAGATCGGTTGGCTACGCCAGGGGTGGGAGCAAAACTGCCCTGAGTTCCACCTGAGATTTCTCCGGTGAGGGAAAGGGCGAAGCTGATATCACTACTGCCACTGCTGCTTTGGTGGATCTCAACTGCGATAATATTGGTTCCTGGAACAAACGCACTTGCGGGGATAGTCAGAGTATCGTTGGCATTATTACCAACGGTATTGTCTGCGTATTCGTCGAAGGGAGCATTGTTGGTGAGGCCGGCATGACGGGCAACTTCCGTGCCATTTACGTAAATGGCGTAGGCATCGTCGTAGGTGACCGAGATAGTAAAGTTCACGAAGGTGGAAGGATCAGGAATGTTGGTTGAACCTCGGAAGTAGGTGGTGGCGTAGCGGCCTCCCGCGGGTCCAGAATTCACGGTTGTAACCTCGTCAGAATCTCCGTAGCCAAGTTCAGCGGGGCCACTGCTCCAACTTGAGTCGTCAAATTCGCTGGCGCGCCATGAGGTTCCTTGGTTGCTCCCGTCGTCGAGATATTTCCAGGTTGCGGTATTGGCGATGTAGTTAACGGGGCCTCCTCCTCCTCCGCTGTTTGAGGTGGCGGCAGGAAACCCGGACGCTCGCCAGCTTCCTCCAAGATCGTTATCGAGGAGAGGATTGGTCAATTCGATAGAAGGGCTAACTTGCGGGGTGCCGATGTCATCTCCTACGGTAGGCCAGGGAAAGCCGAGTTGATAATCAACTTCATCGATGGTGGTTCCGGCGGGATTACGAAGAGTGATCCGTTCCCCCGAATTCTTGAGAGAGGATCCGTTCGCGAAAGGTCCCAGCGCTTCCGAATATCCAAAATGAGATAGCATGGTCGCTGGATTTTCCGAGATGACCAAGTAGCCTCCTGCCGGAAGGATGGTCCCGGCTGGGAATTCGAAATCAATTCCGCTGGAAAAATAATAGCCAGAGAGATTAACAGAATCGTTACTGGGGTTGAATAGTTCGATGAACTCGGATCGAATCGTTTTGTCATCTTCGTCGTAATGGATTTCGTTAATGACGACTGAAGGTAGGGTGAAAGCCGGCGTCGTGAAAGTCTGGGAGGTTGAGGCCCAATTGCTGCCTGCGGCATTTTGCGCAAAGGCGCGGAAGTAGTATTTCGTCGTGGGTTGAAGGTTAGAAATAAGGCGGGAAAATGAGCCGGGTTGGTTACCGCCAGGAACGGAAAGCTGCCAGTTTTCTGGAGTAGATTCTCCGTCAGTCGTTCCATAGTAAATGGTGACGGTTGGGGGATCTCCGCCGGCATCACTCACTTCTCCGTTTAGGGTTGCGAAGGTGCCGTTGATTCGGCTTGCAGGTGAGTTGGTGATCGTCGGTGGATTGACGTCCGTTGTGGAAAAGGTAGTGGTTGAAGGGGCCCATGAGGTCCCCGCAGAATTAGTAGCGGATGCTCGGAAAAAGTAGGTTGTTCCTGGAGCGAGGTCTGAGATGACCCCGCTGTCGGAGCTGGTCTGTAATCCTAGGTCGAGTTGCGAATCCCAATTGCCTGTGCCGGCATTATTATCTCCGTAATGGATAACTACGGTGGGTATTTCCCCGCCGGTCGAGTTGACAATGGCCCCAATAGTGGCGCTAGTGCCCATGATGTTACTTGCGGCGAGGTTTTCTACGGTGGGAGGTGCGGAGGCCGTCGTGAAGCTTTCGCTGGAAGATGCCCAATCCTCGCCTTGAGCGTTTGCTCCATAAGCGCGGTAAAAGTAGGTGGTGTTAGGTTGTAGGCCGTTTAGAATAGATGAGAATTCCCCGGGATCTGCTTGGCCCCCAAGATCTTTGTTATTGGCCCAAGCTGCTGGGTTGCTTCCTCCATCAGATGGTCCCCAATAAAGACTTATGGTGGGCAAACTGGTTCCTACTTCAATAAGGTTTCCCCGAATGGTAGCACTTGAGAAGGTGACTGTGGTTGGAGTGAGCGTAACGACGGAAGGGGCCCCAGTAGGAATCTTCGTGGTAAAGGCGACCTCGCCGAATCCCACGCGAAAGCCACCGTGGTTGCTGACAAGCTGAAGGCCGATGTAGCGGGCCCCACTCGCTGCTGAAACGTCAAATGATTGTCCGCTATCGCCATTTCCAGTGCCTTGGGCGAGT
>JAKMGP010000085.1 GCA_022424905.1 Akkermansiaceae bacterium | reverse complement strand
GTTTTTATGGCTATGCCCTTGGAACACCACACGCACTTTTTTGGAATCCTCAAAGATCTTTCGTACCTTAACGGATTGTTTGATGGCATATTTATTTGGGCGGTCAACATCGAGACGTTGATGGGTAAAAACTACGGTCGGGAGTTTGGTTTCTGCGAGATCTTTCTTCAGCCACGCGATTTCCTCCGGAGTCATATTGGAATCATGCCAAACAAAATTATTTCGGCCATAGGGCTCCATCTTGGAATTGTAACAAGCATCGAGGACGACGAAATGGGTTCCCTTAAGATCAAAGGAATAGTGACCTTCTTTGTTGGCCGATCCGGCATTCTTAAAAAATTCCTCTTTGTTGAGGGTGGCCACACAATGATTTCCGAGGACGTGATATCTTGGAATCCCGGTGACATTGAGAACCTTGCAAATTGCAGTGAGATATGAAATTTCGGTTTCCACCGACGGGGCAGCATCGATGAGATCGCCAAGGCAAATAATCGAAGCTGGCTTCTCTGACTTGAAGAATTCGGCCGCCTCCTTGCCCTTCAGAAGACTGTCGCGATAAGCCCGCGTGCCCTGAGTTTTTTTATCAGCATAGTGGACATCGGTCAGAAGTCCGAGCGAAAGGACCTCCGTTTGCTTCGTATGAGCTGCCTTGAGAACATTTCCAGAGGCCAAGGTGAGAGAACTTATAAGGGTAAAGCGGCGACGTTTCATTGTGTTGGAGTCTGGGCAAAGAAATCCCGCGGGGCACTCTGATTTTCTAAAGTAAGCAGTGGAGGTTTGAAAATAAGTGTTTCTAGAGCTCCTTCAGATAGAGGTTTCTCCAGAGAAGATCACCCGAAGGTCCACCGTGGACCTGAAGCGCAAAGAATCCTTTGAGGTCGGCATTCTTCTTATCGGTGTCGGTGAAGTCAGCGCGCTTTTCACCATTCAAGTAGGTTTCAATGTGCCTACCTTTGCACTTTATCACGACGGTATTCCAGCCATCCCACTTGAAGAGGCGATTGCCTTGTTTGGTGAACGCGTCTTTTACTTCAGCCGAAGCTTTTTTGTTGGGATCTAGCCATCCACGACGGGCTTCATCGTAAATACCAGCAGTCCAAGCGCGTGTCCCATTCTTAAAATTGTCGTGCTCGCACTGGTAACCGGTGACTCGACCATCAGGACTTCCACCCTTCTGAAAGGCCCGGAACATACAGCCTGAGTTGCCTGATTTATCGATAAACTTAAATTGGAAGGTAAAGATAAAGTCACCGTATTCTTCTGTGGTGCGCAAAAAGGTGTTTCCTCTAATTTTATTTCCAAACCCGCGGATCGCACCATTCTTCACTTCGTAATTCGCGGTGCCGCCGACCTTTTTCCAGCCAGTGAGATTCTTGCCAGTGAAGAGGGATTTGAATCCAGCTTTTTCAAGCGCGGTTGGATTTGATCCGGAAGGAAGGCCGGCGGGAAGCCCAGCTCTTTCTTTTTGATCCTCCCTGTGATGATCGCCGAAGCTTGGGATTACGAGAAAGCAGATGAGTAGAAGTGATTTTTTCATAAAGATTGGTTATTTTTTGTAGGACGGCAAAATGGACGAGCCGGAGAGGTTGCGACAGAAAAATCAATTTAATCTGCTTGTGAGAATGCCTTATTCTTTAACGTAAGAATGGCCCATGAAATTTATTTACTTCTTTATATTCAGCCTTGTTCCGGTTCTTGGTCAGATCACCTATCAGGGTGGTGATGGCCCTGGAAAAGGGAAACACATCGTCTTTGTAGCATCCGATCATGAGTATCGTGCTGAGGAAACCTGTCCCGCTTTAGCCCGTATCTTAGCCCAACATCAGGGATTTAAAACGACGGTTCTTTTTGGAGTCGATGCGAATGGCCACATTGATGCTGGCGCCTCAGACATTCATGGGCTGGAAGCTCTCAAGGACGCAGATCTAATGGTAATTTTTGCCCGTTTCCTCGACTTGCCCGATGACCAGATGAAGCACATCGCGGATTATGTGGAGCGCGGGGGCCCAGTTGTTGGACTTCGGACTTCGTCTCACGCTTTCAAAATTCCAAAAGGGAAAACTTATTCAAAATTTGACTTCCAATATGGTGGCAAGGAATACGAGAAAGGCTTCGGGCACCAAATCCTTGGGAACACTTGGGTTGGGCACTACGGCCGGAATCATAAGCAGGCGACCCAGATTCAGCTAACCAAGGACCAGAAAGATAATCTCATCCTCCGTGGAGTGGGTGACAATGCCCTTTGCATGGCTGGAGCTTATGTTGGAATTCCCGATGATACCTTTACTGTCCTTACTGCGAGCCAGCCTCTCAATGGGATGACAAAAGAGGCCGAAGCAGATCCCAAGAAGAAGCCAAGCCCTTCTACTTGGACTCGCCACTACAAATCAAAGGATGGCAAAAAAGCCCGCGTCTTCCA
>JAKMGP010000055.1 GCA_022424905.1 Akkermansiaceae bacterium | reverse complement strand
ACGGTTCATGTTTGGCTTGGAGACAAGAATGACGGAGGTAACTTCAATTCCCTTTGCGTCAAGCAATCGACGCGCGAAGCGGACATTTTCGCCGGTGTTAGTTGCTTCCGATTCGATGAGAATGCAGTCTGTCGAGACTCCCGCTTCGATCGCTCGATCTGTAAACATTTCGGCTTCAGATTTTGACCACTTACCGCGGGTGAAATTCCCTTGAGAACCGCTGAAAAGAATTCGGGGCGCAAATCCTTCAAGAGCAAGTTTTGCGCAGTGATCCGCGACACGTAGGTCATAACTTCCCAAACCTAGAATTAAGTCTGCTTTTTCTAGAGGGTGATCAATCTTATGAAAATCCCACAGAATTTGCGCGAAAGTAATTTCTTCGTTGGAGGGCATTGGTTCCTAGGAATCTTGTTGCCAACTTAGCGGCTGATTAATTACGACGAGACCAACCGGAAATCTGGATAAGTCTCCTTACTCAGAATCTTGCGCCTGCAAGATCACCCTCAGGGCTCAGTCGCTGACTCCGCAACCCAGGTCTGGATGTAGTTCTGATCAGCCTCGCTAAGCGAACTTAAAGGAATGGTGAAGGATTTTCCGTCTTTGCGTGCAATAGTTACCTTTGCGCCCTCGCTACTGACGATCCTGGCTTCTATCTTTCTGCCAGACTTATTGGTAAAGGTTCTCAGCGGCTCTTGCGGTAATTCATCACCTTCTTCAACCTGTAGGCTGCAACCATCCAAGAAATCGAAAATTTCGGCCATCAGTTCGGGGTTCCGGTAAAATGTCGTTCCATGGTTGCCTCCGGCGATCTCCTTGTAAACATGCTTGGCGTTCGTCTCTTTCATCCTCCGGGCGAAAGGACGGACCATCTGAACAGGAACGGTGGTGTCCTTATCACCAGTGACGACCATCATCGGCGCTATAATCTTTTCAAGGATGTCGCTACTACCCATATAAGCTGGTGACATTGGGACAAGTGCTGCCCAAATATCAGAATAGGCTGCCCCAAGATGAATCGTTCCTCCTCCGCCCATTGAGTGCCCTGCGAGGTAAATACGCGCCGAATTGACATTAAACTCCTTACGCACGATCCCCAGAACGTTGAGGACATCTTTTTCACTCAACTCCCCGAGGTTCTCTGGATCGTCGGCACGCCCCCCGAGAAGACCTCCGCTTCCCTTACCCTGGCTACCATACCAACCCCTCTCATTGTAACCGTAGGGCGCAACAACAATATAGCCCCTTTTCTCGGCCTCCGCGGTGATGCCCTGATAGCGTATCACTTGTTGGGGATTACTTCCAAGTCCGTGTAGTAGAACCAAGAGGGGCGCTGGCTTAGCCTTCTTGTAGCCGGAAGGAACATAGAGCGCGTATTCGATATCCTTACCAGCCTCCTTGAATGAGTAGCTTCTTTTCTGGATTTTACCCAAATCCTCCTGACCGGGGAGTATCCCTGTGAAACTGGAAATTATTAGCCCGCAGAAAAGTAAAGTAAGAGTCCTATTCATTCTGACTGCTAAGAAATTGCTTTTGGCGTGAAGGGGTTGAAGTCGCATTTGGACAAGTTTAATAACATAAGCATCCAGATTATTGAAACCGAATAATAAACCAATCGAAGTGGGGCTAATCGTCTCTTTGGTTATCACATAGTAGAGCTGATCGCTATCGTCTACTTATGTAGGCAAAAACTATCTTCATTAAAATATCTCGCGGCCGGATGTTAGTTTTAGAAGAAGGTATTTAGAGCTCTCCAAATGCTTGCGGTCCAGAAATTTTTGGAGTTGTGCCATCACTAGAGTTGATGTGAAAAATCGAACTCATGTCCAATAGCTAGCGAAGGCTTTGGGGTTGAAATAACTTACTTTGGAGTCGCTTCGCCATGGGGATAACGGTAGTCGGATTGATTGTCAGTGGAAATCTGTTTGGTCGTGCCTTTATCAGGAGTATAGAGAAAGAGTTTTCGACCTGCATGGTAGACGATTTCTGATTGGTCGCGTGTCCAACGCGGGTAGGCAAACCAGATTTTTTTTCCTTCCTCGTTTGCGAAAGGTTTGAAGTTTGTCATCGCAGGTTTGCTCACATTGAAGTCAGCAAAATAAAGAGTACGACCATGAACGGATTTTTTAAATCCGTTCTGATATTCGAAACAGACTCGCTTTTCATCTACGGAAAGGCTGATACGAGCGAGGATTCCCCCTTTGTCGAGTTCGCACTGTATACGTTCATACTTCGGTATGCCGTCAAGGTTTGGAGACATCAGGTAATATCCCGGTCCTTGCTTCGGTGGGTTTGCGCGGACGAGGATTCGACCATCTTTGAGACAGCTGAAAGCCCAAGTATTGAACTCCTTCGGAGTAAGGGCTGTTTCTTGGCCAGGCTTCGCCCCGATTTTGCTGGCAAAAACGCGATATCGTTGACTACCCGGAGTGCGACGATTCCAGATTGGGGTATTCCTTCCATCGCGGGTCCATGTCTGATTAAAGTCGGTATGCGTTCCGTCGGTGAGCTCATGAAACTCAGTGCCATCCGCATTGATTATACAGATTGCCGTTTTCCAATTACTGACCTCTTTTGTATTCACGAGGCGCCGAAAAAAGACGAGCTTGTCTCCGGTCTTTGACCAAGAGGGTTTAAAATCCCAGTGACCCTTAGTGATTGGTTTGACTTCGGGAGTGCCAAGAATATTTACGTGGATCTCGCCGTTTTTATAATAGGCGGCGCGATGTCTCTTCTCGGCACCCTGAGAATTATTGACTAAAAAAATTGTGATTAGGAGCGGTGAAATGGCTGTGAGGATTTGAAAGGCAAAACGATGAGTCATTTGTCGAGATGATAGGGCCTTGAGAAAGGGTGTAAATATTACTCCTTAGACGTCATGAAAAAGGTTCAAGAGTGCTCCTCTTAGAAGTTAAAGAATCTCTTGCCGTATTACACAGGGGAAATTGATTGCGGTGTCTGAGCTGGGGCATAAAGGGCTTAAGGCCCAACGTTATTGTTTTATTGGGTATCTTTTTGTGATAAGACCTCTCTTCTATGAGAATTTTAGCATCCACCTTAACTCTATTGTTTGTCTGCACTCTCCTGTCCTGCGCAGCGGACGGGTTCACGACGATTTTTGACGGAAAAGACCTTTCGAAGATTGAGACTACCGGTAATTGGAAGATCCAGAAAGATGGCTCACTTTACCTGGAGCCAAGGCCCGGCGAGAAGGGATGGACGCGTTACGGTTCCTATTTGTGGCTCAAGGATGATTACAAGGACTTTGTTTTCGACTTTGAGTATAAGCACGAAAAAGGAGGCAATTCAGGTCTCTATTTTAGGATTTACGATGAGGCTGACC
>JAKMGP010000312.1 GCA_022424905.1 Akkermansiaceae bacterium | reverse complement strand
CCATGAAATTCCTTCGAATTTTCGCCCTTTTAACCATCTCACTCCACGCGGAAACGGTCCGCAATCTCAAGTATGATTCGAAGCACGAGCGAAACACTCTCGATTTCTATCCCGCGCTCAGAAAGGGGAAAAAACCCGCGCCCATCTTCGTTTGGTTCCATGGCGGGGGTTTCCGTAACGGGGATAAAAACCAGATTGAAAAATATGGCCGTCCCACCTTAGAAAAATATCAAAAAGCCGGTTATGCTGTCGTGAGCTGCAACTATCCCTTCCTCGGTAAAGACATGGAATATCGCGATATCGTGGATCATTGCGGAAGAGCCGTAAAATTTGTGCGGTCTCAATCAAAGAGTTGGAATATCGATCCAAACCAACTGGCTTGTGGAGGAGTCTCGGCCGGAGCTCTCATCAGCCAATTTCTCGGTTATCACGATGACCTTGCAGACCCGGAAGCAAAAGACCCCATCGATAAATTGAGCTCACGTCCCGGTGTGGTCGTTGGCGTGATGCAGCCGATCGGCACAAAAGACTTCGCGCTAGGTTTTATGGACAAGGGTGAAGCTCCACTTTTCCTCTACTCGAACGCGAGACCCCGCGACTTCATTCATCCACCCAAGCAACTTGAACTCATTCGGGACAAAGCAAAATCGCTGGGCATTCCGGTGGAAGCCTATGGCGGACCGCGTAACAAACTTCCCCAAGTGAAAAAAGGCGAGAACTGGATCGATCTCCAGCTGAAGTTCTGCAACAAGCACCTTAAGATAGATTCTTAGCTCTTCGCCCATTACCGACGCCACACATCGTGTGAGAGAATGACCGGCGGTCTTTATAGGAGAATCACAAGAAAACGAAAGGCCAACTCCTAAGCTGCGTATGCTTGTTCTATGAGATTTTTCCTCTATCTGCTTTTTACTTTCACGGCCTTTGGCAGCGATTCTTTATTCAATGGCAAAGACCTCACTGGCTGGAAATCAGATGCCAAGGGCGACTTTGCTTACTGGACCGCCAAAGATGGCGTTCTTCACTGTCAGTCTGGCCCAAAAAAAAGAGGCTCTGTTCTTTGGACCACTAAAGAATTCCAAGACTTCACTCTCACTCTGGAATACAAACTCGGTCATGGCACCATCGACTCAGGTGTGATGTTGAAAAAAAACCACGATCAAATCCAGATCGGCATCTCCGGCTCCCTAAAGCGTGACCTAACCGCCTCTCCCTACATTCCGGGAAAAGGCTACCCTGTCGAAGGCAAAGAAGCGATTGCCACTGTGAAACCTAAAGATTGGAATATTCTTAAGATTGTAGTAAAAGGAAGCACGTATCACACTTGGCTCAACGGGGTTAAAGGAGTCACCTATGATTCAAAAACCGCGATTAAAAAAGGCCCCCTCGGCCTTCAACTTCACGGGAATCGCGACATGTCGATCTCCTTTCGAAAGATTGAGATTACCGAACAACAATAAAGCGGCCATTCTCTAGCTATCGAAATCAGCTCAAGGGAAATCGATCGCCGCCCTCAGGGGCATCCCTCTACAAAAACGCCCCTGGAAAATGATTCCAGAGGCTTTTTGTAACTCTAGATTTTCTAAACCGTGCAGATATCGATGGCCTGCTTGAGAGAGGTCAAAGGATCATTTTTCGGTCTGAATTCCTGACCGAGATATCCTTTGTAACCCAGCTTCGCTAGGGCTTTGCAGATGCCCACATAGTTCAATTCCTGAGTATCATCGATCTCATTACGTCCCGGGACACCTGCAGTGTGGAAGTGAGAAATGGAATCAATGTGCTTACTAAAGGTTGCAATGCAATCGCCCTCCATAATCTGCATGTGATAGATATCATACAGAAGCTTGAAGCGCTCGGAGCCGACTTCCTTGACCAGATCAGCGCCCCACTGGGTGCGATCGCAAAGGTAATCCCTATGATCCTTCTTTGAGTTTAAAAGCTCCATCGAAATTGTAATGTTGTGCTTCTCGGCAATCGGCATGATTCGCTTCACCCCCTCGGCACAGTTTTTCAAACCCTCTTCATCCGTAAGACCGCGGCGATTTCCAGAGAAAGCGATCACCTGAGGAACATTCCCGGCTTTAGCTGCGAGAGGAATGATCTCTTCATAAATTTTCACGAGCGTGTCGTGATTTTCCTTTTTCTCAAACGAGGTTCCAATCCCACCAATTCCTTTGATTGGGCGAGGACGGCCCATCGCGCATTCAAGTCCGTGCTTGGCAACAGTTTCCCACTGATTAGGAAAAAGGATCTCGATCGACTCAATCCCCATCTTCTTTACCTCCACGCAGAACTGATCAAGCGGAATGTTTCCAAAGCACCAATGACAAACTGAGTGCTTAAACTCGGCCCCGGCTTTCGCCGCATCTTCTTCAGCAGCTCTAACTTGTGCTCCCAGAGCAGAAAAAACGGCGGCAGTAGCAGCGCCACCCGAAAGGGCGGCAAGTGATTTTCTTCGGTTCATAACTAAGTTTAATACAGGACAAGAAGCGGTTCTTTGTCGAGAAATGAAACTATTCATTTTGCGAAGACCACCAAAGACCCTAAGCGAGGATTTCTTGGATAACCTTGCCATGAACGTCGGTCAAACGGCGATCAATACTGTCCTTACGAAATACCAATTTCTCGTGATCAATCCCAAGTAAATGAAGAATGGTGGCATGAATATCATACACTTGCGTAGGATTTTCCCGGTCCGCTGGTTTGTACCCCCATTCATCACTCTCGCCATGAGTGACACCGCCGCGCACCCCACCCCCAGCAAGCCAGTTGGTGAATACGTGAGGGTTATGATCACGCCCTTTGCTTCCTTGCGTTGAAGGCATACGCCCAAATTCAGTAGTCCAAAGAATCACGGTATCTTCGAGCATTCCGCGTTGTTTTAAATCCTTGATGAGGGCGGCTGTTCCAATTGCCATGCCACGCGAAAGAGGCCCATGTTCACGTTCGATATCTTCGTGACTATCCCAATTACGCCGGGGAAAGCCGTTGTCATTGCCCGACCAGATCTGCACAAACTTTACTCCTCGCTCCAAAAGGCGACGCGCAGAAAGGCACTTACGACCAAAGGCATCGGCCTCTTCCTTCCAATTAATTTCCTTCGGCCACTTTGTACCATCAGATGAAAGGCCATACATTGACTTGATATAATCCGGCTCACCGGAGAGATCGAGTGCTTCAGGCGCGGCCAGTTGCATTCGTGCCGCCAGTTCGTAGCTTTGAATCCGAGCCTCTAAACGCGAATCGCCAGAACGTTGTTCCGCATATTGCCGATTCAATTTGCCAAGCAAGCTTCCGGCATCTTTCTCAGCCTGTGGCGTAAGATATTTTGCACTCTCGTGAGGGAAAAGATGGGTAATCGGCTCACTCGTTCCCGGACGGATGATCGTTCCCTGATGAACCGTCGGCAAAAAGGCCGAAGCCCAATTCTTGGGACCATTTGAAGCATATCCTCGATGATCAGGAAGAACCACAAAAGTGGGTAGATTATCGTTTAGGCTTCCCAACCCATAACTCACCCACGACCCCATTCCTGGAAATCCAGGACGATCAAAACCCGTAGCCTGCAGGTAGGTTGCCTGGCTATGAACTCCGGTCCTTCCTGTCATATTATGAATAAAGGCCATTTCATCCACCACCTCGCCCAAGGGCGAGACGGTCTCTCCCAGCAACTTACCGCAAGCCCCATGCGGCGCGAAGTCCCACACCGGTTTTTTCCAAGGACCTAGACCATTTTGAAAGGCTTCCACATGCTCTCCGAAATCTGATTTTTCACCGTGTCGCTTAACCAACTCTGGCTTGTAATCAAAGAGATCAAGATGGCTCGCCGCACCAGCCATGAAGAGCTGGATCACCCTTTTCGCCTTGGGCCGATGATGAGCTTCTTGCAAAACTCCGCCACCCCGGGCCTCACCTCCAAGAAGAGAGGACAAGGCGACCCCTCCGAGGCCGCCACCGGATTGCCACAAAAAATCACGTCGGTTTGTCATCGCTTCAATCCACGTAGGAAAACTCACTCATATTAAAAACCAATCGGACCAAAGCCGCCATACCATGGGAACTAGCATAGCTCTCTAAAAGGCCTCGTTCCTCTAGTCTTACGGGCCTCCCGAGGGAACGTGTAATTAACTTCTCCACGGGGTGCTCCTCCTTTTTAAGATCAACCGCAACGTGTTCCGCCATACGAAGAATGAAACGGTTATTCAACATCGCAAGAGCTTGTAACGAAGTCGTCGTTTCACTCCTTTTATCAACCAACAAGGAAGGGTCAGCACAATCTAGAGCATCCATAAATGGCTGGGGTTGAGACCGAACCAGAAAACGGTAAATAGAACGGCGATGAGTCGCCGGATCATCAGGATCTGCTTTGTGATATTGGTAATGCGGAGAGTGTTGAGGCTTCTCAATAATAAAATCCTGAAAGGACGGGCCTCCCATTTTGAGGTTCATTTTTCCGGCCACCGTAAGGACGGTGTCACGGACCACCTCCGCTTCAAGACGTCTTCGATTCTGCCTCCAGAGAAATCGATTCGAGCCATCTACTGAAGCATTTTGAGAATGTCCCGAGCTTTTTTGACGATAGGTTTCGCTCAGAAGAATCATACGATGAAGTTTTTTTAATGACCCACCACCATCACGAAATTCAACCGCTAACCAGTCGAGTAATTCGGGATTTGTTGGTTTTTCACCGATCCGGCCAAAATCATTGGCGGTCTCAACCAGCCCAACTCCAAAGTGCTGTTGCCAAACCCGGTTAACAATGCTTCGCCAAGTGAGCTTATTTTTGGGATGCACCACCCAATTGGCCAACGCGACCCTGCGATCTCCTTCCAAGTGATTCGCTGGGAGATCGAATGAATTTACGCCCTCCACAATTCCGGGAACCGGAGCAGGCCCTACTACATCAAGTGGGCTAGTCACATCACCTCGATCCAGGATCCGTATCTCTCGTGGCTTTCCATTCACATGACCGCGGCCCATGAAATTTCCATTTCCGTGATGAACATTGGCCGCATATACCCTTTGAGGTTTAGGGAGGGCCGAGACCTCTCTCTCCAATGCTTTCACCTCGTCCGCAAATTGCTTTTCCTTTTTTAATAAGCTTCCCGCATGTTTTTGCAGAAGGTGATCATACCTCTTCTTCTCCTTGGGATCAATTTTCGTGACCCCAGTGCCAGTTCTACCATCAATCAGATTAGCACGTCCCCACCTTGGCATAGCCTGGATGGAATCGAGAGCCTCTACTTTTTTCGGTATCAAAGACTTGCCATTTGAAATCACCTTCACCTCACTCAGAGCAAAGATCCAATCATTGCTCAAAGGTCCTCCGGCATGACGGCGACTCCACAACTTAGTTGCTACTATTCGAACAAAACGAGCCCTCTTTCCCTGCCCCTTGATTACGATAGGCCCTGCTCCTGGGCGGGAGAAGTCGGCCTCGGTTTGATCCGCTAAAATTGATTTGGTAACAAATTCCTCGTCATCAGAAACTTCGACCCGGAAACGATGGGGAAATCCAAAATCTTGGAATCCATACTCATCCGCAGGAAAAATCTCCACTTCCTCCAATGGCAAGGAATTTCCCAAATCGACCTGCACCCACTTCACCGTATCCTGTTTGGCCGAAACCTGGCTGTGGTATCCATATCGATCTGATCGTTTCTGCCCAGACCCAGTGACCAATTTCTCGAGCTTCTTGAGCTCAGGGGTCTTAGCGACGTCGATATCAGCTCGAACTTTTGTTAACTTAGATTGCTTCGCCGAGATCTGCACTACCAGGTTCTCGCGCTTTTGAACGACCACCGGATCCAAATCATACTCGCGGTCGGACCGATCAAGAGCAGCGAAAATCGATTGCAAGGAATAGTAGTCCTTCATCGTGACCGGATCCGCCTTATGGTCGTGACACTGGGCGCATTGCACCGTGAACGAACAGAAAGTCGTCATGACTGCGGTCACCATATCGTCGCGGTCCAAATGACGCGCTACCTTTCCATCGATTTTACTCTCGGGAACCTCGGCATGTCCGATGAGATCCCATGGCCCCGCGGCCAAAAATCCAGTGGCCTCGATCCCGTCACGGCGCTGGGGCAAGAGTCTATCTCCAGCGATCTGCTCCCTTACAAATTCCGCGTAGGGTTTGTCCTCATTGAATGCGCGGATGACGTAATCTCGATAAGGCCAAGCATGATTTCGGGGCTGGTCTTTATCGTATCCGTGAGTCTCTCCGAAATGAACCACATCAAGCCAGTGACGCGCCCAGCGTTCACCATATCGAGGCGAGGCCAAAAGTTCATCCACCAATTCCCGATAAGCCTCAGGCCTTTCGTCTTGCACGAAGGTATCCATCCTTTTTGGTGAAAGGGGCATTCCCCAAAGATCGAAAGCCAAACGACGCGCCAAAACCCGCTTTTCTGCAGCACCCGAAGAAGTGAGCCCAAGTTGCCTCTGCTTCGCCCGAATAAACCGATCCACAATTACCTTCTCAGCCCCGGACGGAACCTCAGGACGCTCAAGGGGCTGCATTGACCACCATACCTCTTGGCCATTCAGACCAATAAGGGTCATTAGAAGGACAAAGGCAAAGCGCATCTCGGACGACAGCAAAGCAGTAAACCGAAGTCTGATAAAACAAAAAAACACAAGGTCATGAGACCTTGCGCTTTGATAATTTGGTTCTGAAAAGGACGCTTACTTCCGACGACGAACGAAAAGCAGGCCAAGACCTGTGAGGCCAAGAAGGGCCGAAGAAGGCTCCGGGACGGGGGTCAACCCACCAAAATCACCGATCGTTTGAATAGTTAGAGATAGTCCTAACGCAGTCTGAGCAGTGAACTCTCCAGCTGGGCGAGGATCGTCGTCAAGATTCATAAGGAGGCGGGGAGCTGGAAAAGTGTCAACTCCTGCAGAAGCTGGATCTCCGGGGGCAGCTCCAGTTTCCCAATAAGCCGCTAGGATATCCCCACCAATAGTCGCAAGGACATTTCCACCACCCACACTTGCGGTTCCGGTGCCGAGACCATTGAAGTCTCCACCAACGTTGGTATCGAATAAGTCGTAAGCTCCAGCGGGGACCCCAAGAAGATTTGAACCGGCCGCCGTTATGGTGGTTTCATTTCCAGCAACGGACTTGTTATTTGTCGCCGAGCCAGTGTGCCATCCCATGCGATTACCAGCATTCCGAGCCGTATAGCTGGTAAAATTCAGTACAGGAATTTCGAGGCCGTTATAACCGTCAGCATTTCCATTGGCATATGCAGAACTCGAAAGACTGCGCCCGATGATAACGAGATCTACGCCATCAAGGGCCGATTGAGTGCTCGCTGCGTTGAAATTTGAGAAATCTCC